>CALWDN010000071.1 GCA_944376685.1 uncultured Mediterraneibacter sp. | reverse complement strand
GAGGAAGCCGTAACAGTCTTCTTCTGTAAACGCACCGGACTGTGCCTCCTTTTTCGCATTCAGCGCCTCTTTATACCAGAACGCCGCCTGGCCGTACTTCCCCCTTTCCATAAAATGCCGGCCCAGGTCGCAGCAGGCTTCCCCTCTCGGGACGTCGTATTCAAATGTGCGGAACAGCCATCCAAGGGCCGCCCTCTCATCTCCCATCCCGTAATAACAGCCGGCAAGCTTCCGGGCCGCGTCGATCCGGTTCTCGATCCAGCCGTCCGGACGGCCCAGGAACTGTTCCAGCATATCCGTGGCTTTCTTATATTTCCGGTGATACAGAAGCTCCCGGCCATAGTAATAGAGCGCCCGGCTGTCGAACCGCTCCCCTGCCCGCTCCATTTCTTCATAGATCCTCAGATTCCGGCCGCTGTCCGACGTCTTTTCCTTATGATGCTCCACCCGGATGTCTGAATAAACGATCTTCCCCGACGGCGTGACCGCCTCGTGCACCCTGCCCTGGAAACGATAGCCCGCATGGTTCCGCACAATGCGTTCTCTGTAATAGGTAAATGTACTCCGCCCCGCCTCATCAAAAGAAACCGCATAAGGCATCATCGCCACATCCGTATCCGGTGCAAGCGTTTCCTTAAATCTCTTAAACCGCTCTGCCTCTTCCCGGGGGATCACATCATCCGCGTCCAGCCACATGAGAAAATCCTTTGTCCCTTTTGAAAAAGCGAAATTGCGGGCCGCAGAGAAGTCGTCGCGCCATTCAAAATCAAAGATCCGGTCTGTAAAGCGCGCCGCGATCTCTTTCGTTCGGTCATCAGACCCGGTATCCACGATAATGACCTCATCCGCCAGATCCTTTACGCTTTCCAGGCATCTGCCAAGCACCTCTTCTTCATTTCTGACGATCATGCACAGACTGAGCGTAGCCATACACAGTTCCTCCGTCCTTTCCTTATATCTCAGTTTATGCCGTCTCCGCCGGATCCGTTCTCCGCCCGTTTCTCCCTTATACATTTCGCAATGTATTTTATGTATTTTTATGCATTTATGATGCATATTTTTATTTTTAGTTTTTTATGCTTGCATAATTATTAATAATGTTGTATAGTATTTTCTGGCTTACATAAAGCGGAAACATACAGGTACAGCCCAAATGCAACAGACAGGCTGTAAAATTAATAAAAATACATTCAGGAGGCAATTTGAAATGAGTAAAGAAAAAGTTGTTTTGGCCTATTCAGGAGGACTTGACACGACAGCCATCATTCCGTGGCTGAAAGAGACATTCGGCTACGACGTCATCTGCTGCTGCATCGACTGCGGACAGGGCGAGGAGCTGGACGGACTGGACGAGCGCGCGAAACTCTCCGGCGCATCCAAGTTATATATTGAAAACATTGTGGACGAATTTGCGGAAGACTTTATCATGCCCTGTGTCAAAGCAGGCGCTGTCTATGAAAACGCATATCTTCTCGGCACTTCCATGGCGCGTCCCGCCATCGCGAAAAAGCTGGTGGAGATCGCCCGCAAGGAAGGCGCTGTCGCCATCTGCCACGGCGCTACCGGGAAAGGGAACGACCAGATCCGTTTCGAGCTGGGCATCAAGGCGCTGGCTCCGGATATCAAGATCATCGCTCCCTGGCGTATGACAGATCTCTGGACCATGCAGCCCCGCGAAGATGCGATCGCATCCTGCAAAGCCCACGGCACCGACCTTCCCTTCGATACGAAGCACAGCTACAGCCGCGACCGCAATCTGTGGCACATCAGCCATGAAGGCCTGGAGCTGGAAGACCCGTCTGTGGAGCCGAACTACGATGACCTGCTCGTCCTGAGCGTATCACCGGAAAATGCTCCGGACGAACCGGAATACGTGACAATGACATTTGAGGCAGGCGTGCCGAAGACCATCAACGGAAAAACAATGAAAGTCGCCGACATCATCAAAGAGCTGAACCGCCTGGGCGGAAAACACGGCATCGGCATCGTGGATATCGTAGAGAACCGCGTCGTCGGCATGAAGTCCCGCGGCGTATACGAGACGCCGGGCGGCACGATCCTCATGGCCGCACACCAGCAGCTGGAAGAGCTCATCCTCGACCGCGCGACTTATGAAGTCAAGAAAGAGATGGGGAACAAGCTGGCTCAGGTCGTATACGAAGGGAAATGGTTCACGCCGCTGTGCGAAGCCATCCGCGCATTCGTAGAAGTGACCCAGCAGTATGTGACCGGCGAAGTGAAGTTCAAACTGTACAAGGGCAACATTATCAAAGCCGGCGAGACTTCCCCGTACTCACTCTACAGCGAGTCACTTGCAAGCTTCACCACAGGCGATATGTACGACCACCACGACGCAGACGGGTTCATCACTCTGTTCGGTCTGCCGCTGAAGGTCCGCGCCATGAAGATGCTGGAACACTCAAAAGAGAATCAGAAATAAAGAAGACGGGTCGAGAGCGAAAAGTTCTCGACCCGCTTTTTTTATGTTTACATCGATTGTATCCGGTATTTAAAGGCTTTACCTATACCCCGGAAAGCAAGCGGTGAGCCGGAACATCAACCAGATTGCCAAACGCGCCAACGCGACAGGGACGGTTTACCCGCGCAAAGACGCTGCGGGAAGATAAAAAATCCGGCTTGTCGTCGATATTGAAAACAGCATTAAAGCCCAACAATCGGCGGGCTTTAAACGGTGGGCAAAAATCCATAATCTGAAACAGGCTGCAAAAAGCAAAGGTTTTGAAACTACAAATTGACTTTTATACGGTCCTTGCGATATACTATCCGTATGAAAGTTGGTGAACTTTTTTGAAGAAAAACGCGATTGAAAAATTGCTTGCGGAAAACAATGGCATTTTGAAAACGGCTGATGTTGTCGCCGCTGGCATTTCCAAAGAAACATTTTACAAATATGCAAAAAGCGCGGGGCTTGAAAAGGCTGCGCATGGGATTTACCTTTCGCCCTCTGCATGGGCTGATGAAATGTATTTGCTGCAAGCCCAAATCCCCAAAGCGATATACTCCCACGAGACCGCACTGTACCTGCACGATCTCGCAGAAATGGAGCCAATGCCGCTTACGGTAACTGTACCGGCAAAATATAACAGCCCGACGCTTGCAGAAAAAGGTGTGAAGATTGTTTATGTAAAAAAGGAGTGGCACACGTTGGGCATTTGTCAAATGCCCTCTCCGGCCGGACATTCGATCGCTGTTTACGATTTGGAGCGTACCATTTGTGATATAATCCGCAAACAGGCTTATATGGATATTTCCGCTTTTAATTATGCGATAGTGGAGTTTATGAAGCGAAAAGATAAAAACCTCAACCGCCTTATGGAGTATGCAAAGGCTATGCAGCTTGAAAAGAAAATCCGGGAAACAATGGGGGTACTATTCTAATGATCAAAACATCAAGACAGCTAAAAGATTTAATTCGCAACATGGCAAAGGGGGACAGCGGCAAATCGCAACTGTTAATCCGAAATTATGCTATGGAACGCTTTTTAGAACGTGTCGCCCTTTCAAAGTATAAGGACAACTTTATCCTAAAAGGCGGTATGCTTGTTTCCGCTATGGTAGGTCTGGACAACCGGGCGACAATGGATATTGATACCACAATCCGCAATTTTCCTCTTGACTGCGAACACGCAAAACAGATTGTAGAAGAAATCGCCGCCACACCGATTGACGACAATATCCGTTTTGAGATGAAAGACGTTTCAAATATCATGGACGAAGCGGAGTACGGCGGTGTGCGCCTTTCCCTCGACGCATTTTTAGACACAACGAAAATCCCGCTGAAAATCGACATATCAACGGGGGACGTGGTAACACCTGCCGAGATTACATATCACTACAAGCTGATGTTTGAGCAACGATATATTTCATTGTGGGCATACACGCTGGAAACGGTGCTTGCAGAAAAAATTGAAACGGTATTGACCCGGACGATCTTCAATACCCGTCTGCGGGATTTTTATGACTTATATATCCTGCAACACGCGGGAATGAAGATTGACACAAAACGCTTGCCGCCGCGCTTGCGGCAACCTGCCGCAAAAGGGACAGTGAAAAGGTGCTGCCGGAGTATCGCCGTATTTTAGACGAAATCGAAGAAAATGCTGCTATGCGGGAGTTTTGGGAAAGCTATCAAAAGAAAAACAGCTATGCGACGGGTATTACATGGGAAACGATGATGAACGCTATCCGCGCTTTATGCGATAGCTGCATTTCATAAAATAAGGGGACTGTTTGTCGGTCATATCATCATTTTTGACAGTATTTCACTCGGTATTATCGCAGGCGTGTGCTGCAATCACTTTTTCAAACTTCACCCCGCATTGTGTCTGCTGATCGGTGTAGCCGTATTCGCGTTATTACTGTTCCTGCAAAACACACGTTTCTTTCCCTCCATCCACCTGCCGCATTTACTGCACATGATTCCGTGTAGCTATCGGGCTTCATCTTGTATTGCAGACTTACCCTCATGCACAGCCTTATATGCGGTTTCTGTCCGTCAGATGTAGAGCGATTTTTTATAAAAGACAGAGATCAAAAGAAAAAATCAGATAGTAAGAATAGATGGATGAGAAGTATGATGAGAGTATGCTGTGATTTCCTGCATGCTCTTTTCTCTTTACAGACAGAATTATAATAAAAAAGAAGGAACCCCTTCCTGGCAAGAACCGGTTCCCTCTTTTCCCAAATACATCCCGAAGGAGGTATCCAGATATTATGATACGCATTTTCAATCTGTTTTGCAAGCTCAAAGAAATAAAAATCTCAGACCAGGAGTGGTTTGGCCAGGCGTTCCGCCGTCTGAGCCTCTCAGAGCAGTCCTGCCCTTACTGCAATTCAAAAGGGAATCTGATCCCCCATGACAGCTATTCCCGGTACATGGTCTCTTTAAAAGATAACAGTCCCGTGACGGTGATCCTGCGTGTCCCGCGGGTAAAGTGTACCTCCTGCGGACACACCCACGCCCTTCTTCCGGAAATGCTGATCCCGTATCCATCTCTGTCAATCCCTTCCAATGAACTGTTACCAAATAATCTTACTCGTATAGTTTACTATAAAACCGGTGGATACTCAATCTTTTATTCAAAATACATTTATCCAGCCGTAAATACCCACAGATTGCGAATCTGCGGCTCCAGCCGCTCATAATCCCAAAGTTTCTCACTCCGCTTCCGACTGTTCGGGTCATTGACCCGAATCCTGCCATCCTCAATACCCGTCAGCACGATAAAGTGTCCTGTGGTGGTGAAGTCCCCGGGGCGCATGCTGCAGATGACCGGATGTCCTGCTTCCAGTTCCGAAAATACCGTATTTTCATCAAGTCCTGCTTCCTCACCGTGGATGCCAAAATACGCGGCTCCTTCCGTCATCAGGGCCCAGCTGGTCCCGGAATCGCCCGCATAGTATCCGTTCTCTGCGGCAAACTGCGCCACTTTGTACGGTGTGACCGTATCATCCCCGGTCAGCCCCGCCGCCACCATGGCGACCGCAGTCGGCCCGCACCCGTTCACAGCGATCATATTGTCTCCATATATGCCGTAGCCCCAGCGCTCATCCCACTGAAGGAGAAGGGGGATGCGCCCCTGCTCCACTTCGCCGACGGACTCTGCCGGGGGCAGGTCTTTTTTCTCCGGATAATCCAGGACAAAGTCGGCTGTTTCCGCATTACCCTGCACCAGATCGATCAGATCGTCCGGGTACTGATCCCGGTTCATCAGGATTTCACGGACTTTCCCGTTTGTAAATACAGCCAGCGAAAATCCACTGCTGCCGGAAATCCTGTCCGTCGCCCACAAAAGCGCCCGGAGCATCAGAACGGCCAGGAGAAGGCACAGAAAAGCTTTCGCAAATCTCCGTCTCCTGCGGCGCTTTCTCCTTCCGGAATGCACTTTCCTGCACCTGTCTGCACGTTCATATCTCCTGTCACGATCATTCGCCCATCCGGGCTCACACTCTTCCCACATGAAAATCTTTCCTCCCTGTATTGCAGCCAGACACACAGGCATGTTCCGGTCCTGTTTTATAAAGGAGATTATAGAAGCTGGTTCCGGCGGATTTCCGGAAAGTTTTCTTAATATTTCCGCGTTGATTTTTTAATATTTTATAAACATACTTTTTAATGCGATGTATATTTTCCGGCTTTTTTACATACGCTGTGAAAAACATCTGCAGGAGGGCGCATGGAATCAAAAATCGGCATCATTGTGTGCGGTTTTGACGGAGACCGCCAGTTCATCACGAATGCATACATCCAGTCCGTCCGCTACTCAAAAGGGCTCCCGGTCATCATCCCCATTGTCCGCAGCGACCGGCTTCTGGGCGAATATATAAAGCTCTGCGACGGCTTTCTTTTCTGCGGCGGCGGGGACGTCACCCCGCTCCTGTCCGGAGAAATCCCAAAGCCCTGGCATGGCGGTACAGATATCACCGCCGACCTGTTTCAGATCCGCTTCATGAAGCAGATCCTCCGGACAGGCAAACCGGTCCTTGCCATCTGCCGCGGCATGCAGATCCTGAATGTGGCCTGCGGCGGAACGCTCTGGCAGGATCTCTCGCTGGCGCCCGGAAAGACCCTCGACCATATGCAGAAGACCGCATCACGGTGCAGGGCGGCCCACCGCGTCCGCACAGAACGCGGAAGCCTGGTCCGCCAGTGCTTCGGTCCGCTGTTCGGGGTCAACAGTTTTCATCATCAGGCCATAAACATGCCCGGGGCCGGCGTTCACGTCAGCGCCCGGGCGCAGGACGGCACGGTTGAAGCCGTCGAACTTGAAGGATACCCTTTCGCCGTCGGCGTCCAATGGCATCCCGAATTCATGTACCGGACATCCCCGGAAACGCGGATGCTCTTCCGGGAATTTGTGAAAAAAGTGTGAACCGGGACGTAGTAAAATTCAATTTTACTACGTCCCGGATTAAAGTTTTATCCATCCAGCGTAATCACTTCCAGGTCGTCCGGTACATACAGGGTGCCGCTGAAATACTGTCTGCCTTCGGCCATATATCTTTCTTTTCTCGATGCGGGATCTGAATCTTCCGTGTGGTAGAGCACCAGGTTCTGTACATGGAGCTGTTCCGCCGTCTCGCATGCCTCTTTTACCGTTGAGTGGTGCTTTTCATGGGGATGATACCGCTGCGCGTCTTTCTCCAGGCAGAACGCCTCGTGAAGCAGCCATTTGCTTCCCTGCACGTACATGCGCTCCGAATCATTGTAGGGCTCGTCGCCGCAGCATGTCAGCTTGTCTGTCTGATTCAGGTACATGGTGAAGCCGTGCTGTTTTGTCTTGGTGGAATGGGTGTTGAAAACGGTCGTTTTATGGCCGATGATGTCGAAGACGTCGCCGTCCGCCGCCGGCACGAAAACGATCCGGCTTCCCACGTATTCAGCCTCTTTCCTGGAAAGGAGCATATGCGCCATGTCATCGAGGATGCACAGTACTTTTTTATGTCCGTATATCCGCACTTCTTCCGCATAGCCGTCTCGCTTCATGGCCTGGGCGAACATGCGGATCATCCACATTACGCCGAGGATATGGTCCATATGCCGGTGCGTCACGAAGATATCGTGGATGTCCCGCCAGTCTGCGCCCGCGGACTTTAACTGTTTTAAAATACCGTTTCCGCCCCCTCCGTCTACGAGAAAGTAACGGCCTGCGTCACTTAACAGGAAACATGTATTATAGCACTCTGTTACTTTCGCGTTTCCCGTGCCAAGCATTGTAAGTTTCATATCATCACTCCTCATGCAGGATCGCCTGCACACATTTTTTTGTCTTCGGAAGCCAGAACTGCACGAGCGGGCCGGTTAAAAATACCGCCACGACCGTACCGGCGCCCACTGTTCCGCCCAGGATGAAGCCGAGCACCACGAAGAACAGGTCGCACCCCACTCTTACCCAGCGGAATTCTACTTTCTCGATCTTGTCGGACAGGATCACAGCCACCAGGTCGTTCGGCCCTGTTCCGGCATTGCTGTTGATGACGATGGACATCCCCGCCGCAAGGATCACACATCCCAGGAGCATGCTGATGATCCGGACCGCCATTCCCGCATCCGCGTTGATGAATCCGCCCAGCAGCCATGTGAAAAGGTCGATGATCGGCCCGCCGCAGAACGCGCATACAACAGTGCCGGGCTTCACATAGCCCTTTGTCGTAAGCAGCATGACGACCATCAGGATGCAGAGCACGATCACGTGGACCGTCCCGACCGTCAGCCCGAACACCCTGGACAGCCCCTGGATGAATACGGTAAATGTATCCGTCCCGAGTTCCGAAAGCAGGAACAGCGTCACGCCAAGGTGCGCGACCGTGAGGCCCACAAGCAGGATGACAAGCGCCTTCGCCCAGGCTGCAGCATTCCTTCCCGAAGTGTCCGCCGCGAATTTTTCTTTCTTTGCCATAGTTTCCCCCATTCCTTTCCCTGTGGCGGGACGCCTGCCCGGATCCCGGACGTCTCTGTCCTCCGGTGTGCCACCGTCACAAAAAATCCGCCCCACAGGTCAGCCTGCCGTGGAGCGGAAAATATCATGCATTACTGTATAGATCTACTCAGTCTCTGAAAACTGGTCTTTGCCTACGCCGCACAGCGGACATACAAAATCTTCCGGCACGTCTTCCCACTTTGTACCTGCTTCGATCCCGTTATCCGGATCTCCTGCCGCTTCGTCGTAAATATAGCCGCATACATCGCATACGTATTTTTTCATCAGTTCTACCTCCTGTACAGTTATAGATATTCGCTGTTTCATTTCAATATTCCGGAATTTTCATTCCTCAGATATCATAGCATAATATACCGGGTTTTTCAATCGGATTTTCCGTCGCCCCTGCGGTCTTCATGCAGTCCCAGGATTCCGCCGGCCAGGATCTTCACATCATCAAAGATATAATCAAAGGCTCCGGCCTGGCACATATTGATGAGGACCATGCCGATGGGCACTGCCAGGATCATCCACAGGATCCCGCCCATCCGGTATCCGATATAAAGGAGGATGAGCGTCACGAGCGGATTCAGGCCCACGCTGTCCCCCACAAGCTTGGGCTGGAGCAGCTGATGGACCGCCTGGGTGATCACATAGATGATGACCAGCGCCACGGTCATCTTATAGTCGCCCATGAAAAATTTATAAACCGCCCACGGGATCATCGCTGTCCCGGTCCCGAAGAAGAGCAGGAAATACAGGAATGCGATCAGGAACGCCAACAGCAATAAGTACCCGGTGCCGAGCATCCCGAGTCCCACCAGAAGGATCAGGAATACGATCACCATGATCTTAAACTGCGCCTTGAAGTATCCGCCTACCGCATACCGCAGATTGTCCATCACCAGCGTCATCCGCTTCTGCACTGCCTCAGGCGCCACTTTCTTCATCCAGCCCAGGACTTCTTCCCGCTGCACGATAAAGAAATAAGCCGAGAGCACTGCCACGAGGAACGAGATCAGATAATAGGGCACTCTTTTCGCGATATTTCCCGCCGCCGTCACGGTCGGCTCACTGATATCCGAGACGAGGCTGCCCATGTACTGGTCCAGGTTGTCCACCATGGCCGTCCACCCGTTCTGCACCCCTTCCGGCAGGCGCTCAAAAATACCGGACAGCGTGTCTCCGATCTGACGGAGCCCGGTTTCCAGCTGGGCATACATTTCCGGGAAATTCCGGACCAGCGAACTGATCTCCTGGACCAGGCGGCTGATCCCGAAATACAGCGCCACCACGATCAGCGCCAGCACGACGATGACGATCAGCGCGGACCCGAGTTTTTTTACGATCCTGAGACGCTTCTCCAGCCAGTTTACGAGCGGAGCGGCGATCGCCGCGATGATCCATCCCACTACAAAGGGGATGAAAAATCCCAGCAGCTTCCATCCAATGATCACAAATGCAACGGTGGCTGCAATGCTGAATATGAGACGCAGCGCCACCTGCCAGTATGGGCGGTTATTATTCATTCTCTTCCTCCGGAGTCAGACTGAAACATTCTTTTTCGATCAGTTCCCAGATCTCATCCCGCCCCTGCTTCGTCTGTGAAGAGAAGGGGATCACTTTTGTTCCCGGGACGAGGCCAAGGCCTTCTTTTAACATTTTAACATGTTTTTGCACCTGGGAGCGTTTTATTTTATCAAGTTTTGTCGCGATGATGATCGGATGATAGCCCTGCTCCACGACCCACTTATACATCATCCGGTCGTTCGCGGACGGATCATGTCGGATGTCGATGAGCAGGAACACGGCTTTAAGCTGCGCCGAGCTGTGGAGGTAGCGCTCGATCATCTTCCCCCAGCGGTCTTTCTCCTTCTCAGATACCCTGGCGTAGCCGTATCCCGGCAGGTCCACCAGATACATCTCATCGTTGATATTATAAAAATTGATCGTCTGCGTCTTGCCCGGCGTGGCTGAGATCCGCGCATAGGACTTCCGGTTCATCAGCGCATTGATCAGGGATGACTTGCCTACGTTTGATTTGCCGGCAAACGCCACCTCAGGTTTATCATTTTGCGGCAGCGTGCTTGTGACTCCGCACACAGTTTCCAGATTAATGCTTCGTATTACCATCGTATCCTCCTTTATTCGGGATCTTCCGACACCAGCGCTTCTTTTAAGACTTCCGTCATCGTCTCCACAGGGATGATCTCCAGCCCCTTTGTGATCTCAGATGAAAGCTCCTCCACATCAGGCAGATTTTCTTTTGGCACGAGCACGGTCCGGATCCCGGCGCTCTTCGCTGCGAGCAGCTTTTCCTTAAGGCCGCCGATAGGCAGGACTCTCCCCCGGAGCGTGATCTCGCCGGTCATGGCCAGATCCGCGCGGACTTTCGTCCCGGTGACTGCGGACAGGATCGCCGTGGCCATGGTGATCCCGGCGGAAGGTCCGTCTTTCGGGACCGCGCCCTCCGGAA
>CALWDN010000070.1 GCA_944376685.1 uncultured Mediterraneibacter sp. | reverse complement strand
CCCGGCGTCCTTTTTATTTGATGGTTGTATAAAAGTTGACATATCTTGTATAATCGTATACAATTATACAAGATATGGCGAAAACATGACAATAAAAATGACTGATATTAATATGGGAGGAATCTGGGAAATGGAAGACAGAAAAGTGTTTTTAAATGATCATACGAATCTGCTGGAACTGGAGGAGCATATGTATCCGCTTGTGGATGTTGAGACTCCGAATGTTTTCCGCAATCTGTTCCGGTATGAGGAGATACCGAAGATCGCGTTTAACGACAGGATCGTGCCCCACCACATGCCGGATGAGATCTGGATCACGGACACCACATTCCGGGACGGACAGCAGTCCAGAGCGCCGTACACCACGGAACAGATCGTGACGATCTATGACTATCTGCACCGGCTGGGCGGGCCAAAGGGCAAGATCCGCCAGAGCGAATTCTTCCTGTACAGCAAGAAGGACCGGGATGCGGTGTACCGCTGCCTGGAGAAAGGGTATGAATTCCCGGAGGTAACGAGCTGGATCCGCGCCAGCAGGAAGGACTTTGAGCTGGTCCGGGAGATCGGCCTCAAAGAGACCGGCATCCTGGTGAGCTGTTCGGACTACCATATATTCTATAAACTGAAAATGACCCGCCGGCAGGCCATGGAGCACTACCTGTCCGTTGTACGGGAATGCATGGAGACGGGGGTGCGCCCGAGATGCCATCTGGAGGACATCACCCGGTCTGACATTTACGGCTTCGTGATCCCGTTCTGTCTGGAACTGATGAAGCTGATGGATGAATACGGGATCCCGGTCAAGATCCGGGTGTGCGACACGATGGGCTACGGGGTGAATTATCCCGGTGCGGTGATCCCGCGGTCGATCCCGGGCATCATTTACGGCCTGATGGTGCACGCGGGCGTTCCAAGCGAGCTGATCGAATTCCACGGCCATAATGATTTCTACAAGGCGGTCAATAACTCTTCGACGGCATGGCTTTATGGCGCGTCAGGGGTCAACTGCTCGCTGTTTGGCATCGGCGAGCGGACCGGCAATACGCCGCTGGAGGCCATGGTCTTCGAATACGCGCAGCTGCGCGGGACACTTGACGGCATGGATACGACCGTGATCACGGAACTTGCGGAATATTATGAGAAAGAGATCGGGTATCAGATCCCGCCGAGGACTCCGTTCGTGGGCAGGAACTTCAATGTCACCCGCGCCGGGATCCATGCGGACGGCATGCTGAAGAATGAAGAGATCTACAATATTTTTGACACGGAGAAATTCCTGAACCGTCCGGCCCTCGTATCCATTTCCAATACATCCGGCACAGCCGGGATCGCCTACTGGATCAATGCTTATTACAGGCTGGACGATGATCACAAAGTAGACAAAAATGCGGAACTGGTGCAGAAGATGAAGGCCTGGGTGGACAGCCAGTATGAGGACGGCAGGGTAACTGTCTTGACAGATGAGGAATTAGTTGGCAAAATAGAAGATGTATGCAGGGAACTGGGCATAACACTGTAACCGGGAGGGTTTGGTCCATGGAAGAATATCAGGATCGTTCACTGGGAGGAAAAGTATTCCAGCAGATCCGTTCTGACATCATTAACGGAAAATATAAAGAAAATGATGAACTTCGGGAGAATACCATCGGCAAAGAGCTGGGGGTAAGCCGCACGCCGGTGCGCGAGGCGCTGCGCCAGCTGGAACTTGAAGGGCTTGTCACGATCATACCGAACCGGGGGGCATTTGTGACGGGGATCTCCCATAAGGACATCAGGGATATCTACCTGATCCGCACCCTTCTGGAAGGCCTGTGCGCCCACTGGGCGGCGGAGAATATCACGGAGGAAAAGCTGACCGAACTGGAGGAGATCATCGTCCTTTCTGAATTTCAGATCAACCGTGAGAACGGCGGCAATCCTGACCAGATCACAGCGCTCGACGGCCGGTTCCACACGGCGCTCTATGAGGCTTCCGGAAGCCGGATCCTTGCCCGTGTGCTGACAGATTTCCATAATTATGTGAAAATGGCCAGGCTGACTTCCGTCGCGTCCCAGGAGCGGGCGAGACGGTCCATCCGCGAGCACCGGCAGATCCTGCGGGCCATCCGTGAAAGGGACGGCGAGCTGGCGGAACAGCTGGCGAACGAACATATCATGCATGTGATCGAAAACCTGAAAAAACAGGGATTTTAATAAAAAGATACAGACAGGAGGACACGCATAATGGAAAAGATCAAAATGACGACACCCCTTGTGGAGATGGACGGGGATGAGATGACCCGGATCCTCTGGAAGATGATCAAGGAAGAGCTTCTTCTTCCGTATATCGATCTGAAGACAGAGTACTACGATCTCGGACTGGAGCACAGAAACGAGACCAACGACCAGGTGACGGTCGATTCGGCCATGGCGACGAAAAAATACAAAGTGGCCGTGAAATGTGCGACGATCACACCGAATGCAGCGCGCATGACGGAATACAACCTGAAAGAAATGTGGAAGAGCCCGAACGGCACGATCCGTGCCATCCTTGACGGAACCGTATTCCGCGCGCCGATCGTGGTCAAAGGCATTGAGCCCTGCGTCCGCAACTGGGAGAAACCGATCACCATCGCAAGGCATGCATATGGCGACGTTTATAAGGGATCCGAGATGAAGATCCCGGGCGCCGGCAGGGTAGAGCTGGTCTATACGGCGGAAGACGGGACACAGACAAAAGAACTGGTGCATGAGTTTGACGGTCCCGGCATCGTCCAGGGCATGCACAACATCAACAGTTCCATCGAAAGTTTTGCGAGAAGCTGTTTCGCCTATGCGCTGGATACGAAGCAGGACCTGTGGTTTGCCACAAAAGATACGATCTCAAAGAAATATGACCATACATTCAAGGATATTTTCCAGGAGATCTATGATGCAGAGTACGATGAGAAGTTCAAAGAAGCAGGCATCGAGTATTTCTACACCCTGATCGATGATGCGGTTGCCCGCGTCATGAAGTCAAAAGGCGGTTATATCTGGGCGTGCAAGAACTACGATGGAGACGTGATGAGCGACATGGTATCTTCCGCGTTCGGCTCCCTGGCGATGATGACATCCGTTCTTGTATCCCCGGAAGGATATTATGAGTACGAGGCGGCGCACGGAACCGTGCAGCGTCACTATTACAAACATCTGAAAGGGGAGGAGACATCCACCAACTCCGTTGCAACCATCTTCGCATGGACCGGCGCACTGCGGAAGCGCGGCGAACTGGACGGCATCAAAGAACTGATGGAATTCGCCGACAGGCTGGAGAAAGCGACGATCGATACGATCGAGTCCGGAAAAATGACAAAAGACCTGGCACTGATCACATCGATCAAACACCCGACAGTCCTCAACAGTGAGGAGTTTATCAAAGCTATTGCGAAACGGCTGTAAAATTCCTGTTTATCGAACTGAGCGGAACTTGCAGCATAGAATACAACAATAAATTTCTATCAGAATGCGGATTCACGGAATAAGGGATAAAGCCTTCCTGTCTCCGGTTCCGCAACTTAAGAAAAACTACAAAAACGGAACACTGACAAAAAACAGGGGCAGAGATGAAGAACTCGCGTTCGCTCAGACAACTTCATCTCTGCTCCTAAAGTCAGCGCTCCGTTTTTTACTTTTTCTACAGCCGCTCCACAGTCACCGGTCCGGCTTTATCCCTTATTCCGTGAAAGTCGCATCCGCTCGGAAATTCTTCTGAAATTCTGTGCTGGGGTTTATCGATTCAGTTCTATAAACAGCAATCAAGCAAGTTATCAACAGCTGTGCTAACGTTTAAAATCTAAACACCGTTATATTTCTAAAAACTTGAATCTGGTCCGTATGAAATGTATTAGTAATACGGACCAGATTCGCAAAATATGGATTTGATCCGTACGCCAGACTAATTTTTACGGTTCATTCATCTAAAATGGATATTTAGACCGTATATCAACTCGTCAAAATACGGACGAAATACAGGAATCGTAAAACGGGTCCGTATTCACTTGCTAAATCATACCGACGGAATAGTTGATTTCTTTATATTAACCGTACAGATATTCAAAAAATACGGACTAAATATGCAAATACTATTTTTAAACCGTAAATCCTTTAAGGGGTTTCCATAAACTGAATCAGGCTGTCCGGAAAACAGGAGATTTACCATTAAAAGAAAGGTATTGAACAAGGAATGTGTATTTTTATAACCGGTTACGGTCAAAATGAGACTTTGTCTTGCTTGATTGATTATAATCTGCAGAGATCCGGGCGCGTCAAGGCCTTGCCCTTTGGGTGCTGCGCAGCCTTGACGCACCCGGATCCTGCAGATATGATACAGACAAGCGAGCAAAGCCTCTCTGCGGCCCAGATCCTGAGCCCCTGCCGATACATTTCCGGACTTGCTTGCTGTTTATGGAACTGAACCGGCATACTCAAGCACAGAATCTCAGAAGAATTTCACACTTTAAGCAGCGCCTGTTTATACTCATTCTGAAACGCCGTTCTGTACTTGTCGGTTACTACGGACATATAAAGGTTTGATGCCAGGATGTCATTCCGGAGCATTTTCTGTGCGCTCCGCGGCAGGTCTTCGCTGTCTGACAGGCGTGCGATCAGCGCCAGAGGACTTTCCCGGGATATTTTTGCCAGGATCTTTTCATGGCCTTTGCGGACGCCGAGGAGCCGGGCGTAGAAGTGGAAGCCGTTTTCCGTATATTCTGTCATATTTTCTTTTTTGATCCCGAGCATGATATGAAGGAGGGCCCGGTTGATGCGGGTCTGGGTGACCTCACGGGTTTTCAGCAGTTCGCAGAACTGGCGGTAGTTGAAAAAATCGTTAAGCCGTGCGGCAATGCGTGCGGCCAGTTCTTCTGATACATCGGCGTACCGGACGAGGCTTCCGGGCCGTTTGTTGAGCAGCTTGTATTTTAAAATGAGCGAGAAGTCGTTTGCATATACCGGGTACTGGACATTGTACCAGTCTTTTAAGAGCTCCAGGCAGTCCGGCGGCACCTGGTCTTCCAGTTCGGAACGGATGTCCGGAAATGAATTGTCCTCAAAAGCGCTGGCAGAACGGTCTGTACTCAGTGCCGAACTGGAGAATGCGAGGAGAGAGCGGATCGCCGATGCGGAACTCAAATGGCTGTCTGAGAGCTCCCTGTCATGATAGCGGGCTCCTTCGCGGCGGATCGTAAATGGAGTGATCCGGCTTTTCAGTTTCTTCAGCGCTTTCAGGTATTCGATCCCCAGGATATTGTTAGGCTCTTTCATGATATCAGCCAGGCCTGTGACGGGATCAGGCAGGATGTTTTTAGCCCGGGCCGACATGGAGTAACCGGTGACTGCATTCTGGCGGGCGGCCGGATAGGAACAGCCCTTCCGGAGATGCTCCCTGAGGAGCTCCCGGTATTCGGACGGTTCGTTTAAGAGGATTTCAGCGACCGCATCCATTGCTTTCAGATCGCAGCATTCGCTCCCAAAGCAGAGATGATCCACGATCCCCAGCTGCTCCAGGAATGAGACGGCGCCCATGGCGAACAGTTCTGCGCTTCCGGTGGCGTAGCAGACGGGCAGCTCAAATACGGCGGAAGCGCCGCACTTTAATGCCATTTCCGCGCGCAGGCGTTTGGGCATGATGGCGGGGACGCCCCGCTGGACGTAGTCGCCGCTCATGATGACAATGACCGCATCCGCACCGGTGAGCCGCTTTGTTTCCTGTATATGATAGAGATGTCCGTTGTGGAACGGGTTGTATTCAGCTATCAGGCCGGCAATTTTCATAAGAATCTCCTTGTATATCGATTTTTACCATATTATACTATAAAATGACGTGAACATACAGGAAGGATGGAGACAAAATGGAAAATAATTATCAGGAAATGAGGGTCCGCAGGATCATTTCTATGCTGGACACACATGATTTTAAGACGCTGAAAGAAGAACTGGAATCCATGCATCCTGTGGATATTGTTGATGCTTTCGAAGAGCTGGACAAGAAGGAGCGTACGCTTGTCTTCCGGCTTCTGGCGAAAGAAGAGGCGGCGGAAGTATTTACGGATATGAACAGCGACATGCGTGAGGAACTGATCGGCGCGCTGACGGATTCAGAGCTGGAAGAAGTCATGGACGAGATGTATGTCGATGATACGGTGGATGTTCTGGAAGAGATGCCGGCAAATGTGGTGGACCGTCTGATCATGGTGACGGATGAGGAGACGAGACGGAAGATCAACGCCCTGCTCCAGTACCCGGACGACAGCGCCGGCAGCATCATGAATGTGGAGTACATCAGCCTTCGCAAAGAGATGACGGTGGCGGATGCGATCCTGAAGATCAGGCAGGTCGGCATCAACAAGGAAACGATCTACACCTGCTACGTGACGGAGAAGAAGAAGCTGATCGGAATGGTCGATGTCAAGGATCTTCTGACAGCCGGTGAATCCCGTCTGATCGGTGAGATCATGGATGAAAATGTGCTGTATGCGCGGACGCTCGACGACCAGGAGTATGTGGCGAATATGATCAATAAATACGGCCTGGTGGCGATCCCCATCATTGACCACGAGAACTGCCTGGTCGGCATCGTAACCGTAGACGACGCGATGCTTGTCCTGCAGGATGAGACCACGGAAGATATCAGCATGATGGCCGGCGTCAGCCCCAACGAAGATTCCTATTTTGAGACGTCGGTGGTGCGCCAGGCAAGGAACCGTGTGCCCTGGCTGATGCTCATGATGCTTTCGGCAACGGTTACAGGAGAGATCCTGGGATATTATGAAAATGCGATGGCTGTGATGCCGGTGCTCATCACCTTCATTCCGATGCTCATGGGAACAGGCGGAAACTGCGGCTCCCAGAGTTCCACCCTGATGATCCGCGGACTGGCGGTCGGAGAGATCGAGTTTAAGGATATCTTCAAAGTAATCTTTAAGGAGATCCGGGTGGCGCTCATTGTCGGCGCCCTGCTGGCCGTGGTCAACGGCATCAGGATCTGCATCATGTATGACTGGAATATAATGCTGGCGGTGGCGCTCGGGATCACCATGATCGCGGTTGTCATCATGGCGAAATGCATCGGATGCGTTCTGCCGCTCCTTGCAAGAAAGATCGGCCTTGACCCGGCGATCATGGCGGCGCCTCTGATCACGACGGTGCTGGATACGTGTACGATCCTTGTTTATTTTAATATCGTAACAGCTTTCTTTAAAATATGAGGCTTTTCGGCGGCTAATCGTTAAAATTGTGACAATATAATAAAAATGAAATGCAGATCACAGTTGGTTGTACTTAAAAATGCACATAAAATACAGGGGAATTGCTTGTATACAAAACGGATTTGCTATATAATATTAGCAGCGCGTTGGTGCATTCCGACGCTGGCGTGTGATAAAAATGAAAGGTGGCAGAACTGAAATGGGATTTATTGATGAAATCAAGGCAAGAGCCAAGGCTGACAAGAAAACGATCGTCCTTCCGGAGACAGAAGACGAACGTACATATAAAGCGGCCGAAGCAGTATTAAAAGAGGGGATCGCAGATCTGATCCTTGTCGGGAGCAAAGAAGAGGTCGAGAAAAATAAAGGCTCATATGATATTTCCGGAGCCGTGATCGTGGATCCGGCGACAGACGGGAGAACAGAAGGATACATTGCCAAACTTGTGGAGCTCAGACAGAAGAAGGGCATGACAGAGGAGCAGGCAAGAGAGATCCTTTTAAATAATTACCTGTACTATGGCGTTATGATGGTAAAGATGGGCGACGCAGACGGAATGGTATCCGGCGCATGCCACTCTACGGCGGACACCCTTCGTCCGTGCCTGCAGATCCTGAAGACAAAACCGGGCACCAAGCTCGTATCCGCGTTCTTCCTGATGGTTGTTCCGGACTGCGATATGGGTGCAAACGGCACATTTATCTTTGCGGATTCCGGACTGGAGCAGAACCCGGATCCGGAGAAGCTGGCGAACATCGCCATCTCTTCCGCAGATTCCTTCCAGGCGCTGACCGGCAAAGAGCCGATCGTAGCGATGCTTTCACACTCCACAAAGGGAAGTGCAAAGCATGCGGATGTAGATAAAGTCGTTGAGGCGACAAAGCTTGCGAAGGAGCTTGCACCGGAGCTGAAGCTGGACGGTGAGCTTCAGCTTGACGCGGCCATCGTTCCGTCTGTAGGCGCATCCAAAGCGCCGGGCAGCGAGGTGGCAGGACATGCCAACGTACTTGTATTCCCGGACCTGGATGCCGGAAACATCGGATACAAGCTGGTACAGAGACTGGCGAAGGCAGAGGCTTACGGCCCGCTGACCCAGGGCATCGCGGCACCGGTAAACGATCTTTCGAGAGGCTGCAGCGCCGAGGACATCGTGGGCGTGGTAGCGATCACATCCGTTCAGGCACAGGCTCAGTAAAAGGTGCATAAGCTGACAGGCATTATATAAAATAAATAAAGTTCGGGAGGAAAAGAACATGAATGTATTAGTTATCAACTGCGGAAGCTCTTCACTGAAATTCCAGCTCATCGACGCTGCGTCAGAGAAGGTTCTGGCAAAAGGCCTCTGCGAGAGGATCGGGATCGACGGACGCCTCACCTATCAGCCGACAGGCGGCGAGAAGGAGAAATCCGACAAGCCGATGCCGACGCACACCGAGGCGATCCAGTTCGTGATCGAGGCGTTGACCAATCCGGAGACCGGTGTTGTAAAGAGCCTGGATGAGATCGGAGCTGTGGGACACCGTATGGTACACGGCGGCGAGAAGTTCGCATGCTCCGTAGTGATCAACGAAGAAGTGAAGAAAGCAGTGGAAGAGTGCAATGACCTTGCGCCGCTCCACAACCCGGCAAACCTGATCGGCGTGGCTGCATGCGAGAAACTGATGCCCAATACGCCGATGGTCGGTGTGTTTGACACCGCGTTCCACCAGACCATGCCGGAGAAGGCTTATATGTACGGCCTTCCGTATGAGTACTATGAGAAATACAAAGTAAGACGCTACGGCTTCCACGGAACAAGCCACAGCTTCGTATCCAGGAGAGCGGCTGAGGTGATGGGCAGACCGTACGATGACCTGAAGACGATCGTCTGCCACCTGGGGAACGGTTCCAGTATTTCCGCAGTCCTGAACGGCAAGTCCGTAGATACATCCATGGGGCTTACACCGCTTGAGGGCCTGGTAATGGGAACCCGTTCCGGCGACATCGATCCGGCGATCATGGAGTTCATCGCCCGGAAGGAAAATCTCGACATCGAGGGCGTTATGGCAGTACTCAATAAGAAATCCGGTGTGTTCGGTCTTTCCGGCGGCCTTTCCAGTGATTTCCGCGACCTGACGGACGCTATGAACGCAGGCGACAAGAAAGCCAAGATCGCGATGGATGTATTCTCCTACCGTGTGGCAAAATACATCGGCGCCTATGCGGCAGCCATGAACGGCGTGGACTGCATCGCATTTACAGCGGGCATCGGCGAGAACGACGACTACGTAAGAGAGCAGGTGTGCAGTTATCTCGGATACCTGGGCGTTGACTTTGATAAGGAAGTGAACGACGGGCTCAGAGGTGAAGAGAAAGAGATCACGAAGCCGGGCTCCAGGGTGCGCGTATTCGTCATCCCGACAAACGAGGAGCTGGCCATCGCAAGAGAGACGCTTGCGCTCGTGAAATAACGGATCTCCGGCCATATAGGTGAAGATTTACGGAGCTGTCTGCTTCAGGCGACTGGAGCGGGCGGCTTCTTTTTATGTAAAAAGTGCTTGCAAAAACATATTGCGGGGAGTATTATGGTATAGGTATTTTGTAAAAACACGACAAAAAATGGGTTTTTTGTCTATCTGTCAGCAGGATAAAAGGCGCGGGGATATCAGATATGAAGCCAAACCAAAGAACAAGATCGGGTCGACCGGTCAGCAGGCAGGCAGCAGAACTGCGTGCCGCACGCAGCAGGGAAATGCGTACGGACAGGAGATATCATTCAGGAAGCACAGATCCTGAAAGAAGAAAAATGATGATCAGGAAGCGGAGACGTATGGAGTTGCTCCGGAGGCGGAGAAGAGCATTGCTGTTGATGATGGCAGGAGTAATGTTCATTTTTATTGCCCTGATCGTTCTTATTTATCAGATCTTTTTCTCTAACCCTGTCCAGAAAAAGGTTACCGCAGAAGCGGGGACGACAGATCTCAAAGCCGAAGACTTTCTGAAAAAAGACGGGGTTGAGATCGAATTTGTAACAGATATGTCAGAAATCGATATGAATCATGTGGGTGAGCACGAGATCACGCTGAAAGTGAAAGGCAAGGAGCGCACGTCCACCCTGGTCGTTGTAGATACTAAGGCGCCGAAGGGCGAGGCCAAAACGGATCCTGTTTTTGCGAATCTCAACGGCGAGATCGATGCGTCTGAAGTACTGGAAAGCATCGAAGATGCGACAGATGTGACGTGTACTTTTAAGGAAGAGCCGGACCTTTCCGCAGAGGGCGTCGTGCCGGTGACCGTTGTGCTCACGGATGAGGGCGGCAATACGGCTGAGGTAAGCGCCCGGCTGGAAGTGATAGAAGACACGGAAGCCCCTGTGATCAGCGGAGTGGCGCCTCTTAAGAGCTTTGTCGGCGACCCGATCTCCTATAAGTCGGAGATCACGGTTACGGACAACTGTGACAGCGAAGTCGAGCTTATCGTAGACAACAGCGAGGTCAACCCGGATGCTGCCGGGACATATCCTGTCAGATACAGTGCGACAGACCGGGCGGGCAATACGGCTCAGGCGGAGACTACGATCACGGTCAGCGAGAAACCGGATAATTATGTCGAACCTGAAGAGGTCGCCAGCCTTGCAGACGACGTCCTGGCAGATATCACGACAGAGGATATGACGCTTAAACAAAAGGCGAAAGCGATCTACGACTGGACACGCCAGAATATAGGCTACATCAATACATCGGAAAAAGACAGCTGGACGAACGGTGCATACCAGGGATTTACAGAAGGACAGGGCGACTGTTTTGTATTTTTCGCCACGTCGAAAGCGCTGCTCACACAGGCAGGCATCCCGAATATCAACATTGAAAAGAGCGATACGAGTGAGTACAGCCATTACTGGAGCCTGAACGAAGGCGGCGACGGGCGGTATCCCTTTGAGAGAACGCCGAAATACG
>CALWDN010000069.1 GCA_944376685.1 uncultured Mediterraneibacter sp. | reverse complement strand
CCTCGGCGTAATATCCAGCAAGCCTTTATTGCATGTTCCGTCCGGATTTTCTGTATTGGCATATTTCCGGATAAAATTGTCACGCCCGATCTGATACGCCTGAACTCCGCGCGGAGATCCGGCCATCTGGATATTATAGATATCCATTACAAGGAGCTTCTGCTTTGGTTTCAGATGCCTGAAATTTCGGTCACGGAAAAGTGCTGTCGCTGTAGACAGATATTTCACGTTTCCAGCTTCATAATCTTCAGGCGTATATCCTGTAAAGTCATTGCCAAGGAACGTGATATCGTAATCGCCATGTACCCCAACGGACCGGATAAGCCCTTTATCTTCCAATGACTCTTTGCAGTCGTAGAATGACTGTGCAGACATTTTCGCCTGTTCCATCATCTGTTTATAGTGCACACCGCATACAATTCCTCTATTATCCTGAAAGAATGACAACACGATCAGAAAATCAATTTCTTTTCCAGTCAGGTCTTTCTCGAAAAATGATTTGAAAACATCGAATTTGATCCTCTGCATAGCTGTCACCCCTTTCTTCTGACTGTTTCTTTCATTCAAGCGCTCCGCCTTTTTATCTGGATCATACAAAGCGGATCTTTCATCTTGAGCTTGAAATTTGCAGACAATTCATACAATCCCCCTCAGTAAAAAAGAAAAATTATCCGCCGATTCCTATGCTCATTTCTATGTTTTGGTTCGTCTGATCATGTGAGAACTCCTGCCGCTGCAATGCATCGAGAAAGGATGCCGCTTTCTGGCCGGGCTGTTGTTGTTGGATGTTCTGAGATCTCACTACCAAAAGCGGGCTGTATTCATCCAGCATAACATTGTTATCCTCACAAAATTTCTGCAGATCCTGCCGTTCTGTTTCTGTCAGGTCGTGAACCTGATAGGTATGGTCAGCCTCAAACCCTGTTGCCGTATAGAGCCTGCCGTTTTCCTGCCAGATTTCCTCACTGGTCTCCATGCCTTGATTGATGACGTCCGCCATAACTATCCCATCCGCTACGTGGAAACCGTTGACTTTAAAGCTGTGTTCTTCCTGTTGTCCGGCGGTCTGTTCCATTTCTCCGGTCTGCTGTATGACAGTCTCCACCTGTATTTCTTTCTGCCGTTTCTGCAGTTCCTCATAAGGAATTTCTTCATACATATTCGGGATCAGTTTGCGGACTTCTTCCGGCGACCGGAAGATCACATTTCTCTTAATATCCATTGGCCGGATCTCTCCTGCTTCTGTCAATTCCACAAGACGGTACTGGTCTATCCCGTTCCTCTTATGGAATCCCCGCTCTTCCTGATGCACCGTGCTCTGTACCGCGCAATAATGGATTGACGGCAGTTCTGAATTTTCAAGGAAATGGATCTCCGTAAGCGGTCGGAATTTTCCTGCTTTCTCCGCCAGATCTGCGTTCCAGTCCTTGTTTACCGGCACGTGATAAGAGATTTGTTCTTCTTTTATCTGCAGGTCATTTACAATGAGATCATGGATGCGCGCCATATCCTTAACTCCTGTCAGGTCATGGTCAAGTGCGAGCAGGACTTCCTTCTTAGGCTGCGCCTGCAGACGTTCTTTCAGCGCCGTATGTTTTGCTGCCCCACTCAGCGGGAGATAATCATAGGATTTATAATCGACTCCCTGACTGTGTAGGACAGACATGACGCTCATTGCATCGATTACGCTCTCGGTTACGATCACGCGGTCTGAATGGTTGTCAATATAGAATCCCTTTTTGTAATCGCTTCCCGGAACGTCACCAAGAAATTTTCGTTCTGACAGCGTTCCACGAAAATTGGCAAATACAGGTTTCCCATCATCTCCATAGCTGACAAACACACAGTTGCCTCTCGTATCCTGATACAGCATTTTACGGTTTACAAAATCCTGTACCACATCCTGATCAATATATCTGGTCTGCGTGAGATATGCGTAAGCCCTGTGCATATTTCCCGCGCGCTCCGGCAGTTCAAGGGCTTTTACTTCCTTTGCGGGGGCTCTACGGGCAATCGTCTTATGTTCCGGCTGCGCGGCTCCAATCCTTGCTGTCAGGTCTTTCAACGCGCTGTGCATATCGCCGCCGTGTACAAACTTAGCGGCGAACCCGATCACGGAATCCCCCTCGGCAGCTCCGTTCTTCCCTGGCACCGAGTTCTGCCAGTAACAGTTTCGCGCCGGATCTAAACGGATACTGTCATGTTCAAGAGTCGTATAGTAGCTGCCGACACGTTTTAGTGTAAAACCTGCTTCACGTGCATAATCGATGATCGATACTTCATTCTTGATCCGTTCATAAATATTCCTGCGCTCCGGTTCTGGTTCCTTAAGTGCCATTTTTTCTTCAGGTACAGTTTTTTCGATCGCCACTGTCAGTTCCGGCAGGAATCTGCGCACGTTTTTATACGCCTCATTCAGCATCCCTACCGCCGTAATATCCGGTGTCTGGTGCCTCCACGTATTATATCCCTCTTCCAACTGTGCGCGTAATGCAGGATCCGTCTGCAGCCCGATCACAGCTCCTGTCATGATGGATGCCGCCGCAAGGCAGAATGTTTTCTGATAGTCCGGAATCATCTGCTGTTCTATCGCATTTCGGCTGACATGCTCTGTCAGGTTCCGGACTGTACTGATCTTTTCCGGTTCAAAGCCTTTTGACTCTGCATAATTCTTTATCCCCTTTGCCACATCCGGGAATACAGTCTCAGGATAGGCAATATGGAACAAAGTATAGTATCTTGCAGCCGGGAACATCGTCTGCGCAACATCAAATACCGTCCGGATCCCCAGCCTGTTTTGCGTGATGCTCGGGATTTCACCGGCAAGGTACATACTTCTTTCTTCCTTTGATGCGTGTTCCAAAGGCACAAGGGTTCCGTTCACGTTTAATATCGTCGTCTCAACTGGAACATACACCTTGATTCCCTTTTGCCCGCGCCTGACCGGATATCCCTGCTGTTTCCATGCGGCGTAGCTCTGGCAGTAACGCGCTTCCGGATTTTCATGATAAATCAGAATATTATCCCGGAGCGGATACCTGTAGAAACGGCTCCCGAAAGTGAGGAACTCCTCCATCTTTCCCGGTTCTGCCTCCCATGTGCTGCTCCACTGCCGGATCGTGCTTTCCATTTCGTTCTGATACTGTTTGAACATTTTATCTGAATCTGTAATAGCCATCCCAGCACCTCCTGTCAATCCGGCTTGTAGATCTGTAGGATCTGGTCACATTCCTCGCTGCTCAGTTTTTCGATCGGCTCAAGCAGCCGGTCATCCACTACCGTTCCGATTGGCGCGTGTTTCTCCTCACAGCGGATAAAATAGAGCTTATTCAGCTCGTCTTTCACGATCGCCTTTCCGTGATAATACCCGATCACAAGGTTATTTTTGATCGGTTCTGCAAAATTTTCCGGTTTCCGGACATATCTCATGTCAAATCCTCCCTTCATCTTCCCGTCAGGCGTAATATATCATTCATGACTGACTGCAGCACCTGCAGCAGCTCTGCCCGTACATTTGGGTAGAGCACCGACAGGATGCCGATTGCAGCAAAAATACATATCGTGATCATCGCTGCTGTCCTGATCAGGCGTGCAATGCAGCGGATCAGGAACTTCCCCATGTTATCTTTTTCGATGATTACCGTATCATCAGCAATCTCCGTGTGTTTTTTGTGGAGTTGTTTTTGTTCCTCTTCCTGCCTGATCTGCTCTTTTACCTCTCTGACTAACCCGTTTTTTAACTTCATGCCGCGCCACCTGCTTTATCCTTTTTACGTTTCCATCGAAACCAGCCGTTCCTTTTCGGCTGTTCCGGGTTTCTGTCCTCTACAGGAAGCAGCCTGTTCATCTCCGGGTTACGGATGTACTCGAACTGATCCGGTGCGTAAACGGTAAAATAAGTCTCTTCGCTTTTTTCTTCCATGTACTCCAGCAGATCTGACTTTTCCTTTTCTGAGATAAAATTAAACAGGTATTTCACGTCCGTATAATATTCGTTTTTGATGACATCCTGCGTGTAGCCAAGTTCTGACGCCTTGCTCCCTGCTACAAAAATGCGGACGTCTTTTTCGAGGAATGAAGTTTTGTTGAATCCCTGTTCTGAATATGCGCCATAGTCAAAGACAAAATAATCATAATCCTGTTTCAGAATCTCGTTCAGGTTTTCCTGCTTATAGTACATATCAACGTTTTCATATGTGACGCGCCCGAAATATTCATCATGCACGGAAACAAATTTTCTCCCATGCTCCAACACAAAGCCGGTATCGTTTACTTCGATGTAGCAGGCTTTATAACCCCTTAGCTGCAGGTATTTCACGATCTGCACCGCTACTGTCGTAGTTCCCATACGGCGGCATACCCCCGTCACTCCGATCCTGCGCCCTTTCAGATCTCTGGTCTCTTTATCGTCGGCTTCTTCATCCGGCAGGTCTGTGAAATCGAGATAATATCCTGCCATGCACCGTTCCAGTTCTTCTTTTGCCCCTGACTGGCTCCCGGAAAAAAGAAAATATTTCATTCCCCTCTGTGCCAGTTCCCGGATCATCCGGCTGTCACGGTCATACCCCGGCGCATAGATGACTACTTCACAGTTTTTTGCCCTCTGGATGCTCTCGATCTTCTGTGCCAGTTCCGCCGCGTCATCGCCATACTGTTCCACATCAATGACAAGATATTCCGGCGACTGCTCCAGTATCCTGTTCAGATGCTCCTCTATGCTCGTACTGCTCCCAAGATACATCACCTGCATCTGTTTCATCTTTGCTGTTTCATTGACAAAAAACCCCCGTTCTTCTGATCCGGCAAATAGTATCATTGTCCACCCTCGCTTTCCCGTACCGAAATCCGGTACGTTACTTTGTTTCCAGATCCCTGATCTGCTCCTGTATGCTTTCTGTCCTTGTTTCAATCTCAGAGATCTCCTCCTGATACTTCTGGATGCTCTCTGTATTCTCTTCCATGCTCTTCTGCGCCTGTTCCACACGTTCCAGGGCATCGTCCGCTTCCTCTTCCGTCGGATATACCGCACGTTCAAGTTCATCGATCCGTTCCTGCAGCTCTGCGTTCTCGTTTTCCAGAGCCGCTTTTTTATTCTCAATCAAACTGATCTGATGATCGTCATATCCGATCTGCCCCTGCAGCCGGTCGATCTGATATCCATCCTTACTTTTTTCCGGAAGATCTTCAATCTGAGTAACTTCATCAATATTCGTATATAACCGGAGTGTATTCTTACCCCCGTCTTTTTGCAGATGCAGGGATACTTCCCGCCAGCCCTCCGGCACATCGCTGATCCGTAAAACAATATACTCTGGTGATTTATCTACCGCCGTTATATCCAGTTCCCCCGCATTCCGTTCGACTGCGCTGAATGTCAGTCCTGTATCAATCAGATCAGAGGTCTGTATTTCGATTATGATTTCCATTGCAGCATCTTTTCTGGAATACTCCCATTTTGTAAGGTAAACAGAATAACTGTCTAGTGTCTCTGTCTCATATAAAGGTGTTGGATCAACCATATCTGCAGATGCCGGGAGCCAGAACCGGGAGGTAAAAAACACAAGATATCCGCTGATCAGAAGCGTCAGCAGAAGAATGCTGCCTTTATTTTTTGTCTTAAACCGTTCACGCATTTTTGTTCACCTCTTCTCTTTTATTGTGATACCCGACCGGCGCACACCAGATGTTCCTGATAGTACGACGAGTCCAGATTGGTATACCCGATCGGATCCCCGGCATGGTACATCCTGTTATTCCCGACATAGATCCCCACATGGGTTATATATGTTCCGGCATTATATGTGCCCTGAAAAAACACCAGATCTCCGGGCTGTGCCTGTGATAATGGGATATGCTGCGTTGCATCGTACTGTGCCTGTGCAGTTCGCGGCAACGAGATTCCTGCCTTGCTGTAGCACCACTGGACCAGGCCGCTGCAGTCAAAAGATGTATCCGGGTTGCTGCCTCCGTAAACATATGGCCAGCCGTTATATTTCAACGCTTCATCCATGACCGCATCAAAAACCTCGTTCGGGGAAGTCGCTGTATTGGTCATATTATTGAATTTATACAGATCATAGCTTGTCATAACCTCGATCACTTTCGAGACATAATCCGGATCTGTTGCATATCCGGCTTCCCATATTGCCTGGATAAAGGCGTTCGCATCGTAGTGTCCTGTCACCGGATCCCGGATGCAGGACTCCACATACGGGGCATACGGATCGCGTGAAAACCGGTGCGCCCATGCAAGCATACAGTCTGTATAACTTGAAAATGTTGAAAACTCCCCGGTAACAGTACCCCATGCTTCATCTGTTATCATAGATACGGTTCCTGTCTCGAGATAACTCGGTGATTTTAATCCGAGGCAATTATAATACGGTGGGTTGGACAGATCGGATCCCGCCGCTCCCGCTTCAAGTATCATCTGCCCCAACATGACAGACGCAGGATATCCTGTCTCGTTCATCATACTGACCGCCGCCTGTACCATGTCAATTGTGATCCAGTCCGGCAGTCCGTCTAACATATCGTCTGTGATATTTGACTCCTGCTGATCCTGCCCGAAAATGGACGTCACAACTTCATTCACGGCAACAATGATAAAGACGATCCCCAGCAGTCCGATCAGGGCTGACACGATCCACAGCGTAACGATCCGTTTCAGGTGTTTCATTATGCACCGCCTTTAAACAGGGCTTCATCCTCTCTGGACAGATACACTTTAAAATCGATCGTCCGGTCGCCGGATATAATCAGCGTGTTCTGCCCCCTCGTATATACCGGTATCCTTTCCCTCTGCCTCGGAGTCAGCGCATTGCTGAACACCCGGTCAATGATCGGTATCACGTTACGATCCTGACGGAAGATAAACTTATACTGTGTCAGTTCGAAGATTGTCTTCAGCTTTTCAATCCCCGCATCAGTGCTGCCCTCCGGTGTATAATCCCGGATCGACTGGCTCGCCATCCAGATATTGGAGAAATATTTCGGTCCCTCCCTGAGATAGATACTCAGAAGATCCAACGCATATAGTTTTTTTGCGTTCACCCAGCGGTGGGATTCATCGATGTATATTGATGTATGTACTACATCTTCCAAGCTGATTTTCCCTGTTTCCCATTGTTCTTTCATGAGACTTCCGTTGGTCACCGCGTCATCCCAGCTCAGTGACAGGATATTAAAAATCTCAAGGTCAAAAATCCGGGAATCCAGATCTTTCAGCCCGGACAGGTTGTAGGACAGGGCTTTTACATCTTTCATGTTATCGATCGACGTATGCCCGCTGAAGATCGTTCCATATGTATCTACTAATGTCCTCAGATTGCTCCGGATACTGTCCAGATTGAGCAGCTTGTGTTCTACCAGTATTTTTTCTCCCTCTTTATAGTCGCCGTCAACCAACAGCGCGATTTCCTTTTCGATATGCTCCAACAGGTCTTTGAATGTCGGGTATGCTTTCGCCGGAAGTCCGGTGATCTCTCTTCCTGCTTCCGGAAGCAGCCCCCATTCTTTATAGAGCTGTTCCGCCGCTTCAATAAAATCATTCAGCTCTTTTGTCTCCGCTTCCGGACTGAGGAACCGGTAAGATATTCTTAATTTTGTCAGATGCCGCGCATAGCTGGCATTATCATTGTCTCCGGACCGGAAGATTTCAAGCAGGTTGATGATATACTTTGTCATATCCAACGTTCTCCCGGACAGCGCTTTCATCAGGTCTGTAAACTCGCCCGTGATGTCGAACACCCTTACAAAATCCCCCTGCAGCACCCGCGATTTGATCCTGAGTTTCAAAAGCGTTGACTTTCCGTACCTCTGGTTTCCGACCACAATCGCAGAAGCATTAACACGGATCTCATTGAGCAGCCATTCATTGAACAATACATTGCCTCCGCATCCCGTCTCTCCAAGATAATCCCCGTTCTCGTCCTCAAGTGAACTGTAATGAAACGCATTCCCGGCGGCAAGTAAGGTGGATTTCATCGGGAAGCCTGGCAGCGCGTGGGGCTCTTTCTGCTGCTTTTCCATAGAGACGTAGATACTCTTCCACTCACTTTCTGTCTCATTCAGGAATACAGCGGCACGGTAGGAATTCGCTTCCAGTGTTTTGATGATTTTTGCGACGCTGTCCTCCAGCCCTTTCCGCGTCTTCGAGGCGGCAAAGATCCGGATCGTTATATTCTTCATTACTTCCCCCATGGAACTGATCTCGTCATATAAGTACCGCATCTCCGCTTCGCGGGAAGATGCATCATAAAAAGCGCTGTAATCATTCGCAAAGCGTTTCCTTGATCCCTGCTCTTCGATCGCTTTATTCAGATTCTTCTTCACTTCGATCTGATCCATCGTCTGTACGCTGACAGACGTGACCGTATTCGGAAAATTACATACATCTGTGATCCAGAAGTCGTTAAGCGCGGCGGGAAAATCACAGATATGGATACAGGCTTCATAGCCTGTTCCAGTCCTTGAATATGTCTCATAATGCTTCAGATTCCCGATCACGGATATCTGCTGCAGCAGCGCTTCATCATAGTTGATCTCTGTTTCTTTTTTTCTGTTCTTCATAGTATCTCTCCAATGCGTACCGAATTTCGGTACGTCAGAATATCTGTGAATTTTTGTTTGCAAACTTAAAGAGCACCTGCAGCTTTTTCTTTTTCGAGATCTCAGAGAGCAGTTCTGTCGTCATCCCACTCTCCGCGCGTTTAATGCCCAGTGTGCTTTCAAGTGTTTTCCTGCCGTTTCTGATTTCCTCCAGATTTTCCCAAAAGCAGATCAGGAAGAACTCTTTCCTCAGCGTGTTGCGTTCCCGGAATTCCAGTTCCGACACTTTCCTGCGGATCATCGATTCAAACTCAGGGTTTGTGTTCTTCTCGGCAAGTTTCTTCCAATAAGCCTGCTGTTGGCTCGTATCGCACGGGAACATCATGCCGATGATCTCTATATCCATTCCGTATGTCTTATAAAACTTTGCCCATGTGAAACAGTCTCTTTCGATATCATCAGGATCACCATTGACAAGATCTTTCGGGTTTATCATATAAATATCGGCATAACTTCCGTCATTTAACTGGAAACACCCTGATCTTTCATCGTAATTTGCTATTGGAATATCTTTTTTTATATTTTTTATCGTGTCTTTCTTCAACTTGCTGCTCCTCCTGACTGATCAGATAATAGGTTCCTTTCGGGCGCATGAGATACAGGGCGATGCTCTGATACTGCCTACGTTTTGGATTTGTCGCGGACGGCATCACCAGTATCACGCCGGACAGGATCGCAAACACACAGAACGGGATCTGCAGATATGGATGCACCCCGTCCTGCAGGTACAGGTTTACAATGATCCATATGACCAGGAACGCAAAATCCTTAAAATACAGTTTCCAAACAACCTGTGTATCTGATTTGATTTCTTTTGTAACGATATACCGCATTTATTTCCCCTCTTTCTTTCCGTCATCCTGCCTGCTCATTTTGTCCTGTATTTTCATACTTCCCTGTTCTTTCCCGCTGGGATTTCCAGATCCAGAATATCTGTCTGAAACAGATCCTGCACTCGGGTTGCTCTGGCCAATATCAGCTCTATCGGATCCGCCGGGGCGGTTCGCTGCTGTCTTTTCTTCCCATTTTTCAAACATCCCTTTCTCTCCAAAATCTGATCCACTTTGCATGCCGTGGCCATTGTCTCCACCATTATTGTTCTGTCTATCCAGGGCATCATCCATTTCCGCGAAATGGCGGTCTGCTGCATCCGCCCCGTCCGGGGTATCCATAAAGGAGCCTGACGTCTGCCCCACTCCGGCATCCCGCCCGCTGCTGTCAGAATAATTTGCTGCATCTGCATCCATATTTCCGGATGTTCCGTCGCCGTCTCCGTTTTCCTGCATATTTGCTCCGAATCCGGACGCAGCGTCCTGCCCGTTCATCGAACCGTAAGCCCCATCCTGTCCATCCATAGCTCCGGATGTTCCGCCGCCGTCTCCCATTTCACCGCTACTCATGCTTTCTCCAGCCTGTCCGTCTGGCATATTTCCGTTAGATCCGGATGCTCCTTTTTCCATAGCCTCCTGCTTCTGTCCTGCCATAGCCTGCATTGCTTTCGTCTGCCGCTTCATCATGCCAAACTGTCGCGCCTGTTGTACTGTCTGCGTCACACCCCGAGCCATATGCATACCCGCGATCAGCTTACCTGCCATAGTAGTCAGCCCTGCATCAACACCCGTGATCTTCTCCATGATATTCGCCCCATCAACCACGCACCATGCAATAAAGAGCAGGATAATCCCTCTCACAATACTACCGATGTTTGCCTGATCTGTAAGATAATCGTTAAAAAGAAAATACGACCGTAAAGTAATCGCTGTAAAACACAGGGCATAATAACCATCCCTGATAGACTCCAGCAGCCGGACTGCTTTTCTTTTACTGGACATGTCTGCCGAGAAGATCGTCACAAGTATCCTGCTGACAAACAGCTCATATACAACCCTCACATTTTTGTATGATACACCGAGAAATACAATGATCGCCGCGATCGCACTCAGGTAATAGCTCCCAAAATCGAATTTATAACGGTAATAAAATGTGTTGGCAAAATCAGTCCATGCCACACCGTTATACACATCGATCAAGTCGCTTATGTCATTCCGGTATTCCAGTCTTTTTGACAGAATATCTTTCGCATTGTCTGTCAGCCCGTCTTTATCATTCGGCAGGGTTTCCGTTATATCGATCAGCCGGACGTCATCTTCCGTCAGTTCATCATACTGTGGCGGCTTTTCATCGCTTGACATGTTATCCAACCCGTCAAGCTGTTCGTCTATATAGATCAGGTCATACAGGTTCTGGTTGACCAGTTCATAGCCGCTCGCCGTGCTGTCCGCTCCGACGACAGCATCTTTAAACATAACCGCCCATGAATTAAACGTCGTAAACAGGTAGTTTGACGAGGTAATAATTACAGCGAAGATCAGCGCGCTCATGATCAGGTCATTCTTTTTTTGTTTTCCGAATACAAACATGTATCCCAATATCACAAGTGATATCATCAGGAACGCCTTTATCAGTGGATCGTATTCCTCGATAAAACTCTCCAGCCCGGTCCACCTCGTAATATCGACCAAGGCGAACGTATGGTTATACAAGGTCTTGCAGGCATCAAGGAGCGCGTTCAGCCCTTGTACAAGCAGCCAGC
>CALWDN010000068.1 GCA_944376685.1 uncultured Mediterraneibacter sp. | reverse complement strand
GGCCCAGCCTGCAGCACATATATGATTACTGCCTGAATCATGTTCAGCGCCAGCGACACCGCAGCTATAATCTCAATGCCGCAGATTGCTCTATTGCGCTTCTTCCTGATCGGCGCCGGATCACGCTTCGGTTTCTCTGCCGGTGCCGGAATCAGGCTTGTCCTTCTGGGATTGATCAGCTTGATTTCCTGCGGTTCAAGTTTTATCTTTTCCATGCTTGTCCTCCTCTCTCCCGCTTACGCGGGTTTCTCTATCGTATATTCGATTGTTACTCCCTCCTGCTCTGCCAGGAGGCTGATCAACACTTCCATAATCTTTTCAATGTTCACATGCACCACCTCTCTAAAATGTATGCGCCCCTGATTGTCCGGTTTGCTGGTATCTGCTATAATCTTCCTATTAGCACCATAAAATATCATCTGCTTTCCCATATTTCATGATCGCCCTAAATTCTGCATCAAGAATGAACCTTTTTTCATCCAGCGCGTCATCTCCGCTATACAAATCACGTCGGCAGTTTTTTTTGATTACAGTATCTAAACAATATTCAACTATTGTTGTAGGATATCCGCGGCATAAAGCTCTTCTTGCCAAAATTTTTAGTCCATCCAAAGAGATATCGCAGTCCGAATATTTTCGGTAAAGTCTTTGCGCTATAAGCATTTCTCCAACATCACATTTCTCCCCCATACCTTACCCCCGCCAAGAATTTATTAATAAAATATTGTTGTCCTTTTCCTGTCACTTTTGTAGTCTTGTTAATTCTGACAGAGCCATCGGGATTATTAACTGTAGACTCTTTCACCTCAAAAAGTCCCATCTCCATAGATTTTTGAGTTGGCATATTCCAGTCAGCACCTTTTCGTTTGATCAGATAGCCATGTTCACGCATCCAGACAAAGAGTCGTTTCTGACCGGTCTCTACGCCGTTCTGTTTAAGAAGCTTCGCAAGATCCCCGATTAGGATTGCCGTGTGGCTCGTGGCAACCGCGTCTGCGAAAATCTCCTTAGGTTTCATGCGTTCAATCTGCGCTGTCTGCTCTTCGATGGTTTTCTGAGCTTCCAGAACCGCCAGCGCCAGAAGTTCCTTTCCCTGCGGAGCCTGCATCTGATAGCCACCAGTCTTGCGGATCGTTGGAAGAACTTCACTTGTTACCCAGTGCTTGAAGCGCTTTGCCGATTCGAGTTTGCTTCCGAAGATAAGAGCGTATAAGCCGGACTCGTTAATAATAGGTGTCTTTTGCATTCTTCCGATGGAGTCCTGAATTGGGATTTCATCTTTATCTTCTTCGTTCACATGATCCTGAATAGCTTTAGTCGCTCTTTCATATCCGAGTGCCGTCGCCACGTCCTTTCCTACAAACCACGGTTCGTCGTCGATAGTTACCGTCCGGACTTCTCCGAACTCTTCATTTTTGAAAATCTGTAATTCCTGCATCTGTTCTCCTTTTTTATAGTCTCATTTATGCGACAAATTGGCTAAAAAAAATAGCATTTACTTCGTCTTTGTTCAAAGCTAAATTGGATGCAATTAAATCAGCTTCCTTTATAGTGAAATTTTCTCCCATAGATCCTAATTTCCTATAAAATGTAGCCTTGTCAATTCCAATCATTGCCGCAAGTTCTGAAACATTCAAACCTTTTTCTACAATTTTTCCTTTTAACAGGTTCACATTTACCAAACCTTCAATGCCCTCCTTTCTCACATCTGCGACAAGCTAATAATACCTTATATACATCCCTTTGTCAATGTTGTTTTCTCATTTTTGAGATTATTTTATTTTTACAAGTAGTTTTTAATTGCAAATTTGCGAAAACCATGATATTATAAAACCATCCTAGGAGGTGACAAGATTGAATACAGGTGACAAAATTAAACAAAGGAGAATTGAACTTGGACTTACTGTAGATGAACTGGCCAAAAAAATAGGAAAATCACGCGCTACTATATACAGATATGAAAATGGTGATATTGAAAATATGCCCACCACAATTCTTGAACCTTTAGCAAAAGCCTTAGAAACAACCCCAGCGGACTTAATGGGATGGGGAAATTATGAAGATCCTCATATTGCTAAACGGGATGCTATTTTTGAGGACATAGAACGTATCTTAAAAGCAAAAGGGTGGTCATTATCCTGCGAGTCGTACGATGATGATTATTTTATAATAAAAAACATAAATGGACAAATAATAACTGCACTTTACGATTATGAATTAATATCTCGGTACAACTCTTTGAAAAAGAAAGGAAAAATAACCGCAGATTTACTTGTGTCTTCTGAATCCGTTTTCAAAAAATATTTAGAGAGTTTAGGATATTATATTGACCGAGATGATCCCGAACACAAACCTTTCATACATTATGGAAATGGGGCTATTAGGATATCTGATAGTACTTTGAATGACATAAGAACTAAAATAGACACTTACGCTAAAACAACTATTGACTCTGTTATCCTAAAATTAAATGAAAAAGAACTTCGTAAAGAACGTGAAGAAAAGGAGCGACTTGCAGCTTATTTACTCAATGCTGCTCACGCCCGTACTGACATAGACATCCCAGAAGGCACAGACACATCCGACAATGATATTATGGATGATGAGGACTTCTGAGTCCAGTTTATAGGACAGGCTTTATACTATACTATAGACTGGAGGTGTTGACTTATGAATTATGAAGCACTTTTGGATGAAGCCCATCAGGAGGGGCTTATCGTAAAGGAAAAGCCCCTGAAATACAATAACGGAAGAATCAAGGGAAAGCGGATTGCTATTCGGCAAGATATTGAGGCAAATACAGAAAAGACCTGCGTCCTCGCAGAAGAGCTCGGACACCATCATACGTCAGTCGGGAATATCCTCGATCTGAATGATGTCCGCAACCGCAAACAGGAACGGCAGGCTCGTCTGTGGGGATACAACAAGCTGATCGGCTTGTCTGGAATTGTGAGTGCATTCCGCGCTGGCTGTCAGAGCCGTCATGAAATAGCGGATTATCTGGATGTGACAGAAGAATATTTGCAGGAGTGCATCGACTGTTACCAAGGCAAATACGGCATATATACAGAAGTTGATAATTATGTTATCTACTTCATCCCAAACTTGGTGGTTATGGAAAAGAGATAACCGCTTCGGCGATTATATAGTGGTGTAAGGAACAGGGGAAAGAGAGGAAAAAATTATGATTGATTTCAACAACAGCGCATTTGTAAAAATGAAACTGGTGAATCCGACTATGTTAATGCCTGATATTCAGCCACTGCTTATAAATGGAGAACAGGTGCTTAGTGCGTATAAAGCAATGAGGGATTATTGCGTATTCACAAACAAGCGTGTGATCTCCGTGAATGTGCAAGGCGTGACAGGGAAGAAAAAAGATTTTACCTCACTTCCTTACTCAAAAGTCAGCGCCTACTCCGTTGAGACCGCCGGAACTCTTGATATGGATAGCGAACTGGAACTGTACTTCAGTGGAGTTGGAAAAGTGAAGTTTGAGTTTACTGGACAGAGCAATATCATTCAGATAGGACAGTTGATCAGCGCATACATACTCAGATAATAAGAAACCCGCCCCGACATCCGATGTCGGGGCGTCAAAACTGAATAATGTGCTTAACCGGGTAGCCGGGAAGGCGTGCAGTCATCCGTTCTTATCCTGTAGAAAGGGTGAATGCTATGAGTACATATGAAGAATTCATGGTGATTTTAACCATGTCAATGCTCATTGTAGCGATTCTGAATTATAGAAAATAAGCAAGCCGCCTTGTCTCTTGGCCGGAGTAGGCAGCTTGCTTTTTAGTAACTGTTAACTTTGCACCGGAGCGGATAGGCTTCATCTATCTTCCGGCTATCCTGTTAAGTACATTATATAGCAGATGTACTTAAAAAGTCAACCGCCCCGGTGCGCCAACACCAGAGCGGCAATGGAATATATCCGTAGATGATACTCCGAATTAAGACAGGAATATTGTATCATCTTCGGACAGCCTACGCAAGCGGAACACTCGTTCTCTGCTGGCTGTTATTTTTGTACTTATGTAACACATACAAATGAATAAGGAGATGATATTATTGTCCGAAAAGATCAAGCGCTGCGCAATCTACATCCGTGTATCCACTTCCGAGCAGATGATGCACGGGAAATCCCTGGAAGCCCAGAGAGATTATCTCGCATGCTATGCAAAAGATCACGGAATGATCCCCGTCGGCGTCTATGCGGATGAGGGGAAGACCGCCCGGAAAGAACTCAAGAAACGCAAAGCGATCCACGCTCTTCTCGAAGATGTCAAAGCCGGAAAGATTGATGTGATCCTCTTCTGGCGTCTGGACCGATGGTTCCGCAATATGTCTGACTTCTACATGGTGCAGGACATCCTGGATGAATACGGCGTGTACTGGATCTCCGCTTCTGAACCGGGGATCACCATGGAAACTCGCGACGGCCGGCTGCAGCTGAATGTAGTCCTGTCCATCGGCCAGAATGAAGTGGACACCACATCAGAGCGTATCAAATTCGTCAACGAAGCATCCATCCGGCAGGGGAAAGTGATCTTCGGTGATAGCAACATGCCCCGCGGGTATAAAGTGGGAATCGTAGACGGGAAGAAATGCATGGTGAAGGACCCGAACCAGGAAGAAATGGTAAATGCTTTTTACGATTATTTTGAGAAGCACCAGAGCAAGCAGGGAACACTCAAGTACATGCAGCGGAATTATGACCCGACATTTTCTTACAGCGTTCTGAGGACTATGCTATCCAGCGAATTTTATAAGGGTACATACCGGGGGATCCCCTACTGCCCCGCCTACGTCTCAGAGGAGCGCTGGGCGCGCCTGCAGCAAATCAGCAAAAAGAATATCAAGCACTCCCCATCCGGACGGATCTATTATTTCTCCGGAATGATACGCTGTCCGGTATGCAGCCAGCTCCTGGCGGGGACCGGATGCCGCTCTGTCATTAACCGGAAGACCGGGGAAAAGAGAGACTACTGCTATTACAGGTGCAACCGGGCGATGATCGACCGGATCTGCACGAACAGGCACAGGCTCAGTCAGAATCTCATTGAGAGCTATCTGCTCGATAACCTGGAACAGGAATTTGATGCACACAAAATCCGGGTGGAGGAGATAAAGAAGAAAAAGAAAAAAGAGCGCCCACAGACCCGGACGGAAAAACAGATCGACAAGGAAATGGACCGGCTAAACATCCTTTTTCAAAAAGGAAGAATCAACTGGGATTACTACAGCGCAGAATATGATTCCTTGGAGGAGGAGAAACGGCAGCTCACGGTCACCGTCCCGGAACCTGAACAGGATTATTCTTTTATCGAGGAACTCCTGCGACAGGATTTCCGCAGTATTTACAGCTCTCTCACCCCGGAAAACCGCCGTGCTTTCTGGCATAACACAATCCGTCAGATTCATCTGACGCCTGAATACACCGTTGATCATGTTGATTTTATTTAAGCTGTCTCTGCCTAAATTGCTAACCCCGTTTGGCGCTGACAAGACAATGACCGCCGTCATCTCCGGCGAGGCAGATATCGGCTTCATGGGTTCAGAAGCTTCGATCTACACCTATGCGGAAGGCGCCACAGACTACGTCGTGAATTTTGCCCAGCTCACCCAGCGTGCGGGGAATTTCCTTGTCGCGCGTGAGGAAATGCCCGGCTTCACCTGGGATGACCTGAAAGGGCATCTCGTCCTCGGCGGCCGGAAAGGCGGCATGCCGCAGATGGTCTTTGAGTATATCCTGAAGGAAAACGGCATTGATCCGGCCGCAGACCTTGAGATCAACCAGAATATCGACTTCGGTTCCACAGCGGCCGCATTCGCCGAAGGCCAGGGCGATTTTACCGTTGAATTCGAACCCGGCGCCACCACCCTGGAGTCCGAGGGCAAAGGCTATGTCGTCGCGTCCCTTGGCGAAGACAGCGGCTATGTACCCTATACCGCATTCAGCGCAAAGCAGAGCTACATCGATGAACATCCCGAAGTGATCCAGGGATTTACAAATGCTCTGCAGAAAGGCATGGACTATGTCCAGGCGCATACACCGGAAGAGATCGCAGCCGTGATCGAACCGCAGTTCCCGGAAACCGACCTGGAAACGATCACGACCATCGTAACCCGCTATTACGACCAGGATACCTGGAAGAGCAATCTCATCTTCGAGCAGAGCAGTTTTGACCTGCTCCAGGATATCCTTGAAAGCGCGGGAGAACTTGAGGAGAGAGTTCCTTACGATGATCTGGTGACAACACAGTTTGCAGCCATCGCTGCTCAGTGATATAATGAGGCAGGACGCGGCTGTCCTGCCTCTGCAAAACAGAAATGATGCATAGCGGGATATGCCTGCAGAAAACATAAGAAAGGAATCGCCTCATATGATCGATATACGACTGATCCCCTGCGGAGGGCTGAAGAAAGAACCCTTCTCCGGCAGCCACCACGGCATGCGCTATCTGATGAACGGAGACGACGGCAAAAACAGCACCACATTTACCGTCTGGATATACCCGGAGCCATGGTGTTTCGAACAGACCCCGGATGAGGAAAAAGAAAGCGCCTCATTCCCTCTTTCCGATGAAGGGATGGAACAGGCCGCCGCCTGGCTGAAAGAACGGTACGAATCAGAAAAAGAGCGGTGGAACCGCTCTCTGCAGGATATGATGCATACCATCGCCAGATCATAAAACACAGTTTATTTTCTTTTTAGATTCTTTAAAAATATTTCCATATATTGACACAATGAGGTCATATTTACCTGCTATCCTTAAACATGTAAACAAAAAGAAGCCAATGGCTGTGCAGACAGCTGTTCGCATGGCCATTGGTCTTCGCCCAGAAATCCACCCGATGAGGGTTTTATGATAGATCATTCCCGGACTTCTGTCCCGGGAATATTTTTTTGAGGTCGATCTTAACCACATAGAAATACATAACGATCAGCAGCAATGCCGCAAACACCCATGCTGCCGGGCTTGCAAGGCACACGCCGAGATAGCTCTTCTGCTCCGCGGCGATCACAGATACCGCGCCCCTGCCGATCAGCTCGGCGACTCCGGCCATCATGGGGAGAAGGCCGTAGCCAAGCCCCTGTATCCCGTTCCGGTATATATTGACGACCGCCAGCGGGATAAAAAAGATCCCCGCGCATTTCAGATACAGGTCCACCGAACCCATGATCAGTTCCACATCTTCCGACACAAAAAGATAAGTCATGTATTTTCCCACCGTCATCACCAGGGCCGCCGCCGCAAATGAATAGACGACGCCGATCCATGTCGTCGCCCGGAATCCCCGGCGGATGCGCGGCACATCGCCGGCGCCGATGTTCTGGGCGCTGTATGTGGCAAGCGTGGTCCCAAGCGCCACATAGGCCTGGGACACGACCTGTTCGATCTTGCCCGCCGCCGTATAAGCCGCAACCAGCGTGGATCCCAGTATATTCAGAGAAGACTGTACCATCATCGTGCCGATAGCCGTGATCGAATACTGCAGCGCCATGGGAATTCCGATCCGGATCTGTGTTTTTAACAGATATCCGGACGGCCGCCATTCATCCGCAGTCAGATGGAGCATCGGCACCTTTTTTGCGATGTAGGCCAGGCAGAGCAGACCGGAAACCCCCTGCGAAGCAACTGTCGCCACAGCTGCTCCCGCCGCACCCATATGGAACACGATGATCAGCACCAGATCCAGCACAATATTAAGGAGCGCGGAAATGATCAGGAAATAAAGCGGAACCTTGCTGTTCCCGAGCGCCCTGAGGATGCTTGCAAGCAGGTTGTACAGCATCTGTGCAAGGATCCCGCCGCTGATGATCATGATATATACGTATGCATCAGCAAAAATATCCGCCGGCGTATTCATAGCCATAAGCCACGGCTTCATCAGGATCATAAAAGCCGCCGTCAGGATCAGGCCGACGATCAGAGACAGGATGGACGCCCCTGCCACTGTCTGCCGCATGGCCTTCATGTCTCCGGCCCCGAACTTCTGCGCGGTCAGGACGGTAAATCCGGCCGTCATCCCGACCACGAACCCGTAGATCAGGAACATGATCGTACCGGTGCTCCCTACCGCGGCAAGGGCTTTTGTTCCCACGAATTTCCCGACGATCACAGCGTCCGCCATATTGTAAAACTGCTGAAACACATTGCCGATAAAGATCGGAAATGTGAAGCTGAGGATCATTTTCACCGGGCTTCCCGATGTCATATCATGCTGTACTGTCTTCATAAAAAATACCCCTTCTGTTACAAAATCCAAGACCGGATTATATAACAGAAAAGGGGCTTTGTAAATACGTTTTTTTTAAATTTAACAGCACATTTTCTTCTATTTCAAAAAGAGGATTTTATCTTCGTTAAATGCAAGGAATAAGGGCATTCCTTTCTCATCCAGAAGATGCTCCTGCTCCCGCTGGACGAACCAGCAGACGGTTGCGCCTGATCCTGTCTTTATATAATAGTTCTTCTCGAAAGGCAGTTCTGCGATGCCCTCCAGCGTAAAGGGAAGCATCCGTCCATTCCCGCCCGTTTCCCACACCGGGACAAAATCATGGGCTCGGTAGCCGATCCACTTTATATATTCCGGGACTTCGCGTTTCACGGTAAGCGTTACACCCCAGTCGGCTGCTTCAACTGTATGTGCATCGATCCTGCGGGCTCTGGAGAAATTCTTGCACCCGGTCAGCCGCGCCGCCTCCCGGCTTACCGGATCACGGAAAAGCGCCTTTGTCTCTCCTTCCGCCACAATGCTTCCCTGGTCGATGACGAGCAGTTCTTCGCTGAACCGGTACACTTCGTCCCGGTTATGGGACACCAGGATCACGGTTCCCGGATACTCCTCCAGCATCCCGGAAAGCTCCCGCTGGAGCTGGTCTTTCATATACATATCCAGCGCGGAAAAAGGTTCATCCAGCAGGATCATGCCCGGTCCGCAGGCCATGATCCGCGCCAGCGCCGTCCGCTGCTGCTGCCCGCCCGAGAGCTGTCCCGGCAGATGTCTCTCCAGTCCCTCCAGCCGGAACTTCCGGATCATCTCCCGGACACGCGCTTCCTTTTCCTTCCTGCTGCCTTTCAGTCCTGCGGCAATATTTTTCTCCACCGTCATCGTGGGGAACAGGGCGTAATTCTGGAACAGATACCCGACATTGCGCTCCTGCGGCTTCAGGCTGATCCTCCGCTCTCTGTCATAAAATATCCTGCCATCCGCCTCGATGATGCCTCTGTCGGGCTGTTCGATCCCGGCGATGCTCTTTAAAGTCATACTCTTCCCGCTCCCGGAAGCCCCCAGGATGCCGATCCGCCGGGCGCTGCTTTTGAAACGGATGTCCAGCCGGAAATCCCCGAGCTGCTTCTGAATGTCCACATTTACCGCCACAGCTTACCACCTCCCGATATGCTTCATCTTTTTGCCGGAGATCAGATTCATCAGGAAAATGATCAGAAAGGCGATGATCATCACGATCCCCACCCAGATCCCGGCGGTCAGATAATCTCCGTCCTGGATGACCATGGCGATCTTCTGGGAGATAGTCCCCGTCCTGCCCGGGATATTCCCCGCCAGCATGGACGTGGCCCCGTACTCGCCGAGCGCCCGGGCAAAGGTCAGGACCGTGCCGGACGCAATGCCCGGCCCGGCGGTCGGCACGATCACTGTCCAGAAGATCCTGAGATCCGACATTCCCAGCGTCCGTCCCGCATAGACCAGGTTCATATCGATCTGTTCCATGGCCGCCCTTGCATTCCGGTACATAAGCGGAAAAGCGATGACCGTGGCTGCGATCACGCAGCCCAGCCAGGTCTGAACCACTTTAAGATCAAACTGTTCAAACAGGAATGACCCAAACGGCCTTCTCCTGCTGAACAAAAGCAGCAGGAAAAAGCCCGCCGCTGTCGGCGGCAGGACCATCGGCAGCGTCAGGATTCCGTCGATGACCGCCTTCTTCCGCGGCGACGCCTTTACCGCCTTGCGCGCCGCAAATATCCCCAGGAAAAAGGAAATAAATGTTGCCGCGATCCCCGTTTTCAGCGAGATGAAAAGCGGGCTCCAGTCCAGTTCTTCCAGTATCTTAACGATCTCTTCCATAATCCACCTATACGTCCGTATCAAAATAGTAAGATTCAAACACCGCTTTCGCTTCATCAGACAGGATGAATTCCAGGAAATCCTCCGCCGCAGCCGTCTGCGCTTCATCCGCCTCTTCATTGACCACCCGTGCGACCGGATAGATCACATCGCCGGTCAGGTCATAACTGACCGTCTGCAGGATATCCAGATCATCCTCATACCCGTATGTATCTGAATAATAGGTCGTTCCGACCTCACAGGATCCTTCCGCCACCGCTGTCAGCACCTTGCTTACGTTATCCTGTTCACTGATCTCCACACCGCCGAGCGCCTCGGATACCTCCTCTGTAGTGATCCTGTCCGGTTCGTCGGTATCCGGCAGGATGCCCAGGTTAATGAGCGCCTGCCTCGTATATTTCCCCACCGGCACACTGCCTCCGGCAAGGGCGATGCTCTCTGCCCTGTCCAGATCCTCCAGACCGGTCACCTTCGTCCCGCTGTCTTTCAGTGTCACAACGACCACCTGATTGTTCACCACGTCCGTACGGGTGCCCTCCACCATCAGGCCGTCCGCCTCCAGGTCGTCCATCTGCTTCTGTGCGGCGGAGAAGAAAATGTCACACTCGTAGCCTTCACGGATCTGGGTCAGGAGCGTGCCGGAACTGTCCGCGTTATAGATGATCTTCACCTCCGGATGGTCCTCATTGTACAGATCCGCCAGTTCCGTCATCACTGTATTCAGGCTGGCCGCAATGAACACCTGGATCTCTGTCTCGTCTGCCTCCGTCTTTTCTGCCGTCTCTTCATCCGTCGTTTTGCCGCTTTCCGGGGTTCCGTCCGCACCGCCTGCACATCCTTCCATCGTAAACAGCATCACCCCTGCCAGCATTCCGGCCAGTATCCTTCTCCTCATGATCCTTCTCCTTTTCTTGAAAGTCTGCTGTTTTATTCCGTCATCTGTATTTAAGTATATCCGATTATTTTTTAAAAAACAATCGGATATCGCAAAAAAGCGGGAATTTCTGTTTCATCCCTGAATCGGAAATTCCCGCCTGGCTTCAGTATGATAAGAATATTTTACGGTATTGCTCCTGTGCGTACCCCGCCACTTCCCGCTCCAGCCGCTCATAACGCTCCATCAGGTCATAGCCGGCCGGACTGATCTGCGCCTGCCCTCCGCTCTTTCCGCCGGGCTGACGCTCCACGATCACCTCTCCCAGTTCCTGTTCCGCCGTGCGGATCAGCGTCCATCCCTTGCTGTAAGACATGCCCGCTTTCTCACATGCTT
>CALWDN010000067.1 GCA_944376685.1 uncultured Mediterraneibacter sp. | reverse complement strand
GTACGGGAATACTGGGTCATTGATCCGGAGAAAGACCGGGTGATCGTGTATGATTTCGAAGGGGATAAGCCGCCGGCCATATACAGTATGAAAGAAGAAGTGCCGGTGCAGATATTTGACGGGGAGCTGAAGATCCGGTTCCCGGAAACGGTATAGGACAGCGAGTGTATAGGGGAAGGGCTCCCCTATACGCTCAGTATTGTGGTTAGGACAGTAGCCAGTCAATTAAGTTGAATGATTTTATTCCGTTGTAGGTTGAATCGAGTCCGGGGTCGAGTGAGAGCACGATCTTTTCATAATTGTCCCTGATTTTCTGTAACGGGGCAAGTTCCCGTCTGCGGACATCTTCACTTTGCATGGATTCTGTTACCTGAATATATTTTTTTTCATTTGCTGTTGTGGCAATAAAATCCACTTCAGAATTGTCAATCTTTCCGATCGAGACATCATAGCCTCTTCGGAGCAGCTCGAAGTAAACGATATTCTCTATTGCGTGTCCGCTGTCGCGGTCCCGGAATCCAAGAAGATAATTCCGAAGCCCGATATCAACCAGATAGTACTTGCCGAGCGTGCGAAGGTATTCTTTTCCCTTTATATCAAAACGTTTGATCTCATAGAAGAAATAACTCTCCAGTAACGCACCGATATATGCCTGTACAGTGTGTGCGCTTGGTGTTTTTTTACGCGTGCCGTCGTCCAGCAGTCCTTCGTTCATCAGAGTATTGCCGATGGATGAGACAGAGACATTGTTCCCGATATTATCTGCAAGAAAGAGAATAATCTTGCGGAGAAGCACAGGATCGGTAATCTGTCGCTGTCCGCGGCGCTTTTCACGTTCCAGGATATCCCGTATGATGACAGTAGAGTATATGCCTTCCAGAAGCATGAGGGCTTTCTCCTGATCCAGACCGATGTCCGCAATTCCCGGCATCCCTCCGAACCGCATATAGGCATCGAATATATCACGGAGATCATAGGCTTCGCCGTTTTTGTCGAATGCCTGTCTGCGCATACCGCCAAGAGCGCTTCGCGTTTCCCGGATTTCAAAGTCATGGAAATATAGAAATTCGCGGAAAGACAGCGGCAGCATTCTGATCTCCACACATCGTCCGGACAGATAGGTAGAGTACTCGGAGGAAAGAAGATACGCGTTTGAGCCGGTAATGTAAATATCGCAGTCAAAATCTACACGGAAGGCATTTACTGCATTTTCCCATGCAGGGATCCGCTGCAGTTCATCAAAGAAAAGATACATCCGCCTGTCAGGAATGATCCGTTCTTTTACAAAATGATATAGCTCGTCTGAGGTTATATTCTGAAAATCATGGGATTCGAAATTCATTTCCAGAATCTGCTCCTGCAGGATGCCGCTGTCAAGCAAATGGCGGATCATCAATTTCAACAGACTGGATTTTCCGCAGCGGCGGATGCCGGTAATCACTTTTACAGGTTCTGTATCCTGAAATCCGATGAGTTTTTTGAGATAAAGATCCCGGTTTTTGAGCTTATACGGTATTGTCATACCAATCCCTCCTTTTGATTAACAATAGCATAAAATAAAAAAATAATCAAGTTTATGCTATTGATTGCATAAAATGAAAAAATCTGGCATGTTTTTTCAAACTTGTTTTTTCCACTTGACAATCACCAGTCTGTGTATTATTATAAATACATAGAAAAACCGAAACGTTTCGGTTTTGGATTAAGGAGGAATCAATCATGCCATTAGTTACTTCAGAAAAAATGCTTCTGGACGCGCAGAAAGGCGGTTATGCGGTAGGCGCGTTCAACATCGAGAACATGGAAATGGTCAAGGCGGTGCTGGCAGCCGCTGAGGAGCTGAAAGCTCCGGTCATGCTCCAGACCACACCGGGTACGATCAAATACGGAACGGTTGAGACCTATGCGGCGATCGTAAAAGCCGAGGCAGAGAAAGTGTCAGTTCCGGTCTGCCTGCACCTGGATCACGGCAACAGTTTTGAACTGGCTGTACAGGCGATGCACGCAGGATATACCTCTGTTATGATCGACGGTTCCGGAGAGGATTTCGAGAGCAACATCGCACTGACGAAGAAGGTAGTCGATGTGGCAAAGGCGCTGGGCATCCCGGTTGAGGCTGAACTCGGCAAAGTGGGCGGCAAGGAAGACGACCTGGAGGCAGATGCGGACACGAATACAGACCCGCAGGAGGCAAAAGAATTTGCGGAGCGCACAGGCGTATCCTCACTGGCTGTAGCCATTGGAACGGCTCACGGATTCTATGTGGGCACACCGGTGCTTGACAAACCGCGCGTAAGCGCGATCAAAGAGCTGGTATCCGTACCGCTTGTTCTTCACGGCGCATCGGGATTAAGTGAGGAAGATGTAAGAGAGTGCGTGGAGCGCGGTATGTGCAAAGTGAATTTTGCGACAGAGCTCAGGGCTGCATACACAGCTGCTGTGAAGAAGCTGCTCGAGGAGAAGCCGGAGACATATGATCCGAAGAAACTTGGCATCGTCGGCATGGAAGCAGTCAAGGAGCAGGTAAAGATCCGCATGAAGATGTGCGGCTGTGACGGCAAGGCAGAGTAATGCGGAAGAAAAGGCGGTGAGAAGATGGGAGCTACGATGAAAGACATCGCAAAGCGGACCGGTCTCGGACTGGCGACGATCTCTTCCTATCTGAACGGAGGAAATGTCCGCGAAAAGAACCGCATTAAGATCGAAGAGGCCATCGAGGAACTGCATTTTGAGGTAAATGAAGTTGCGCGTGGGCTGAAGACAAACCGCACAAAGACGATCGGCATCGTGATCCCCGAACTGAATAACATATTCTTTGCCGAGATCATCACAGAGGCGGAGGATATCCTGCGGAGCCACGGATATGCGACGATGATCTGTGACTGCCGTTCTGATGCAGAACGGGAGAAGGAAGCGGTTGAGTTTCTCTATCACCGGCGGGTGGACGGCCTGATCGTTATGCCAACCGGCAGGACGGATCCCGGTTTCAAACGGTTTGTCCGCGCAGGCAAACCGGTCGTGATGATCGACCGGAAGATGCAGGATGTGCCGTGCGACTGCGTCCTTGTGGACAATAAAGGCGCAGCCAGGGATGCTGTGAAGCGGCTTGTAAGAGCCGGGCACAGGAAGATCGGGATGATCGCCGGGCCTGACAATGTCTATACAGCAAGAGAAAGACTGAAGGGGTTTCAGGAAGCTGTAGCGGAAATGGATGCCGTCGCTGATGAAACTCTGATAACCGGCGGGAATTATACGATCGCCGGCGGTGCGGCCGCCATGAGAAAACTGTATAAAATGCATCCGGACATGACAGCGGTATTTGTTACGAACTATGAAATGACCGTAGGTGCAATGATGGAGATCAATGACCTGGGCATCCGCGTGCCGGATGAACTGTCAGTCATCGGATTTGATAATGTGGACTTTGCAAAGGCATCGGTCCCGAAGCTCAGCATTGTCACACAGCCTACAGCCAGCATTGCAAGAGCTGCCGCTGATAATCTGATCGAACGGCTCGAAAGCAGGCCTGTGAATGAAAAAGCGGATGAAGACGCGGATGGCGAACGGATGACAGTAACGGTAACACTGAAGACGGGATTTGTAGAAGGCCGTTCAGTGAAAACAATGAATAATTAAGGAGAGCGCTATGGGTGAATATTTACTGGGCATTGATATCGGGACAAGCGCCTGCAAGATTGCGGTATTTGCGAAAGACGGCCGGGTAATGGCGGCCGGAAACGGCGATTATCCGGTGTATTACCCCCATCCCGGCTGGGCGGAGCAGGATCCGGACGAGTGGTGGGCTGCCATATGCAGGACGATCCCGGAAGTACTGGATAAGGGCGGCATCGATCCGGCTGAGATAAAAGCTGTGGGGATCGACGGGCAGAGCTGGTCTGCCATTCCGGTGGACAGGGACGGCAATGTCCTGGCCAGGACGCCGATCTGGATGGATACGAGGGCGGTCGACATATGCAGGGAATATAATGAAAAGATCGGGAAAGAGAAAATATTTGAACTGTGCGGCAATCCCCTGCAGCCATCTTATACGACGCCGAAGATCATCTGGTATAAACGGAATCTTCCGGAGGTATATGAGAATACATATAAGATCCTTCAGTCCAACAGTTTTATCGCATTCCGCCTGACCGGCGTCATGAGCCAGGAACTTTCCCAGGGATACGGACTGCACTGTTTTGATATGAAAAAAGGCGTGTGGGATGAAGGAATGTGCAGGGAATTTGGCTTTTCGCCGGATCTCCTGCCGGATATCTATCCGTGCCATGCGATCATTGGAAATGTTACGGAACAGGCGGCTGCGCAGTGCGGGCTTACTGCAGGCACACCGGTGGCTGCCGGCGGCCTGGACGCGGCCTGCGGAACGCTTGGCGCGGGCGTCATCCACAGCGGCGAGACCCAGGAACAGGGCGGGCAGGCCGGCGGAATGAGTATCTGTACTGATACATACCAGGCAGATGAACGCCTGATCCTTGGCTATCACGTGATCCCGGGGCACTGGCTCCTGCAGGGCGGAACGACCGGGGGCGGCGGCGTGATGCGCTGGCTGGAGAAAGAATTCGGCGACTATGAAAGAGAAGAAGGCAGACGGCAGGGCAAAAGCTCCCTGGACCTCTTCAATGAAGAAGCGGCCGCGGTCGCCCCGGGAAGCGACGGCGTGATCTTCCTGCCGTACATGTCCGGCGAGAGGACTCCGATCTGGGATCCGGACGCAAAGGGTGTGTATTACGGGCTTGACTTCAGCAAGACGAAAGGACATTTCATCCGGGCGGCTATGGAAGGCACGGCTTACGCACTGAAGCACAATCTGGATGTGGCGGAAGAGGCCGGCGCGAAGGTCACGGTCATGCGTGCCATGGGAGGTTCGGCAAATTCTCTGCTCTGGACACAGATCAAGTCCGACATTACCGGAAAGCCGATCATCGTTCCGGCTTCAGATACGGCGACAACGCTCGGCGCAGTGATCCTGGCCGGCGTGGGCATCGGCATGTACCGGGATTTCGAAGAGGCAGTGAGGCTGACGGTGCATGACAGGAGGTCCCATGACCCGGACCCGGAAAAACGGGCGGTATATGATGAAAATTACAAGACATACATAGAACTTTATCAGCAGCTGAAAGGCATTATGAAAGAAAGAGGAGGCAGATGATCATGAAAGCAGCAGTTGTGTGTGCAAACGAAGACGTGCGGTATATGGATTATGAGGAGCCTGAAGCGGGACCGGGCGAAGTCAAGGTGAGAGTCATGGCGTCCGGCATCTGCGGCTCTGATATCCCGCGTGTGCTCAATCACGGCGTGCATTTCTACCCGATCGTGCTGGGACATGAATTTTCCGGGTATGTGACTGAAGTGGGCGAGGGCGTTACAACGGTAAAAAAAGGCGACCATGTGACATGCGCTCCGCTGAAGCCCTGCATGAAATGTGACGACTGTCAGAACGGAAATTTCTCCCTGTGCAAGCATTACAGCTTTATCGGATCCAGAGAGCAGGGGGCCAATGCGGACTATGTGGTGATCCCGGAACAGAACGCGGTCGTATATGATCCGTCCATCCCGTATGATCAGGCGGCCATGTTTGAGCCGGCGACCGTTGCGCTCCACGGGGTATATCTGAATGATTACCAGGGCGGCCAGTATGTGGCGATCCTGGGCGGCGGAACCGTCGGTATGTTTACCATGCAGTGGACGAAGATCTTCGGGGCAAAGAAGGTTGTCGTATTTGACATCAGTGATGCAAGGCTGGATCTGGCGAAACGCCTCGGTGCGGATGCAGTGATCAATACAACAGAAGAAGGCTTCATGGATAAAGCCATGGAGATCACAGGGGGCAAAGGATACAGCTACGTATTTGAGACGGCCGGACAGGTGGCGACCATGCAGATGGCGTTTAGGCTGGCGTCGAACAAAGCGCATGTGTGCTTTATCGGTACGCCGCATGAAACGTTGTCCTTTACCCAGGACCTCTGGGAGCAGATGAACCGCAAGGAGTTCAAACTGACCGGTTCCTGGATGTCCTACAGCTCCCCGTTCCCGGGTAAAGAGTGGGATCTTACCGCGCATTATTTCGCGACCGGACAGCTGAAAGTGGATCCTTCATTTATCTACAAAGAGATGCCGATGAGCCAGGCGCAGGAAGCATTCCAGATGTTTAAGACGCCGGGGCTTGTAAAAGGCAAAGTGATGCTGGTAAATGAGGACTGAGTCCGGGAAGTCAGGAGGCAGAAGAAAATGATACTGACAGTGACATTGAATGCAGCGATCGATAAGCGCTATGTGGTGGAAGGGTTTAAGACCGGCGAGGTCAACCGTGTGAAGGAATGCGCCTATACGCCGGGCGGCAAGGGACTCAATGTATCCAAACCTGCATCCATCGCCGGGGCGGAGGTCGTGGCGACCGGATTTGTGGGCGGACATGCCGGACATTATATCGAGGATTCCCTGAAACCCTTCGGGATCAGAAGCGAATTCTATCATCTGGCGGATGAGAGCCGGTCGTGCATCAATATCTGGGATGAAGTGAACCACGTGCAGACAGAGTTCCTGGAACCGGGATTTACGGTGACAGAGGAGGATTTCGTAAATTTTGAAGAGAAATTTAAGGGCCTGGCTGAGAAGGCGGATGTGGTGTCCATGTCCGGAAGCGTGCCGAAAGGACTGGACGGAACGGCCTATCAGCGGCTGGTAAAGATCTGTAAAGCCGCCGGGAAACCGGTGATCCTGGATACGAGCGGGCAGCTCCTCGAGATGGGGATCAAAGCATGTCCGACTATGATCAAGCCGAATATCGACGAGATCCGGATGCTCACCGGCAAGAAATGCGATCATCTTGAAGATATGGTGGAAGCAGCGAAAGAAGTCCACAGAAACGGCGTGGATATCGTTGCGGTGTCCCTCGGCGGGGACGGGTCCTTTGTTGTATGCGGCGAGGGGATCTTCCGCGCGGAAGTGCCGAAGATCGATGCTGTAAACACGGTGGGCTGCGGCGATTCCATGATCGCCGGATATGCCCTCGGCATAAGCGAAGGGCTTTCAGTAGAAGAAACACTCAGGAAAGCCAGCGCCATCTCGGCAGCGGCTGCACTTAGGGAAGAGACAGGATTTTTTGTGAAAGAAGATATGGAACGGATCCTGCCTCAGATCAGGATCACAAAGCTCTGATAAAGAGAGTGTGAAAATAAAAAAAGAAAAGGAGAATGAAAATGGGAGAATTCATCAACCCGGCAATCGTGCCGAAGAAGAAGCTGTACACGGGAGAAGAGATCCCCTGTGTAGGTATGGGTACATTCGGTTCTGACCGTTTTACGGCAGAACAGGTATCCAACGCAGTGGCCGGAGCTATCCGCTGCGGCTACAGGATGTTTGACTGCGCCGCATGCTATGGGAATGAGGACCAGATCGGAGAGGTCTTCAAAGCCGCATTTGATGAGGGCGTGGTAGAGCGTAAGGAACTTTACATCATGACAAAAGTGTGGAATGACATGCACGAAAGAGTAGAAGAGTCCTGCAGAAAGAGTATTTCCGACCTGCAGTGCGATTATATCGACCTCTTCTTTATCCACTGGCCGTTCCCGAACTATCATGCACCGGGATGCGATGTGGATTCCAGAAACCCGAACTCAAAACCGTTCAGCGTAGAAGAGTTCATGAACACTTACAGACAGTGCGAGAGCCTTGTGGAGAAAGGCCTGATCCGCCATATCGGAATTTCCAATATGACGATCCCGAAACTGGAGGCTGTGCTTCCGCTGATGAAGATCATGCCGGTTGCATGCGAACTGGAGCTGCATCCGTGCTTCCAGCAGCAGGAACTCTTTGACTACCTCGTAGCGCACAACATCCAGCCGATCGGATTTATGCCGCTTGGCTCACCGCAGAGACCGGAACGCGATATGATGCCGGAAGATATTGCGGATATGAAGACTCCGGAGATGCAGGAGATCGCAAAAGCCCACAACTGCCATCCGGCACTGATCGCCCTGAAATGGGCTCATCAGAGAGGGCAGATCCCGATCCCGTTCTCCGTACATGAGGCAGAGTATGTAAGCAATCTGAAGTCCATGACAGAAGATCCGCTGACGGATGAGGAAATGGCAAAGATCGCGACACTTGAGCGCAATAACCGTCTTGTAAAGGGACAGGTATTTCTCTGGCCGGGTGCGAAAGACTGGCATGACCTCTGGGATGAGGATGGAAAGATCGTTACAGTTGACTGATCGGCAGGAGCGGTAAGCCGGCGAATAGTAAAGAATATAGTGTAAAACAGAATGCACTTTGAAAAAAGCAGAGTGCATTCTGTTTTTTGTCTTGACAAATCTGGCGGTGGCGTTTAACATTAAAGCGTTAGCATTTATCAAGGAGGAGATATTATGAAAATGTGGAAAAAGGCAGCAAGCCTTGCCCTTGCGTCAGCAATGGTATTTTCACTGGCTGCATGCGGCGGCGGAAGCGACAGCAGCGAGGGCAATGCTGAGGCAACGACATTCAAGATCGGCGGGATCGGGCCGATCACAGGAGATACGGCGATCTATGGTACAGCAGTTCAGAACGGGATCCAGCTGGCAGTAGACGAGATCAATGCAGACGGCGGGATCAACGGATATCAGATCGAGTATAAGTTTGAGGACGACCAGTCAGATTCTGAAAAATCTGTCAATGCGTACAATACGCTGAAAGACTGGGGGATGCAGATGCTGGTCGGCACGGTAACATCCACACCGTGTACAGCGGTAGTTGAGGAGACGCACGCGGACAATATGTTCCAGCTCACACCGTCAGCTACGGCAGTAGACAGTATCCAGTATGATAATGCGTTCCGTATGTGTTTCTCTGACCCGAGCCAGGGAACTGTATCTGCGGATTATATCTCAGACAACGGACTTGCATCAAAAGTAGCGATCATCTATGACAGCTCTGATACGTATTCACAGGGCATTTACCAGAGCTTCGCAACAGAGGCTGAGGCGAGAGGGCTGGAGATCGTAGCTGCGGAGGCGTTTACGGCGGACAGCAGCACAGATTTCTCTGTCCAGATCCAGAAAGCGAAAGATGCAGGCGCAGAGCTCGTATTCCTTCCTATCTATTACCAGGAGGCTTCTCTGATCCTGGCACAGGCTGACAGAGCAGGATTTGCTCCGAAGTGGTTCGGCGTGGACGGAATGGACGGACTGCTTGACGTAGAAGGATTTGACGCTTCACTTGCTGAAGGCCTGATGTTCCTGACGCCGTTTACACCGGATGCAGAGGACGAGGCTACACAGACATTCGTTGCAGATTATGAGGAAGCATTCGGCAGCACACCGATCCAGTTCGCAGCAGATGCATATGACTGTATGTATGTGATCAAGATGGCAGCGGAGAAGGCTGAGATCGATCCGACGATGAGCGTATCTGATGTGTGCGAGGCGATGAAGACAGCTATGACAGAGATCACGATCGACGGCCTTACAGGAAAACAGATTTCCTGGGGAGAGGATGGCGAGCCGTCCAAACAGCCGACAGTTGTAGTTGTAGAAGGCGGAGCGTATAAAGTACTTCAGGCTGAGTAAGATTCAGGCTGCAGACATTTTACAGAAGAGGAAAAATACGGTCAGGAAATCAGTTTTTGATTTCCCGGCCGTATTTTTTCGTATGGGCAACAGGAACAGCATTTTTCAGAAAAAAAACATAATTAATTCAGAGGAGACGTGGTATAATGATTGCGCAGAGCGCAGTCTGAAGCGGGAAAAACAGGAGACAGTTATGTTTGGCTATGTGACGATACATGAACCGGAATTAAAGGTAAAAGATCTGAATAAGTATAAAGCATATTACTGCGGCCTGTGCCGCGTCCTGAAAGATGAGTACGGGTTTATGGGGCAGATGACGCTGACCTATGATATGACGTTTGCGGTCGTTCTACTTTCTTCCCTGTATGAGTGCGGGGGAAGCACGGAGATGCACCGGTGCAAGGCGCACCCGGTGAAGAAGCGGCCAATGCTGAAAAATGAGGCTACATCTTACGCGGCGGCGATGAATGTGCTGCTGGCCTATTATCACCTGGATGACGACTGGAAGGACGACAGGAAGATCACAAGTCTGGCGGCAAGGAATGCGATCCGGCGAAAAGTTCAGAAAGTGATCCGGAAGTACCCGCGGCAGAGCCGGGCGATCCGGAATTCTCTGAAGGAACTTGCGGCATGCGAGCGCGAGAACAGTATGGACCTTGACCGGACGGCGGGCTGTTTCGGGAAGCTGATGGAGGAACTTTTCCTGTACAGAAAGGACGTCTGGGAAGCACAGCTCAGACGGATGGGCTTCTTCCTGGGCAAGTTCATTTATCTCATGGATGCTTACGAGGATCTGCCGGAAGATCTGGAAAAGAACCGCTATAATCCTCTGAAGGAGATTTATGCTGAAGAAGGGTATGAAGAGCGGATCCGGGAAATCCTCTGCATGATGATCGCAGAGAGCACGGCTGAGTTCGAGCGCCTGCCCTGTCTGATAGATGTGGACATTTTGCGGAATATATTGTATGATGGAATTTGGAGTCGTTATAATAAGATACAGATGAAGAAAAGTGAGGATCAGAAAAAATGAGTAAGAATCCATATGAGGTGCTCGGCGTATCTCCAAACGCCTCAGATGATGAGATAAAGAAAGCATACCGTGATCTGACCAGGAAATATCATCCGGATGCAAATGTGAACAACCCGCTTGCTGATCTGGCCGAGGAGAAGTTCAAAGAAGTGCAGGAAGCCTATGATACGATCATGCATGAACGCTCGACAGGCGGAGCCGGCGGATATTCCTACGGGGGAAGTTCATCCGGAAGCAGTTCGGGCGGCTATTCCTACGGCGGCGGATCCTATGGAGGCGGCAGCTATCAGAACGCCCAGCAGGACCCGAGACTTCAGGCGGCGGTCAATTACATCAACAGCCGGCGCTTCCGGGAAGCGCTCAACACACTGGACCAGGTATCGGAACGTTCCGCCCTGTGGTATTATTTAAGCGGCTGCGCCAATGCAGGCCTGGGCAACAATGTACTGGCCAGGGACCACGCGGCGCAGGCTGTCAATATGGAGCCCAATAACCTGCAGTACAGACAGCTTCTGAACCAGCTGGAGTTCAGCAGCAGGAGATATCAGAACAGCCCGTACGGAACCGGATACGGCATGGGCGGGTCTTCCTGCGGGACCGGGAACTTCTGCTGTGACCTGTGGCTGGCGGATACGTGCTGCGAATGTATGGGAGGAGATCTCTGTTCATGCATGTAAAGGCAAAGACTGTAGCGCTGGGCGGCTTGCTGCTTGCGCTGACGATCGTTTTTATGGCGCTTGGAAGCGTGATCGAAACCAGCACCCTTTTCCTTCTTGCGGCGGCGTCCTTCTTCGTGGGGATCGTGATCCGCGAGTTCGGACTGG
>CALWDN010000066.1 GCA_944376685.1 uncultured Mediterraneibacter sp. | reverse complement strand
CTGCCGGACGCGTCATAATCGCCCAGCTTCATCACTTTGCAGAGAAGCCTGCTGTTCTCCAGCTTCACCGGCGCCAGAAGTTCCATGAACTCTACGCCGTCCTCCACTGCCATGACCAGTTCTTCCTCATCCGCCGGCATGTAGCGCTTCGTCCTTCTGTATACCAGATACGCGTGCTCCACGCCCTTCGTGCGTTTCGCCGCTCTGGCTGTATCCATGGCGGTATTTCCGCCGCCGATAATGACAACATTTTTCCCGATATCAAGATCCCCGTCTTTCGCCTTGAAATCCGCCAGGAATTCCAGGGCGTTGACCGGCTCGCCTTTCTCCAGCCGCAGCACGCCCGGCTCCGACGCGCCCACTGCCAGGACAACCGCCGTATAGCCGGCATTTTTCAGCATATCAAGATCAGTGATATCCGAGTTCAGATAGATCTGGACGCCAGTCTTCTCGAGAAGCGCCGCATCCTTATCAATGGCCTCCGCCGGGATCCGGAATTCCGGGATCACGTGGCGGACCACACCGCCCAGACGGTCTGTCTTCTCAAACAGGGTGGTCTCCATCCCCGCCCTGCGGAGGAAATATGCCGCCGCCATTCCGGCCGGACCGCCGCCGATCACCGCAGCCTTCCCGCTTCTTGTCACCGGGGACGCCGCAAGCTTCTCCATGAGCGCGTCGTATCCGTTCTGCGCCGCGATCAGCTTCATCCCGCGGATATAGACGGATTCCTCATAGAAATTGCGGGTGCATCTGCCCATACACGGATGGGCGCAGATCGTTCCCGTAATAAACGGGAGCGGATTCTTCTCTGTGATGACCTTCATGGCCTCTTCGTATTTCCCGTCTTTTACAAGCTGCAGGTACGCCGGGATATCCTGATGGATCGGACATCCTTCCTTACAGGGTGCGGTAAAGCAATCCAGAAGCGGCACCTGCTTCTTCATCTTCCTGGACGGGAGCGGTTTCACCGCCTTTACGTGATGGGGATCGGTCTTTGCCGCGTCCACCAGACGCTGCACCGCCTCTGCATCAACGCCGTTGAATACGGCGCCTTCTTTTTCCAGAAGGGTCGCCATCTGGTTCATCCGGTCGTATCCGCCCGGCTTCAGGAGGGTCGTCGCCACCGTCACCGGCCAGATGCCCGCCTCCACGATGTCTTTGATATTGTAGTAATCCGCACCGCCCGAATAGGAGATGCGAAGTTTTCCGTTAAAGTCTTCCGCCAGTTTTGCCGCCACGGAGATGGACAGCGGATACAGGGATTTGCCCGACATGTACATTTCCTCGCTGGGCAGTTCGTTCTGCTTTACATCCACCGGGAATGTATTGGTGATCTTCACGCCGAACTCCAGGTTCCGCTCCGCGCACACCTTCATCAGACGCTCCAGCATCGGCACGGCGTCCGCATACTGCAGATCATCCTTAAAATGGAAATCCCCGAACGCCACGTAGTCGTATCCCATATCGTCCATCATCTTCCGCGCGTACTCATAGCCCAGCAGCGTCGGATTGCATTTGATAAATGTATGGAATCCCTTCTCCGTGATCAGGTACATGGCGATGCGCTCGATCTCCTGGGGCGGGCAGCCGTGCAGGGTGGAAATGGTCACGGAATTGCAGATATCTCCGGAGATCCCTTTGATATCCTCTTCCGTTACATTTTCAAACAGATCCGCATGCTCCTGCAGATACGTCTTGCAGGATCTGAAGATATCCGAATCCTGGGCATGCTTCATCGTATTTAAGAAGTTGTCGATCTTCTCAGACTTGATGCCCTCCAGATCGTAGCCCACGCTGATATTGAACTGGAAGCCGTCCATGCTGCCCAGACCGAATTCCTTTGCCATCACCTTGCAGAGGAACCAGGCTTTGATATATTCTTCCATGGCCTGGGGCACGTAAAGCTCTGTGGACCACTCGCAGTTGTAACACTCGTCGTCCGCCTTGATACACGGCTTGTTCACGCATGCGGACAGCTCCGCGCCGTCCATGATCTGCACCGTCTTCAGTTCGAAGAACCGGCTTCCGGTGTAGTAGGCGGCCGCGATATTCTGGGCCAGCTGGGTATGGGGGCCGGCCGCCGGGCCAACCGGCGTCTCCAGCGTCCGTTCGAAGATGGTCCGTTTAAACTTCGGATCCGCATGGTAAGGATGGTGTTCCCCGAATACGGTTCCGCTCTTTTTATGTTCCGTCAGTGTCCAGTCAATGAGCTGGGCAAATGACATTGGTCGCATAATATCACTCATAGCATTTCCTCCTGTTGGCCGGTGCGTTTATTTTCCTTCCGGCTTGTCCTTCGGCAGGATCAGGTTCAGGACGACTGCAAAGATGGTCGCCAGAACCACCGGCGAAGATGCAAATGTATTGTTGATAATGGACTGGAAGCTCTCCAGGCTCATGCTCATGTTCAGCGCGCTGTGGATGCTCTGGGTCATCTGGTTCAGGCATCCGTCATTGAGCGTCACGCCCATGCCGATGGCAATGGAAAGTCCTGCCACAGTCGTGTTTCTGTAAGTCAGTTTCTCGGTTACGAGCAGCTTGATGCCGGTCATGGCGATGGATGCGAATACGGATGCAACCGCGCCGCCGAGCACGCACTGCGGGATCGTTCTGAGGAGTGCGGAGAACTTCGGGATCAGTCCGGCGATCAGAAGGATCACAGCCGCTGCTGAGAACACTCTTCTCGCAACAACTCTTGTGGAACCTACGATGCCTACGTTCTGGCTGTAGGTCGCCGTCGGCGGGCAGCCGAAGAATGCGCATACCATATTGCTCACGCCGTAGCCGATGATTCCTCCGTTGAGCTCATCATCTGTGGGAAGACGGTCCATGCCGCCTGTCGTCGTCGCTGAGAAATCGCCCATGGCCTGGATGGAATTTACCAGGAAGAGGATGGCCAGCGGCAGGATCGCGGAAATGTCAAACTTCATGCCGAATGCCAGCGGCATCGGGATCTGGAACCAGCCTGCGGATGACAGTGCGGAGAAGTCCACCATGCCAAAGCACAGGGCAACCACATAGCCGCAGAGGAGGCCGATCAGGATGGACGCCAGTTTGAAAAGTCCTTTACCATAATGGTTCAGGAGTACAACGATGGCCAGGGTGACGAATGCCACCAGCCAGTTCTGCCAGGAACCGTATACGAGCGCAGCCGTCTTGCCCTGCTGCTCTACGATCACTTCATATGTGTTGGAAGAATTTCCTGCCATATAATTAATGGCTGTGCTGTAAAGGGAAAGGCCGATGGCCAGGATCACCGTACCGATAACGAGCGGCGGGAATACTTTACGGATCTGACGGATAAATAATCCGACCAGGATCGCCACCACGCCGCCGATGACCATGGCGCCGAAGATCGTATTGACATCCTTCGCCTGCGCTGCGATGGCCGTCATGGTCGGAACATAGGCAAAGCTTACGCCGATGATGACCGGAAGTCCGCTTCCCAGTCTGATCTTATTTGCATACAGCTGGAGCAGGGTGGACAGCGCCGCAAATACAAGGGATACCTGGATCAGAAGACCCATATCCACATTTCCGCCCGCATTGTTCGCCGCATTTGCCACCAGGATCGCCGGCGTTACGCAGCCGACTACCGCGGCGAGCACATGCTGTGCGGCAAGCGGAAGCACCTGCCCGAATGTCGGTTTGCCGTCCCACTTGAATAATTCTGCATTGTCTCTTTTCTGTCTTGTGTCGTTCATTGTTGTTTTTCCTTTCCTGTCATGCATTGATTCTGTCTGCCAGTTCTTTTGCCGCCTGTCTGCAGTCGGCCATTACCTTCGCCGTATCGATCTTCGTGAGGCGCCGGTCCTTCATCACCACTTCCCCGTTTGCCACGGTCGTTACCACATCATGCCCGGTCACGCCGAACAGGAGGTGGCTGTTGATATTCGCCGCTGTAAGCGGTGTGAGCGGATCATAATCCACGATGATCACATCCGCAGCCGCACCCTCTTTCAGCACGCCCAGCTCCTGCTTAAAGTATCTGCCCGCGATCTTCGCATTATTCTCGAAGAGCATCTGCGGCACCTCGCCCCATGCTGCATTGGGATCGCAGAGGTGATGCTTGTGCAGGATGTTGGCCACTTTCCAGGATTCCGTCATATCATGGGTATAGCCGTCGGTCCCAAGACCGGTCAGGATCCCCCGGTGCACCAGTTCCATGGTCGGCGGGCATCCGCAGGCATTGCCCATGTTGGATTCCGGATTGTGCACGACCATCGTATCCGTCTCTTTGATGAGTTCCATCTCGTGGGGATTGATGTAAATGCAGTGCCCGAGCAGCGTCTTCTCTCCCAGGATCCCGTGATCCATGAGTCGGTCCACGATCCGTTTGCCGTAATGCTTCAGGCAGTGGTAGAGATCCTCGATCCCCTCTGCCACATGGATATGGTATCCGACCTCATCCGGCTTATTGGCCGCAGCCAGCTCCATCGTTTCATCCGAGATCGTAAACTGCGCATGCATGCCCATCATACCGGCGATCATCCCGCTGTCGTCCGCCAGCGCGTGACGGATGAATTCCGCATTTTCCATCACAGAGTCCCGCGCCTTATCCATGCCGTCCCGGTCCGAGACCTCATAGCACAGACAGGAGCGCACGCCCGTCTCTCTCGCCGCCTTCTCGATCTCAAAAAGCGACCCCCGGATGGATCCGAAGCTTGCATGATGGTCAAAGATCGTCGTCACGCCGTTCCGGATACAGTCGATATAGGTCGCCATGGCGCTTAAATAAGTATCATGCAGGGTGAGATTCCGGTCAATGGTCCACCACTGGCCGTCCAGGATATCGAGGAACCCTTTCGGATCATATCCTTTAATAGAAAGTCCTCTTGCAAATGAACTGTAAATATGTTCGTGTACATTGATGAATCCCGGCATGATCAGTCCGCCTTTTGCGTCGATGTACTCCGCATCCGGATATGCATTCCTGATCTCTTCCGTCCTGCCGACCCTGCGGATGTCGGTCCCGTCAACCGCCACCGCGCCGTTCTCGATCAGCGGACAGGCAGGATCCCTGGTGATCACTTTTCCGTTTCCTAAAACCAGCATGTCCTGTTCTCCTTTTTTATTTATTTTTCATATACGATCCTCAGTGCGCCTTCGCGGATTTCTGTGCAAATCGCACACTAAGCCCTGTCACTGACTATAGAATAACATTAATATTGTATAAATGCAACAAGCTTTCTAAATATTTTTTAGAATACCTAAAAATTTTTTAGAAAAAGGATTGACACCGCATTTTTTTATGCTATGATGAGTTTAGAGACAAGGTTTTCAGAGCAGATTTTCTGCGTGTATTTTAGGGAAGGCAGGTGAGAAAATGCAGCAGGATCTCGGATTTTTAAAACAGCTTGCCCACGGGCTGACCGCCCAGTTCGGCAGCGCCTGCGAGGTCGTGATCCACGATCTGTCTAAAAAAGATTTAGAGAACTCGATCGTCTATATCGAGAACGGGCATGTATCCAACCGGCATACCGGCGACGGTCCGTCCGGCATCGTGCTGGAAACACTCCGCACAGACCCGGAGCGGGTAAATGACCGTCTCGCCTATCTCACCAAAACAGAGGACGGACGGATCCTCAAATCCAGCACCCTTTTCATCCGCGATGACAAAGGACGGATCAGTTACATTTTCTCCATTAATTACGACATCACCACCCTGATCGCTGCGGAAGCTTCGATCCGGGGACTGGTCCACACCGAATCACCCGAGGAAGAAACGGAAATGCCGGCTGATGCGCCACAGAAGATCACGCACAATGTCACAGAACTTCTGGACATGCTGATCGACCAGGCTGTCGCCAGAGTCGGAAAACCGGTGGCGCTCATGACTAAGGACGACAAAGTCGCAGTCGTGCAGTACCTGAACAACGCCGGAGCATTCCTCATCACAAAATCCGGCGACAAAGTCTCATCCCTGCTGGGAATATCAAAATTCACACTGTATAGTTATATGGACAAAGGATAACCATCTCAATATTAAAAAGGAGGTTCCACGATGGAAACGATCAAATGGGCAGTGAACAAGATGCCGAAGACAGCAGACGCCAACCTGAAGGTGATGGGCCTGGATGAGATCCGCAAAGCCCGCGCCTTCCACGAAAGCTTCCCACAGTACAGCGTAACGCCACTGGCTAAGCTCGACCATATGGCGGCGCGCCTCGGACTGGGCGAGGTCTACGTGAAGGATGAGTCCTACCGCTTCGGCCTCAACGCGTTCAAAGTACTGGGAGGGTCATTTGCCATGGCCCGCTACATTGCGAAGCAGACCGGAAAAGATGTATCCGAGCTTCCCTACAGCATCCTTACTTCCGATAAACTGAGAGAAGAATTCGGACAGGCGACTTTCTTTACTGCCACAGACGGCAACCACGGGCGCGGCGTTGCATGGGCCGCCAATAAACTGGGACAGAAAGCCGTCGTCCTCATGCCGAAAGGGAGCACACAGACAAGACTGAACAACATCCTCGCCGAGGGCGCACAGGCAACCATCGAGGAATGCAATTACGATGAATGCGTGCGCATGGCAAATGCCATGGCGGAAAAGACAGAAAACGGCGTCATGGTACAGGATACCGCCTGGGACGGCTACGAGGAGATCCCGTCCTGGATCATGCAGGGATACGGCACCATGGCGATGGAGGCGGACGAACAGCTTCATGATCATGGCTGCGAGCGTCCGACCCATGTATTCATCCAGGCCGGCGTAGGATCGCTTGCCGGGGCAGTCCAGGGATATTTCGCCAACCGTTATCCGGACAATCCGCCTAAAGTGATCGTTGTGGAGGCGGAGGCTGCCGCCTGCCTGTACAAAGGCGCTGCAGCCGGAGACGGCGAGATCCGCATCGTAGACGGCGACATGGTTACGATCATGGCCGGACTTGCCTGCGGCGAACCGAATACGATCTCCTGGGACATCCTGAAAAATCATGTGGATACATTTGTCGCTTCGCCTGACTGGGTGGCGGCAAGGGGCATGCGCATGCTGGCGGCGCCTGTGAAAGGCGACCAGCCGGTAACCTCCGGAGAATCCGGAGCCGCTCCGTTCGGAACACTGGCGTGCATCATGACCATGGATGAATACAGACCGCTGAGAGAACATCTTGGGCTGGACGAACATTCAAAAGTCCTTCTCTTCTCCACCGAAGGCGATACAGATCCGGAGCGGTATGAATCCATCGTATGGGGCGGAAACGACAGATAACAAAACAGGTTTATAGATTCAAAAAAGAAAAGGAGAGAACAGACATGGATTTCAACAAGATCAAAGAAGCTGCACAGGCTTACCAGACAGACATGACCGCATTTCTTCGCGCCATCGTGAAGAATCCGGGCGAGAGCTGCGATGAGAAAGCGCACATCGACACCATCGCCGCAGAGATGAAGAAACTGGACTTCGACGAAGTCATCATCGATCCCCAGGGAAATGTCATCGGCTATATGGGAACCGGCGACAAGATCATCGCATACGATGCACATATCGACACCGTGGGCATCGGAAACATCGACAACTGGAACTTCGATCCCTATGAGGGATATGAGAACGACACCGAGATCGGCGGACGCGGCGTGTCCGACCAGTGCGGCGGCATCGTATCCGCAGTGTACGGCGCACGGATCATGAAAGATATGGATCTGATCCCGGAAGGATGTAAGATCATGGTCGTTGGAACCGTTCAGGAAGAAGACTGCGACGGCCTTTGCTGGCAGTACATTATCAATGAAGACAAGATCCGTCCGGAATTCGTCGTATCCACAGAGCCTACAGACGGCGGCATCTACCGCGGACAGCGCGGACGCATGGAGATCCGCGTGGACGTGAAAGGCGTTTCCTGCCACGGGTCCGCACCGGAGCGCGGCGACAACGCGATCTACAAGATGGCGGACATTCTTCAGGACGTGCGCGCCCTCAATGAAAATGATGACGCGGACGAAACAGAGATCAAGGGCCTTGTAAAGATGCTCAACCCGAAATACAATCCGGACTGGGAGGAAGCACGATTCCTGGGCCGCGGCACCATCACCGTATCCCAGATCTTCTACACCTCTCCGAGCCGCTGTGCGGTAGCGGATTCCTGCGCGGTATCCCTTGACCGCCGCATGACCTTCGGCGAAACATGGGAGAGCTGCCTGAATGAGATCCGCGCGCTCCCGAGCGTACAGAAATACGGGGACGACGTCGTCGTATCCATGTACAACTACGACCGTCCGTCCTACACCGGATGCGTTTACGAGATCGAATGCTATTTCCCGACATGGGCGATCCCGAAAGACCACAAAGTGACAAAAGCGCTTGAGAAAGCATACACCTCCCTCTACGGCGAGAAGAGGATCGGAGCGCCCGAGACACTGGAAATGCGCCAGAGCCGCCCGCTCACTGACAAATGGACTTTCTCCACAAACGGCGTATCCATCATGGGAAGGAACGGCATCCCCTGCATCGGGTTCGGCCCGGGCGCCGAGGCGCAGGCACACGCCCCCAACGAAAAGACATGGAAACAGGATCTGGTAACATGCGCAGCTGTATACGCGGCACTGCCGGGATGCTACTGCGAATAAAATACATTTCATATTCAAGGAGGATGAATCGAAATGAAAACATTACAGGATTATATCGATAAGCTGAACAAACTGAACTTCAAAGACATGTACGAAGGCGACTTCTTCCTGACCTGGGAGAAAACGGACGATGAACTGGAAGCGGTCTTCACCGTTGCCGACGCACTCCGCTACATGAGGGAGAACAACATCTCCACAAAAGTATTTGAAAGCGGACTGGGCATCTCCCTTTTCCGCGACAATTCCACACGTACCCGTTTCTCCTTCGCTTCCGCCTGCAACCTGCTCGGCCTTGAAGTTCAGGATCTGGACGAGGGCAAATCCCAGATCGCACACGGCGAAACCGTGCGCGAGACTGCAAACATGATCTCCTTCATGGCAGACGTTATCGGCATCCGCGACGACATGTACATCGGCAAAGGAAACGCCTACATGCATGAAGTTGTTGACGCTGTTAAGCAGGGAAATAAGGACGGGATCCTGGAGCAGAAACCGACGCTCGTAAACCTGCAGTGCGACATCGACCATCCGACGCAGGCCATGGCCGACATGCTCCACATCATCCACGAATTCGGCGGCGTTGAGAACCTGAAAGGCAAAAAGATCGCCATGTCATGGGCATACTCTCCGTCCTATGGCAAACCGCTCTCCGTTCCCCAGGGTGTGATCGGACTGATGACCCGTTTCGGAATGGACGTTGTCCTTGCACATCCGGAAGGATACGAGGTATTCCCGGAAGTTGAGGCTGTAGCTGCCGAGAACGCAAAAAAATCCGGCGGTTCCTTCACAAAGACAAACAGCATGGCTGAGGCGTTCAAAGACGCTGATATCGTATACCCGAAGAGCTGGGCCCCGTTCGCAGCGATGGAAAAACGTACAGAGCTGTACGGCAACGGCGATTTCGAAGGCATCAAAGAACTGGAGAAAGAGCTCCTCGCACAGAACGCGCAGCATAAAGACTGGGCATGCACCGAGGAACTGATGAAGACGACAAAAGACGGCAAAGCCCTCTACCTGCACTGCCTGCCGGCAGACATCACCGGCGTAAGCTGTGAGGAAGGCGAGGTTGACGCAAGCGTATTCGACCGCTACAGAGACCCGCTGTACAAAGAGGCAAGTTACAAACCGTACATCATCGCAGCCATGATCTTCCTTGCAAAATTCGCAGATCCGGCTGACATCCTGAAGAAACTGGAAGAAAGATCCACACCGAGGATCTTCAAATAAGAATCATCAGAAGGAGAACAGACTATGTTAAAATACGTTGATACAAAAAATGCACCCGCAGCAATCGGACCGTACTCCCAGGGCATCGTCCTGAACGGCATCGCATTCTTTTCAGGCCAGATCCCGCTCTCCCCGGAGACAGGGGAAGTGGTCGGCACGACCATCGAAGAGCAGGCGGAACAAGTCATGCAGAATGTAAAAGCGCTTCTGGAAAGCCAGGGCGCAGCATTTACCGACGTTGTGAAAACCACCTGCTTCCTTGCGGATATGGCGGACTTCGCTGCATTTAATGAAGTATATGCGAAATATTTCACCGGGAAGCCGGCGCGCTCCTGCGTCGCTGTAAAAGCGCTTCCGAAAGGAGTCCTCTGTGAGGTAGAGGCCATCGCCGCTGTGAAAGAGGCATAGATCCGGGAGGCCTGATATGGAAAAGAAAAAACGCATCGTCATCGCCCTGGGCGGAAACGCCCTCGGCAATACGCTTCCGGAACAGATGAAAGCCGTGAAGATCACTTCCCGCGCCATTGTGGACCTGATCCAGGAAGGCTGTGAGGTCGTCGTTGCACACGGGAACGGGCCCCAGGTCGGCATGGTCAATAACGCCATGATCGCCCTCACCCACGAAGACCCGCTGCAGCCGAATACACCGCTGTCTGTCTGCGTAGCCATGAGCCAGGCATACATCGGGTACGACCTGCAGAACGCGCTCCGCGAAGAGCTCTTAAACCGGGGGATTACGGACATCCCGGTTGCGACCATGATCACACAGGTCCGCGTCGATCCGGATGATCCGGCATTCGACCACCCGTCCAAACCGATCGGACGCTTTATGACAAAAGAACAGGCCGCTCTGATGACCGAAAAATACGACTACATTATGAAAGAAGACTCCGGGCGCGGCTGGCGTCGTGTGGTCGCTTCTCCAAAACCTCAGGAGATCATCGAGATCGGCACGATCCGCAACATGGTTGACTCCGGCGATGTAGTCATCGCCTGCGGCGGAGGCGGCATCCCCGTCACCCGTCAGGGCAATCACCTGAAAGGCGCCAGCGCGGTGATCGACAAAGATTTTGCAAGCTGCCTGATGGCCAGAGAGCTGGATGCTGACATCCTCATCATCCTGACCGCAGTTGAAAAAGTGGCTGTCAACTATGGAAAACCGGATGAGAAATGGCTGGATGACATCACCGTTGATGAAGCAAAGCAGTACATCGCCGAAGGGCATTTCGCCCCGGGCAGCATGCTGCCGAAAGTCCAGGCCGCTGTGGATTTTGCAGAGTCAAAACCGGGCAGACAGGCGCTCATCACCCTGCTTGAAAAAGCAAAAGACGGGATCCTCGGGAAGACCGGAACAAGGATCCACCTGTAAAAGCAAAAAACTCCTAAAAATATGTAACACACAGATCCCCGCCGGTATTGCCATGTGCCGGCGGGGAAATTATATATAATTGATTTGTGCCTGCAATTCTGCTATTCTGTTCTCACATAATCCATTCAAGGGTTATATTTGCCACTCATTATTCTCATTTTCAAAGTATTCACCTGATACTAAAGTCCAGCGGTGATATGTCAAGAGGAAAATGAATAAAAATCAATAGATTTTTGCTGGCTTCACCTAAAAATGGAC
>CALWDN010000065.1 GCA_944376685.1 uncultured Mediterraneibacter sp. | reverse complement strand
TAAATCCGTTCACTAATCAGCATTTTTTCTCTCCATCACATAATTGGTCAGCAGCACGCCGTTCCTCTCCACCTGCTGTTCTCTCACTGTTTTATATCCTCTTTTCTCAAAAAATGGTCTGGCTGTTATTGAGGCATGGGTCAGATATCTGTTCGCTTCGATTTCTTTTTCCAGCCTGTCGCAGAGTGCAGAGGCGACACCCTGGCGCTGATGATCTTTATGTACATAGAGCCGGTCCAGATAACCGGACCGGTCCATATCCGCAAATCCGATCACGATCTCACCGGCAGCATTACTTTCGTCTTTCTCTACTGCCACATACGTTACATGCTCCAGAAACGACCGGTTCCATGCGTCCGCGTCCACCTTGCCGGATGCCCAGGCTTTCAGCTGTTCTTCCGTATAATCTGCTGCATTGACCGTGTGCACCGTATCGTAGAAAAGTCTGATAATTTCCCGGATATCATTCCTGTTGTATCTCCTCAGTTTCATCACTTTACTCCTGATCCGCAGGCGTCCGGAATGCATACTCTACCGTTCCGTTCTCCCATTCGCCGCATGCCAGATATACCCGGCCGGGCTGTGCGGTAAATGCCGGATTGCCATTGTCATTTGTCTTCACATCAACAGCCGTCCTTTCCTGCATCTGCCCTGCTTCATCCTTTTCCTGTCCCAGAAGCGCATCGTCCCATGAAAAGATCTGTATACGTTCAGGCATAACATCAAACTGCAGCTCCATCTGCATAGGTTCGGAGAGTTCTTTAACTTCCACAGGACTTGTCTGCAGGATATGCGGCGCATCCGTAGTAATCGTATTGCTTTCCCCGTTCTCTTCATAAGTCCATGTATAACTCAACGGTTCCGGAATAATGACCGAAGCAGCAGCCAGCTCATCCGTATAGCATACATTCAGATACGGGCGTTCAGACGGATCTTTCTCAATGAAAAACTCATCAAGATAATGTCCATACTGTCTGATATATTCCTGATTTGCCTGCTCTGTCCTCCTGATCTCTGTAATCCCGTGATACTGGGCCGGATATGATTCCGCGATCATTCCGTTTCCGTAAATTTCAACCACATCCCCGTTATTCAGATCATCTGGCGTAATCTTCTTCCCTGATTCATCGTAGACGGCATCCTCCGGCACCGTCCCGTGAAAAGGATATTCCGCTTCAAGGTTTACAAAGATACTGTTCCCGTCTTCTTTTTCCAGATAAACAGCCTGCATCGCGTCCGTATACTCCTGTTTTTTATTTCGGCTAAAAGCGATAATAATGATTAAAAGAATAATTACCGCAACAGATAAAATGAGAATTTTATTTTTCTTCATAATCGTTTCTATATACTTCTCCTTTTTACAATCTGAAGTTCATACCCAAGTGCGTTCAGGATATTGCAAAAACATCTTAAAGAGGGACTGTTTTCCTTTTTTTCAATCCTTGAAATCACCTGTTGCCTGGTTCCTGTCATTTCAGCAAGATCACTCTGGGTAATTTTTCCAGCTTTCCTCAAAGCAGTCATTTCTCCTATCAAACGATATTCTTCTCTGCTTTCATCCCAGCCCTTTTTAAAATCTTCATTTTCATTTTTTTTCTTTTCTATAACATTTGTAATATTTACTTTTGTGTAAGGCATTTCATATTCCTCCTGTCAGATGAAACCCTTTCCGAGTCTGTTTCCTAATTCTTTTGCTCTTTCTTCAACCAACTTTTTGTCTCTTTTCTCAGTTTTATTTTTTTGTTTTTTGCAGGCATGTAATAAATAGATATTATCGCCGTCCGCTGATACATAGAATATACGATTGTGCTTATAAAAATATATTTCATATACTTTTTTCTGCCATCTTTTTATTTTCAATTCATCTATGCAATTCTCCTCCAGGCATTTCAAAACAGAATATCCATCTATCTGCTCATTTAGTGAAAGTGAGTCTATATATTCTAAAATCAGATTTTTACCAGCTTTTGATTCATAAAAATACAGATTCACTTTTTAGTGTACAACATATTTATTGTATTTTCAACAATCATCAGTTTATCGTATATGCGTTATATTAACGCAAAATATATGAGTGTGTCAACTGGCAAAACACACTCACTTATCCATCATTTTTCCCTGATTATAACTGGTGATCACCGCTTCTATATCTGCGGCAGATGTAGATTTTCTTTCTTGATCCGATAAGTTCTCATGCTTTTTTCTCCCGATCCCTCAAATATCCGATAAGCGGTTCCAGATAGGTCTTATCCGTCCAGTCGCACTTCTGTCCCGCTGCGCACATCAGTGCTTTCATCCACGGTTCGTAAGTGTCCGGGTCTTTTTTCGCCACCGCTTTCTGCAGCATACGGCACAACATACGGTCCGGCAGGCTCATGGCTTCTTCATCCCATGCACCCCGCCCGTAGAACAGAGGGATATCCTTCAGTTCTTCTTTCAGGTTCTGCGCCTTTACATCAGCCACGGCTTTCTCGTCGTAAGGAGACGCTCCCACACAAAAGACTGCCGTCCGTTTTCCGGCAAGTGCATTTTTATTCTTTCTCAGGTATGAGATTCCTGCGATTCCGGAAGCGTATACCGCCCCGCAGAGTATGACCGTTTCATATCCGTTCATGGTATCTGCCTTTGCTTTTTTGACTTCGATGATATCATACCCTGACTCTTCTGCAAGCCAGCGGGCATATTTCTCTGTACTTCCATATTTTGACTGATAAAGAACGATTCCTCTTTCCATCCCGTATGTCCTCCCGTCACTGAGATTTTTCTTATATGTAATCATACCATAAAGATAATCCGGAAGTATCTTTTCTTCCGGACTTTCTCACATCTTACATACTTTTAACATTTGGATATTTTTCAGAATCTGTCTTCCGCTCTCCCACTCTCTCCGCTCTGCCTCCGCGATGTATCCGCATCCGTTTTCCGCCTGCCAGCGGTAAAAGTTCCCGCCGGGATCACGGCCGTCCTGTTCCGGCAGCTTTGCCAGCGCTTCAAGCGCCGCCATGATCGTCCCGCCGTGCACAACAAATGCCGCGCTGTCCGCATCTTTCTCAAAGAGCCTGCCGATCCATTGCTTCACGCCGTCCGCGCACCGCCTGCGGAAACCGGTCTGATCCTCGCCGCCCGGGAATGCCGTCATCCCACCCGACTCCATCCACCGGATGTATTCCGGTTCATTTTTTAATTCTTCATATGTTTTCCGCTCATATTCCCCGAAATCACATTCTCTGAGCATCGGTTCGATGAGGATCTCCTGCCCCGGCCAGATGAGCTCTGCCGTCCGGATGCACCGTTTCAGCGGACTGGCGATCACATACTGCACAGGCGGATATATCCTTTCCCGGTTATCCGGCTGCATTTTCCGGAATCTTTCCACCGCGCCCCGGGACAGATCCTCGTCGGTACTGCCGATATACTGGCGCTTTTCATTGCCCGGCGTGGGCAGATGCCTGATAAAAATGATCTTCATTCTCCGTTCACAGCCTCCTGACTTTTATGGTAGAATTGTATCATAATTATATGGAAAAAGACAGCAGGAGGCATTAATATGCAGTACACAACCTTTTATGAGTCCCCCATTGGCCGGATGCTCCTGGCCGCGGATGACGCCGGCCTGACCGGTCTGTGGTTTGAAGGGCAGAAATATTTTGCCCGGTGCCTGGGCCGGGAAACTGAAGAGAAAGAACTGCCGATCTTCGCGGAGGCGAAGCGCTGGCTTGATATTTATTTTTCCGGGAAGGAGCCGGATTTCACCCCTCCCCTTCATTTTACCGGAACGGATTTTCAGAAAGAAGTGTGGGATATCCTCTGCGCCATCCCCTACGGGCAGACCATGACCTACGGCGCGATCGCGGATCAGCTTGCGACAAAGCGCGGGCTTTCCCGCATGTCCGCCCAGGCGGTCGGCGGAGCAGTCGGCCATAACAATCTTTCCATCATTGTTCCCTGCCACCGGGTCGTCGGATCAGACGGCAGCCTGACCGGATATGCCGGCGGGATTGAACGGAAGACATTCCTACTAAACCTGGAAAATGCAAAGATCAGCGGTGCGTCCTGAAGGAATTTACAGATTCCATCCAATGACCACCGCCGCCAGCATCGCCAGCTCGCACACCTGCAGGAAATATCCGGCCAGGTCGCCTGTCGTTCCGCCGAACTGTTTCCGGCTCATCCGGTAATAATACAGGAACGTAAGAAGGGCCACTGCGATCATAAGTCCTGCCGCCGCAACTCCTGCGCCGCCCTGCCGCCGGCCAAGGCCGAGCATCAGGACCGCATCCGCGCAGGCCCAGAGGATCAGCACGATCCGGACCCGCAGGCGGTGGGCTCCGTCGTGAAAAGTCTTCAAAAGCCCGCTGTTCTTCGCCGTTGGAAAGGAGACAACGGAGATGCCGCTGAGCGCCCGGGACAGCGGGTACATACATGCCGCCAGAGGGAGCATGTCCGCATCCGCCTCGCTCCACAGGGCCAGCGCCGCCGTAAAGTACGCGCACAGTCCGATCACGGCAAACGCCCCGGTATGGGGATCTTTCAGGATCTCCAGTTTCTTCTCCCGGTCGCCCCAGGAACTGAGAGCGTCGATGGTGTCCGCATAACCGTCCAGATGGATGCCTCCCGTGACCAGCACGGGGATCAGGGTCATCACGGCCGCGAATAGCAGTTTCCCGCAGGAAGTATATGTAAGCAGCGCATATCCGGCGCCGAACTGAAGAAGTCCGGTCACCACCCCGACCACCGGGAAAAAGCACATCGCATACTTCATATTTTTATCATTCCAGTCCACGGCCGGGGCCGGGATCTTCGAATACATGGACAGGGCGATCGCCAGCGCATTTACAAAGCGCATATTCCATTCCTCTCTTTCATCATATCAGATCTTCTGCTGCATCTTCCTTATACCATCAGTCGTTGAATTCTTCGTACTGCTCCACATGGATCTCCTCGAACGTACTCATTTCACGATAGACCTTGAGCCCCATTTCCAGAAGCGGGATCACAGCCACCGCCCCGCTCCCCTCGCCGAGGGACATGTTGCAGTCAATATACGGGGATAAATGAAGTTCTTCCAGCACCATGCCGCCGGCGGGTTCTCCGGACCGGTGGGAGGGCATCATACTGTCTGCGGCAGCCGGGCACATCCGGGCCGCGCACAGCGCTGCAACGGAAGAAATAAACCCGTCGATGAGCACCGGGATCCGGCAGAGCGCGCCGCCCAGGAACACGCCGGCAAGTCCCGCGATATCCAGCCCGCCGACTTTGGAGAGCACATCCAGGATGTCCCCCCGGTCCGGCCGGTGCTTTGCAACAGCCGCCCGGATGACCTCGATCTTCCGGTTCAGGCCTTCGGAACTCAGTCCTGCCCCGCGGCCGGTCACCTCTTCCACATTTTTTCCGAGAAGCACAGACGCCACGGCGCTGCTGGTGGTCGTATTTCCGATCCCCATCTCGCCGGTGGCAAGAAGGTCATATCCATCCGCCGCCAGTTTCTCCGCGATCTTCAGCCCGGTCAGAACGGCTTCTGCAGCCTGCTCCCGCGTCATGGCCGGTTCCAGAAGCATATCCTTCGTCCCGTTCATGATCTTATATTCCGTCCGGGTCACCGCCGGCACATCCACGGCCATGCCGATATCCACGGGATAGAGGTCCACGTCTGCCAGTTCTGCCATGAGACAGGTGCTGGTCGCCCGGCGGGTAAAGTTTTCCGCCACGACAGCTGTCACTTCCTGACCGCTCTGGCTCACGCCCTCCGCGACCACGCCGTTGTCCGCACACATGACCACGAGCCCTTTCTTCCGGATCTCATAGTCTGCCGTTTCATAGATCCCTGCCATGCGCGTCACCGCATCCTCCAGCTTCCCGAGACTGTTCAACGGTTTGCCCACAGTCTTCCAATGCGCTTTTGCCGCATCCATGGCCGCCCGGTCCGCCGGCCGGATCTTGGCCAGCTTCTCATTCAGTTCTGCTTCATATGATCCGCTCATTTTATTCCCCCGCTTTCTTCTCATTCCCTGTGCATCCTCTGCGCTCCCACGCCTGGCACTGCCGGACAAACCGCCGGGCAAATTCCGGCATGGACGGAAGATACAGGTGCGGATATCCCGCAAAAAGATTTCCTTTTGCATGGATGCAGCTCCAGGAGCGCCTTCCGGCCGGCTTTGCAGCCGTGCAGGATGTCCCGCTGTCCGTACTGTCCCAGTAATGGAACTCATGTCCCCGGATCCCCTCGCCTGCATGGAGATAGGTGCTGCTTTCTTCTGAAATCTGTAAATTGATATATCCGAATCGGACCAGCTTTCCGGCCGGATAAGTCCGCCCCCGGATCACCCCGGCCATGGGATAACGGTTCCCGCCGCCGTCCTCCATTTCCTCATGAAGATACATGAATCCGCCGCATTCTGCCAGACAGGGAATGTTCTCCTTCACGATCAGCCGCCGGATTTCTTCCCGCAGTTCCCGGTTCTTCGAAAGTTTCTCTGCATAGAGCTCCGGATAGCCGCCGCCCAGGATCAGGCCGCTGATGTCCGCCGGCAGCTGCCGGTCCCGGAGAGGACTGAACGGCACCAGCTCACAGCCCAGTTCTTCCAGAAGTTCCAGATTTGCCCGGTAATAAAAACAGAACGCCTCATCCTGCGCGATGCCGATCCGGATCGTTCCGGCCGGCGTCTCATGATCCGGGCGGACCGCCTGAACGCCTTCCTCCTTCAGATCAGGCGCCTGCCCTGCAATTTCAAGGATCCGGTCAAGTTCTACGCTCTCTGAGAGGATCTGCGCCCCTTTTCTGATCTGGCTCTTCAGCCCTTCCAGTTCCTGCGGCGTCACAAGCCCCAGATGCCGGCTTTCCAGCCGGAAGGCTTCATCTTCCGGGATATACCCGAGCACAGGGATGTCAAGGCCGGACCGTCCCAGTTCTTTCTCCAGCATTTCTTTGAGCCGGGGGTAAAGCATCTCCGAGACACGGTTCAGAAGGATCCCCCGGATATTGCTGTCCGGGCGGAATGCCGCCATCCCGCTGACAAGCGCCGCCAGGGAGAGAGCCGCCCCCCTGCCGTTTGCCACCAGCAGCACCGGCATTTCAAGCGTCCGTGCCACATCGTAGGAACTGCCCTCATCCGTACCCACGGACCGGCCGTCATAGTAGCCCATGACGCCCTCGGCCACAACGAGATCCGCATCCGCCCCGTGGCGGGAAAGTTCATCCCTGATCCCGTCTTTTCCGCTGAAGAAGAGGTCCAGATTTCTCGAATCCACCCCGGCCGCTTCCCGGTGGAACATGGGGTCGATATAATCCGGCCCGCATTTGCATGCCCGCACGCGAAGTCCCCGCGCCTTCAGCGCCGCCAGCAGCGCGCAGGTCACGGCGGTCTTGCCGCTGCCGCTTGCCGGGGCTGCGATCAGTATTCTCGGAATATACATCTTACCCGCGCTCCTTTCCTCCTGCGGAAATGATATAAACCGGATTCTGTCCGGTCATCATGTGATATCTTCCCAGTTTCCTCGACCGGGCCGCCGTGATCTGGGTAATCTCCGGATTCACAAGCAGTCCGTCTTCCGCCGCACGCATTGCCTCTGTCAGCGTTTCCAGCGAAATGGCATTGATGACGATGCGGACCTTCGGATTCCGGCCAAGCACCGTCTCAAGGATTTCCCGCAGGCTGCCCGAACTGCCGCCTATAAAAACATGAGTGGGCCTTTCCAACCCGTCAAGCGCCGCCGGCGCCTCGCCCTCGACGATGCGGATCCCGTCCGTGCGGAATTTCCGCCGGTTCTGCCGGAGAAGCTCCACAGCCGCCGGATTTTTCTCCACGGCACAGACCCGGATCCGGTCTCCCGATCTTGCGGCTTCCACCGACACGGATCCGATCCCCGCGCCCATGTCCTAAACTACTGCATCCTCCGTCAGTTCCAGCGCCGCCAGGCTGACTGCCCGCACCTCGGCCTTGGTCATCGGCACATCCCCGCGGATGAATTCTTCATCCCGGATATGCGGTCCGGCCGTCTTGTCCGGATGCGGATTCAGGATCATCGCCGCGCAGAGGCCCTCCGCCGCTTCCTCCGGGATCTCTCCCGGATGGCCGGTCACGATCCGCTCGTCAGGTCCCGTCATATTCTGCCCGATCGAGACGGTCACATCCTTCATCCCGTACTCCAGGAGCCGCCGCAGCATCCGGGCGCCGGTGCCGGCCCCGCCCAGAAGAAGAAATGTCTTATGATTCCGGTTCACCGTCTGGATAAAGTTTTCATCCTGTCCGTGAAGGCTTATGACCGCGGCGTCCTCCCAGGACGTCCCAAGCTTTGCCGCCAGGCAGGCGACAGATGAGACGCCGGGGATCAGACGGATGTCGTATTTCTCAGGCCGCGCCTTCAGAAGCTCAGCCAGCTTTTTCGCCCCGCTGTAGAATCCGGTATCCCCGGAGAGCACCACGCCAATCTTCCCGTACTCCGGATTAGCCTCGATATACGACAGGATCTCCTCCGCCCGGTACTCGCAGAATACGGCCGCTTTTCCGCCTGCCGCCTCCAGCATCCGGCGGGCGCCGATCAGACAATCGCTGTCTTCTATCGCTTCCGCCCCTTCCCGGGTCATGGAAGCTGCGGAACCCATCCCGATGCCGATGAGGCGGATCTGCTGTTTTCTGTTCTGGATCTCATTTTTCTCACACATCTTTATATCCTCTTGGCGTGACCATCCTGCCGTTCAGTTCCATGGTATTGGAATTGCCGATAAACACGGTCGTAAACATATCCACCGGCGTATCCTTCAGCTTCTCCAGCGTCAGGATCTCACAGCTTTCCCCGTCTCTTCCGATGTTCCGAACGATCCCGCACACCGTCTCCGGCGCCCGGGATTCCAGGATCATCCCGCACGCTTTCGCAAGGTAATCTGCACGTTTCCTGCTGGACGGATTGTAAAGGCAGATGACAAAATCAGCCTCCGCAGCGGCACGCAGCCTCCGGGCGATCTTCTCCCATGGCGTCAGCAGATCGCTCAGGCTGATCACCGCAAAATCATGCATCAGCGGTGCGCCCAGCACCGCCGCGCCTCCGGATGCCGCCGTGATGCCGGGAATGATCTCGATCCCGATCTCCGGGTAGTCTTTCCCGATCTCACAGATCAGTCCGGCCATGCCGTAGATCCCGGCGTCCCCGCTGCACACCATGGCCACATCCCGGCCTTTCGCCGCCTCTTCAAATGCCATCCGGCACCGGTCCGCTTCCTTCCGCATGGGCGTACTTAAGAATTCTTTGTCCGGATAATCCGCCCGGATCAGGTCGATATATACGGTATAACCGATGATCACCGGACATTTCTCCAGGACTTTCCTTGCTTTTATTGTCATCTGATCTGCTGCGCCGGGTCCCAGGCCCGTCACATAAATCTTTCCATATTCCATGATATACTTCCTCTTATTCTGTCTTCTGTTCCGCCGTATCGGACCCCTTCCGGAATTCTGTGGTGAAGGACGGATCGTAGAGCTTTGACCGGTCATATTCCCCTTCCAGGATCCTGCCAACGACGATCAGCGCCGTCTTCGTCACATTTTCTGCCGCCGCTGTCTCCGCCAGCGTTCCCACGGTACAGCGGAGCACTTTCTCTTCCGGCCAGGTCGCCTTGTAGACGATCGCCGCCGGCGTATCCTTCTCATACCCGCCGCTGACCAGTTCAGCGGAGAGCTCTTTTAACATTCCCGTGCTCAGGAAGATCACCATGGTTGCCTGATGCGCCGCAAAGCTTTGGATGGATTCCCGCTCCGGCACCGGCGTCCGGCCGGCCATCCGGGTGATCACCACCGACTGGGAGACGCCCGGGAGCGTATATTCCGCGCCCAGCGCCGCCGCCGCTCCGCAGAACGAGCTGACGCCCGGGCATACTTCATAGGAAATGCCCGTCTTCTCCAGCGCATCCATCTGCTCGCGGATCGCGCCGTACAGACAGGGATCCCCGGTATGCAGACGGACAACTTTCTTCCCGGCCCGTTCGCCGGCTGTCATCACGTCCATTACTTCTTCCAGTGTCATTTTCGCGCTGTTGTAGATCTCACAATCCGCGCCCGCCATGGACAGCAGTCCCGGATTGACCAGAGAGCCTGCATACACGATGATATCCGCCTCCTGCAGCAGCCGCTGCCCCCGGACTGTGATAAGGTCCTCCGCGCCCGGCCCTGCCCCTACAAATGTGATCATGCCCTTTCGCCTCCCCGTCCGTTCTTTTCTTTCACAACAAGCAGGGAATAATACCCTGCCTCTTCCGGGATATCCCCGGTGCTCAGATAGATCCGCTCCTCTTCCATACCGCAGTTTTCCACCATCATGGCGTCCAGTCCTTTTTCATTCAGCAGACGCTTCACGTCCGCCATCTTCCGCCCGGCTTTCATCAGCACCTTCGTCCCCGGAAGCTCCAGGCTGTTTTCAATGTCATACGAAGCCGGGAGGATGTGGATCTCCTGCCGGTTCTCCGCCAGCGGCACGTCCATCCGGGCCGCCGCCGCGCAGAACGAGGGAATGCCCGGCACGATCCGGGTTTCATATCCCATGCGTTTCAGCCGCTTGTGCACATACATGCAGGTGGAATAAACGGTCGGGTCCCCCAGCGTCAGGAAGGCCACGTCTTTCCCTGCATCAAGAAGTTCCGCCAGGGCTTCGGCGTCCCGGTCGTGGATGGCTTTCAGCTTCTCTTTATCCTTTATCATCGGCATGGGCAGCCAGATCCGGTCTTTCTCCCCGATCTCAGGCACTGCGCCCGCCGCGATCTGCCAGGCTACGCACTTTGCCAGGTACCGTCCGGTATCCGGGCCGGACGCTTTTCCCGGCTCCTCTGTCCTCTGCCCGGCCGGCTCATACACCGGCTTTTCCAGCGTCGGGTCCGACACCGGCAGGGCGATCACACCGCACGCGCGGATCACCTGCACCGCTTTTAATGTCATCAGTTCCGGATCTCCCGGCCCTGTGCCGACCCCTGTAAATATCCCGCTCATCTTACTTCTGTCCTCCGTTTTCCGTCTTCTTATCTTCAGCCCGGGCTTCCGGTTCCGGCCGGCTTCCCCGGATCATCTCCAGCAGTTTTCCGGCATTTTCCGTCTGCCCAAGGATCCCTTCTTCATTGGAAAATACGATCGCCCCGGTCTCCGGGCCGTCCCCTGCCCTCTGCCGCAGGTGAAATGCGATCCGCTCCGTCACCGATCCCATCACCGGTCCGAGCAGCCCTTTTTGCTTTAACAGATCCACAGCCTCTGTGGTATTCAGGCAGGCCATGATCGCTTTTACGGTTTCCCGGTCAGCCCCGTTCATGGCCGCATGGGCGGCAAGCACTTCCATCCGGCCGTCCGCCTGCCGGGAGTGGGTATTCATGATCCCCGCCGCCAGCTTGACAAATTTTCCGATGTGCCCGATCAGAAGCAGCCCCTTCATGCCGAGCAGGCCGCCGTCGTCGATGGCCTCGCCCACGTAATTGCTGCACTTGACCGAAAGCT
>CALWDN010000064.1 GCA_944376685.1 uncultured Mediterraneibacter sp. | reverse complement strand
AGAAAATACGAAGAGATTGCGGCAGATCTGGATATTACGCTAAATACAGTCAAGTATCACATCAAGAATATCTTGCAGAAAACGGGTTACCAGAACACCTTGCAGCTAGTGGCTGAGGTGGTAGAAAAAAGATTGATTTTACCGAAGTATTAATTAAGAATCCGCTGGACTTCCTGCAATATATGCCGTAAGCTATACTTCTAAAAAGGAAAGGTGGGGTTTATTATGGTTTGTACTTATGAGGAATATTTGAAGCGGCCAAAAGCTATTACGTTTGCAAAAATGCAAACTATCCATACGGAAATGATTGCCGAGATTGGCACAGATGTGGATGCGCTGGAGCTATATGACGAGTTAATAAAGATTGCGACTCGCTATGCTACAATCCGGGCAAATTGGCTACTGCTTAGCCGCGAGGAGAAAAACGAGCAAGACTCCGGCAGGACTTCTTGCCACAACTCCGTAATAATACATTTTAATATGCTGGCGCGATATTTAAAACAACAAGGCAGAACCGCCGCATGGCGCGACGAACTCGGCTATGAAGAAGATGATTCGTATAACCGCAAAGCCATCGGAGACTTCGCCTGCTATCTAGCTTTCGTGAATGGAATAAATGCAAGATGATTTTAGACCGTCGAATTAGACTCGACGGTCTTTTACTCGCGTGAAACTTCTCGGCTCAATTCTGTTGCAGATCGATTTTTAGGAGTGCCGATATAAAAGTATAAAAACATCAAACTCATGCTTTTAATGTTTTCTTATATGGGTTGCCAGAGCCAGTTAGGTAAACGATAGACATGTATGTTTGGCCTGAATCGCCGTTCTTATATACCCAGTCAATATCGTCGCGCTTCTCGCACCAATACTCGAACATGTTCTCGGAGCGACTGCGAATCTTAATCGTTGCGAAGCCTGATGTGTACTTCTCGTAAGCGTTGGCAAGGAAGTCAATTTCATGCTTCACATTCGGGTCGTAATTGAAGTAGTCGTCGACAGGAATCTTGAACTCTTCTTCGCGGACATCAAGAGAGAGCTTGGTCTGAATGTTTGAAATTTCGGATGCCACTGCGCGGAAGTCCGCCTTGAGCTGATGCTCGTTATTGATAGTGAAAGCGTAAAGTTCTTCCTTAGTGAGCGACAACAAGCGATTTGAAAAATAGAAATCTTACAGATGAATTAAAAAGAACTGATGACTAAATATGAAAGTATAATAAGGAGATTTATGGGGAGACTGATCATTGCAGAATTCAAGGATAATTCTTCGCAATTTGATCATCGGATACGGCAATCTCTTTTTCATTATATGCTGTGGCTTGATAAAAAATACAACTGCGGCTGTTCTTATTTCAGCAGTTCATCATAACTTGTTTGGCTGATGATTGGAGACTTCGCAGAGTTGCTTCTCGGGGTGTATTTCAAGGATGAACTGTATGAAAAATGGCTGAGGGGAGGCGGGTTGGAAGATCAGGGAGCCTGTTATAATTTTCAACATAGAACAAACGGTCACAAAACAGAGGGACATGTAAGCGCTTGTGCGGGCGGCCGGTGCTATCGTGCGATGCACGGATAGTGGGATGAGCATCATCTTTACAATGATGGAAGTTTTATGATAGGATTTAGTTGTTAAAATGTATGATTAATAAGAGGTGGAACAGATGCAGAGCCCTTTTAAAAACGCAGGTACAGTATATCAGATCATGCATATGGAAAAAACAGTGGCGGAAATATCAGATACTGGAAAGGCAAGGATTATCAGTGAGCAGTTTATGCCATATGACCTGTATCTGGATGAGGAAGAAGCGGAATCCTATGATATAGATCTGCGACTGAATAATCTGAATAATTTTTATCACTGGTGCGCTTCCCGGGTTTTGTCGCTGGACAGGAAATACGCGAAAGAGATATTAAACAGTATCGGGGCAGCTCAGGCTGTAACGGACAGGGATCGGGCGGATATCTCATTGTCTTATCACTGCGTTTCTCTTACGGATGTGTTCTGGGTGAGAAAAAAAGGAGAAGATGCAACCTTTCGGGAGTTGAATCTGTATGACAATTCGCTGAATGAGGCAGTGGTGGAAATTTCTCTAAAAGGTCGTCAGATGACAGTAACGAACCGGGAGCTTGCGCCGGATCTGTCGACCAAAGGATGTTTTCCGAAAGCATGGATCAGAGATAAAGAAGGCTTTCGTTTATTGAAGGACGGAGATGGAGACGCTGTCAGAAGAGAACTGCTCGCAAGCCGGATCTGTCAGTGTTTTGATATACCGCAGGTCATCTATGAAGAGGATTATTTTGAAGGGGAACCTGTTACCCGGAGCGGTCTGATCACTTCGAAAGAAAGATCAATGGTATCAAAAATGGCTTTTGATATTTATGCGTGCAACCATGGGATGGATACACTTGATGTGTGCAGGTCGATCGATCCGAATACTTATTACGGTATGAACATATTGGATTATCTTACGGGAAATACGGACCGTCATCCGGAAAACTGGGGATTTTTTATCGATAATAACACAAATAAATATATCTCTTTATACCCGGTTATGGATTTTAATCAGTGCTTTTTGTCATATGATGATCTTGACGGCGCAAACTGTCAGACAGTCCTGCCGGACAGGATGACACAGAGGGAAGCCGCAGTCGAAGCTGTCAAAAAGATCGGACTGAGACAGATAAAAGAAGTGGATATGAGTATATTCGGCAGTATGAAAAAAGAGGCGGAGATGTTCAGAAAAAGGCTGGCTGAACTCAGACGCCATGTGCCGGATGCTTTGTGATATTACAATCCTTTATGGAAAGGTCGTGATCCAGTGCAAAATATAATACGTCGAATAAGCGGAGTGATCAGTGTCACAGGTTACATTTTACTGTTGTATCAGATCTGGCACTTGTGCCAGTATGGCGGGATCCGGAGTCATCTTCTGATGCTGGCGGCCGCATCCGCCCTGTTTGCAGCGGGTGGGATTACCTGGCTGGTGACAGGGATTTTTATGCATTTCGGGGAGAAGCAAGAACCTGTACAGAAGAAAAATTATGTCTGGCTGTGCCTGGGGATCGCTGTTATGGCGGCTGCGACCGTATATTTCGGCGGTCGCATCATTTACTCAGGGCTTCCCTATAACGGGGCGCTGTCATGGAAGATCGATGAGCTGAGGAATAAGCGGAAGGTGGAACTGAGGCATAATAACTTTTTTGAGAGCGGGGCGGAAGGCGTCCTGTCGGATCTGGACGAGGCGTTTGGACTGCCGGATGAACTTTACATTACAGATCAGTTCCAGCTGACATTTGGAAGTGACGGAACGATCCGGTCTATATATGCATTCCTGTATGGCAAAGATGCAGAAGGAAATACGCGGACTTATCTGGTTGACTATGACGCTTCCGGCGGAACGAAGATGACGGTCTGGAAAGACGGCTACTCGGGCGGGGATTATGATTCGGATATGAAGCTTACACCCATGCTCCGGATCCTGGAGAAGGCATCCTGCGAAGAGCAGGTGGCAGAGTGGGAGAAGATGCGCTGCGGCGACACATATGAGATCCTGTACATGGGCAGGAGGTCCTTCCCGACAGAGGCGGGACTTGTATGCCTGTCCGGTGATGCGGACGGTGACGGCATGGAAGATGGGGATTTCGTACCGGGCATGCTGAGCGCCGGAGGAGAGGTGCTTGGATACGAGGTGTCTCTCCATATTCCGGATGCTGAGGAGGTCACGCCGGTCCGATATATGATGGAGCCGGAATATGTAAGCCCTGAGCAGATCAGCAGCGGACATGACCAGCAGCAGACGGAAGAGGCGAAGGAAGAAGATCTGTGGACAACGGATGACACAAATGGAAGCATGCGGTATTTCCTCGATGATCAGCATGGATGGAAGCTTTCGGTCGTTGATGCGGCGGCAGGGAGCAGATTCTATGATCTGAGCAGGACAAAAGACGGCGGCGCCACCTGGGAGACAGTGAACGGGGATCCTTTTGCCGGGAACATCGGCGTGGCGGAAGGTCTGCAGTTTTTTGATGAGAACGTTGGCTTCGCGGGTCTGTCCGGAGCGTCTCAGACCCATTCGCAGATATTTATGACTATTGACGGCGGAAGTACATTTACAGAAATCATACTCCCGATGGACCAGGTGGCAGAGCTGCCGGAACATGCAGAGGAATACGGGCATACACTGGAAGATTATGCTTATCTCTGTATGCCGGTAAAGGACGGAGATGCTTTTACGATCGATGTTCTTACAGCGGCGGGAGAGAATGAAGGCATCCGGTTCCGGTCCGAAGACGGCGGCGTGACATGGAAGTATGACGGGGTGTTTTGATGAACTTATAATGGTTATACTTTCCAGTATTTACTCATATAGTTTTCAGAATCTTCGGCAGAAAGATCATATTTTTCCAGTATTTTTGCCAGAGTCTCCTCCCGGGATAAATGAAGTTCCTGAAGGGTGGAGATAAGATTGGAAATACCGGCGGTTATGCCTTCGAGATATCCGTCAGTCGAGCCTTTGCTGTATCCGTCCTCATATCCTTCATGCCTTAATGTTTTATCATGCAGCTCTTTATCGTATGTTTCCAAGATCATCTGGATCACCTCTGCTTTTTGATCGGTCAGGATATCCTTAAGAATGTTGCCGTTTATGCAGATGTCTACGGCGTTTGCCACGGCCTGGTCAAAGTCTGTGCCGGAAGAAAGCTCCTGCCGGACGGTTTCGACGAAAACAGCGTATTCGCGGAGTCTTTGGCATTTCTCCATCAGTTCTTTATTATGTCCGTAATTAATGTTCAGCATGGTAGCGATACATTCCAGGGCGGGCGTCCGGGAAACAGGCGGCGCCTTGAACATGTCCGACAGCTTTAATTCCAGCCGGTCCGGTTCCTTTTCCGTCCCGTTGTAAAACACGAAATACTGCGGGAAGGGGAGCTCTTTCAGCGAGGAAGTATAAATGTCGATCTCATTTTTTACGATATATTTTTCGTAAAGCCTGCACAGGTAGATCAGTCCCCGAACCGGCATGTTCGGGTTAAAGGTGCTCTGATGTTCGTACAGGTTCATCATGCCGCTGATAAGAAATGAGATATTGGGCTTCCTTCTTCTGGAATACCATTCGGAAGAGCCCGTCCTTGTACTCCCTGTTTGCAATGGGATAATCCTGATCGTTATGTAGTTTTCGGTTCAATAATTACACCTCCATTATAGGAAAAAAAGTGGACAGTTGCAACCTTTTGCATGCGTAAAGCAGTGAAAGGAATAGCTGGCGGAAACCGCCGGATGTGGCCTGCAGGACCGGATAAAATTTGAATAATGACAGAGAAAGAAAAATCCCTGCCGGATGTTTGTCTATTATAGACCCCGGCAAGAGAGAAATCAATGTGGCAGAATGCACAATCTTAATGAAATCTTCAGAAAACAGTAAGTAATACTTCGGTTTTATTCTGTACAATTATAATCAGCAGCCTGCCGGTTCCGGCAGAAATAATCCAGAGACAGGAGGAAGAAGTGAATAAAGCGATCATTGTAAAAGATCTGTACAAGTTTTACCGTGTCGGCGACTCGGTCGTCCGGGCGCTGGACGGCGTGAGCTTTGAGGTCTCAGAGGGAGAGTTCTGTGCCATTGTCGGTACTTCTGGTTCGGGCAAGTCTACCCTGCTCAATATGCTGGCCGGTCTGGAGAAGCCGACCAGGGGGCAGGTGGTGATAGGCGGGCGTCACATCGAGAAGCTGAATGAGAACGAGCTTGTGAAATTCCGGAGAGATAACGTGGGATTCGTCTTTCAGTCGTTCCATCTGCTGGGCACGATGAACGCCCTGGAAAATGTGGCATTGCCGCTGACTTTCCGGGGAGAAGACCGGAAAAGCAGGATGAAAAAGGCGGATGAAATGTTAAAGCTGGTTGGCCTGGCAAAGCACAGGAAGCATCTGCCCAGGCAGATGTCCGGCGGACAGCAGCAGCGGGTCGGTGTGGCGCGGGCTCTTGTAGCTGACCCCAGGATCTTGTACTGTGACGAACCGACGGGAAATCTTGATTCCCACACATCGGAGGATGTGATGCGCCTGATGCAGCGGGTGGTTCGGGAGCAGAAGCGCACGATGGTCATGGTCACGCATGACGACCATCTGGCGCGGTATGCGGACCGGATCTTCCATATCATTGACGGGAAGATCGTAAAGATCGAGGACAACAGGAAAATAACGGGAGAGTGAGGAAGAGAAGATGAAACATGTGATGCAGACACTGAAACGGATGGGCGTATTTCTGTCATGCACCGCGCTGGCACTGACCATGGCGGGGCCGGCCGGACTGTACGTCAGAGCAGCGGAGCAGCCGCCGGAAGGGATTGAGAAAACAGCGGCGGCGGATACGGAAAATCCGGATCCGGACATAGCGGAAGGCGAGACGCCGGGTGAAGAGACGCTCAGCCGGATCACGCTGAGCGTGGGCGACGGACAGAAGACGCCCACATACAAGGCCGGCGACAAGAAAGCGGAACTTAAGATCAATGTGACCAACAGCGGAAATACAGATGCACAGAATGTCCGGATCTCACCGGTGGTGCAGAAGCCGGAAGAATGGCCCTTTGAGATGGATCAGCTCAATTATGACCAGGATCTGGGAACGATCGACGCAGGAAAGAAGGCGGCCGCTGTCTGGGGAAGCGATGCGGATGGAAAGCTGACTGTCCGAAGCGATGTTACCGGCAAATCTTATAAACTGACATTCAGGATCACTTATGATAATGGGAAACAGGTTTATGAGACGGAGAAATATGTATTTGTCCGGACTGAAGCGAAGAAATCTTCTTCGTCCGGCTCCGCCGGCAAACCGACCGGGGGCGCTTCGTCCGGTTCCGGCAGCAAACCGGCCGGCGGCGCTTCATCCGGCGGAACGGGCGGCGGTTTGGCGCAGGGGGATGATGAGATCCCGTCCGGCGGCGTGTATAACAGCGAGCCTCTCATGTACGGCGGATCAGGAGGTGAGGCTTCCGACGCACCGGCTGATGCATCGGTCCCCAGGGTGATCGTGACCGGGTTTGATACGGATCCTGCGACGGTGAAGGCGGGAGATGACTTCCGTCTGACGATCCATCTGAAGAATACGTCGAAGAAAACGGCGGTCCGGAACATGCTGTTTGATCTGCAGGCTCCGGCTTCCGGGGCGGATGAGGCGGCGGAGGCACCGGCCTTTCTGCCGACGTCCGGATCCAGTTCCATTTATCTGGAAGGGATCCCGGCCGGCGGGACGAAGGATATTTCCATAGAACTGAACAGCCGTGCGGATCTGATCCAGAAACCGTACAGCATTACCATGAGCATGCTTTATGAAAATAAAAATGCAGAACAGTTCGAAAGCCAGTCCAGCCTGGCAATCCCGGTGACCCAGGAGGCCCGGTTCGAATTCAGTGACATCCAGATCATGCCGGATACGGCTGAGATCGGGGAAGAGGCGAATATCACCTGCAGCATCTACAATCTGGGGCGCGTCAAGATGTATAACGTGAAGGTCGGTTTTGAAGGCGACGCCATTGAGGGGCAGGAACTGTTCCTCGGGAATCTGGAGTCCGGAGCTACCGGGATGGTGGACGGGATCGTCACCGCGCTGGCGGAGTCATATGAGGAGAACAACTGCCGGCTGGTGGTGAGCTATGAAGATGACGCCGGGAATGTGACAGAGACGAAGCAGGAATTTACCATGACGGTTACACAGCCGTCGGATGACATGGCCATGGCGGATGATTTTCCGGTCATGGATGAGGAAGAGCCGGGCGGACACACCGGTCTGGTCATCGCGCTGATCGCGGGGCTCGTCCTTGCTGGAGGGACCGCAGCCGTGGTCATCATAAGGCGCAGAAAGAAGAAATCCGACCGGGAAGAGGAGGAGTGGTTCGATGAGGTGGAGCGATCTGATGCGGATGAGCCTGGGAAGTCTTAGGCGAAGGAAACTTCGGACATTCCTGACTATACTGGGAGTTGTGATCGGCACCACGTCCATCGTGGTCATGATCTCTCTGGGACTGGGCCTGCAGGAATCCATGTACCGCCAGGTAGAGGAAAGCGGCGGGACGACCACGCTTACCGTCTATGGAAAAGATAATGCATTCATGTCTTACAGTCCGGAGTCGGAGGAAGAGACGGATCAGTATCTGACGGATGAGGCGCTGGATTCCCTGGCGGCGCTGGAACATGTGGAGAGCGCATACCCGCGGATCTCCACTTCCGGGCTGGCACTGAAAGGCCGCTATGAAGGGTATCTGGAGATCATCGGCATGACCCGGGAAGATATGGAAGCGCAGAAGATCGAACTGGATCCCGGCGGGACATTTCCGGATCCGGACAGCGGGGAGCTGAGCTTTGTATTCGGAAATATGGTGCTTATGAACTTTAATGAAAAAAACGGCGGGGGCGGCTACTGGGAGGCCGGTGAACTCCCGGACATCGATCTTCAGAATGACCAGCTCTTCCTGATCCTGGATCAGGACAGCTACTATGCCAGTCAGGGATCTCCGATGGAAATGGGCGAAATGTCCGGAGATGACGGATCTTCCGTCCGTCGGATCCCGAAGAAATATGTGGTCAGCGCCAGCGGCGTGATCGCAGGCGGCGAAAATGATTATAATGAATTTTCGTATTCGGCGCTCTGTGACATTACTACATTGAAAGAAACGCTGCAGAAAGAATTCCGGGGACGGGCGATCCCCGGGCAGCCGACCACGGACAACGGGAAACCGATGAAGGAATTCATGTATTCCTCAGTTATCCTCCGGGCTGACGACATGGATCATGTAAACGATCTCGCCCAGACGATCCGGAACATGGGTTATACTGTGAATACAAATATGGAACTGATCGAAGGCATGCAGAAGACGCTGATCATGGTCCAGGCGGTGCTGGGCGGCATCGGCGCCGTGGCGCTTCTGGTGGCAGCCATCGGCATAACGAATACGATGATGATGTCGATCTATGAGCGGACAAAAGAGATCGGCATCATGAAAGTGATCGGCTGCAGCCTGCGAAACATCCGCCAGCTCTTTCTTCTGGAGGCGGCGTTTATCGGACTGATCGGCGGGATCGCGGGAAATGTCCTGAGCCTGATCCTGTCTGCGGTGATCAATCTGTTTGTTTCCAGTGAATCACTGACCGGCATGCCGGGAAGCATTTCCTGCATCCCGCTCTGGCTCATGCTGGCGTCATCCGGATTCGCGGTGCTGGTCGGCATGGCGGCGGGGTATTTCCCGGCAGTCCGGGCCATGAAGCTGAGTCCGCTGGCGGCGATCAGGGGAGAGTAAACGATATTACAGCAAGGGTATAGAATATAGAAATGGGAAGTTGTATTGCTTGTGACAGATAAAAGCAATACAACTTTTGATTTTACGCCAAAATAATGATGGGAAATTTAGATAAACCGCGAATTGTATTGGAAGTTGTTATGGTATATGATAAAACCATGAGATCAGAATAAACCATATCCTGACAGAAAGGGGGCGTCTGATGCAGAAGAAATATGAGCAGATCGTTGGCTGGGTAAATGAGCAGATACATAACGGAATCCTTGCCAGAGGAGACCGGCTTCCTTCGGAAAACGAACTCATGGAACGCTTTGGCGTGAGCCGCCAGACCGTCCGGCGCGCGCTGGAAGAGCTGGCGGATGACGGGCTCGTGGAAGGGCGCCGGGGCAGCGGCACTTATGTGACAGCCAACATCCGGCGGCATAAAGACGAAGAAGTCCGGATCGCAGTTATGCTGACCTGTGTGGATACTTATATTTTCCCGGCTATCATTAAAGGGATCGAGTCAGTGCTGACGCCGGAAGGCTGCACGATGCAGATCGTTATGACGGACAATGCAGTGGAAAAGGAACGGATGCTCCTGAAAGAGTTCATCCGCACACAGTCCGTGGACGGGATCATTGCCGAGACAGTGAAGAGCGGACTGCCCAACCCCAACCTGAATCTGTACAGAGAGCTGGAAGACATGGGGATGCCGGTGCTTTTTGTCAACAGCTTTTATAAGGACCTGGATATCCCGCATGTCAGCATGGATGACCACATGGCCGGCTATCTGGCCGCCCGCCATCTGGCCGAATGCGGACACAGGCGCATCGGCGGCATTTTCAAGTCGGATGACGGACAGGGGCATCTGCGTTACGCCGGGTATATGGAAGCGCTGATGGAGAAAGAGATTAAAGTGCGGGGCGGCCAGGTGATCTGGACCGATACGGAAGAAATGAAGACGATGGAAGAAGAGGGAGATAGATTCCTGAAGCGGCTGAAAGGCTGTACAGCCTGCGTCTGCTATAATGACGAGACGGCATATAAGCTGGTGCGGATCTGCCAGACGGCCGGGAAGCGTGTTCCGGAAGATCTCTCCATCGTCGGGATCGATAATTCCGCGCTGGCGCAGTTCTGCCCCGTGCCGCTGACCTCCCTGGAAAATCCCGCAGAAAAGCTCGGGAGGGCTGCGGCGGAGATCATATCCGGAAAGATCCGGAAAAATGAGAAAATGGAATCCCGTGAATTTGAGCCAGAGCTCGTAATGCGAAGCTCTGTGCGGGTTGTCCATGAGATATAGCCATAAGAGATGAGAAAGGAGATCAGATTTATGCTGGAACAGTTGAAAAAAGAAGTTTATGAGGCGAACATGCTTCTGCCGAAACACAGCCTTGTGACATTTACATGGGGGAATGTGAGCGGCATTGACCGGGAGAGCGGCCTGTTTGTGATCAAGCCGAGCGGGGTGGAGTATGACCTGCTCACACCCGATGACATGGTCGTAGTCGACCTGGACGGCACTAAAGTCGAAGGAAGATACAATCCGTCCTCAGACACGCCGACCCATGTCGTACTGTACAACCGTTTTCCGAAGATCGGCGGCGTGGTCCATACCCATTCGGCCTGGGCGACGAGCTGGGCGCAGGCGGGAAGGGATATCCCCTGCTACGGCACGACCCATGCGGATTACATTTACGGGGAGATCCCCTGCGTGCGGAACCTGACAAAAGAAGAGATTGAAGAGGCGTATGAGAAGAATACAGGCGTGCTGATCGCCGATGAATTTGAGCGGATGCAGAAGGACTATATCGCGGTTCCGGCTGTACTGTGCAAGAACCACGGCGTGTTCACCTGGGGCAAAGATGCACATGAAGCTGTGCACAACGCAGTGGTTGTCGAAGAGGTTGCGAAGATGGCTGCCCGCTGCGAGCTGATCAATCCGCAGGTACAGCCTGCGCCGCAGGAACTCCAGGACAAACATTACTACAGGAAGCACGGGGCGAATGCCTATTACGGGCAGCCCGGCAGATAATAAAGGATCAATAACAAGGAGGAAGGAATCATGTTAAAGAGAAAAGAGTACAAATTCTGGTTCTGCACAGGCTCCCAGGATCTCTACGGGGACGAATGCCTTGCACACGTGGCGGAGCACTCCCGCATTATCGTGGAGAAGCTCAATGAATCAGGCAGTCTTCCGTATGAAGTGGTGCTGAAGCCGACGCTGATCACTAATGAGCTGATCCGCAGGACATTCAATGAAGCAAATATGGATGAGACATGTGCCGGCGTGATCACCTGGATGCACACGTTCTCCCCGGCAAAGTCCTGGATCCTCGGGCTTCAGGAGTACCGCAAGCCGCTGCTCCACCTGCACACCCAGTTTAACCGCGAGATCCCGTATGATACGATCGACATGGATTTTATGAATGAGAACCAGTCCGCGCATGGCGGCCGCGAGTACGGCCATATCTTTACCCGCATGGGGGTCGCGGGTAAAGTT
>CALWDN010000063.1 GCA_944376685.1 uncultured Mediterraneibacter sp. | reverse complement strand
CGGTACGGAGCGGCACGAGTCCAGGCGTATCGATAATCAGCTCCGCGGCCGAAGCGGACGTCAGGGAGATCCGGGTGAATCCCGTTTCTACATCTCCCTCGAGGACGACCTTCTCAGGCTGTTCGGATCCGACAGGCTGATGGGCGTATTCAATGCCCTTGGCGTGGAGGAAGGCGAGCAGATCGAGCACCGGATGCTTTCCAATGCGATCGAATCCGCGCAGAAGAAGATCGAGATCAATAACTTCGGCATCCGTAAGAACCTGCTGGAGTATGACCAGGTCATGAACGAGCAGAGAGAGATCATCTACGGTGAACGCCGCCGTGTTCTCGACGGCGAGAGCATGCGGGATACGATCTACAATATGATCACGGAGTATGTGGAGAACATCACAGACCGCTTTGCTTCTCCGGAAGCCGATTCTGAAGAATGGGATATCAAGGGACTGGATGTGAACCTTCACAATGTGATCCCGCAGATGGAACTTCCGAAGAAGGAAGACTGCCGGGATATGAAGCAGAAGGAACTGAAACACCTCCTGAAAGAACGCGCGGTCAAAGCTTACGAGGCAAAAGAGGCAGAGTTCCCGGAATCCGAGCAGCTGCGTGAAATCGAGCGCGTGGTGCTCCTGAAGGTCATCGACGCGAGATGGATGGACCATATCGACGATATGGACCAGCTCCGCCAGGGGATCGGGCTTCAGGCGTACGGGCAGAGAGACCCGCTCGTGGAATATAAGATGATGGGTTACGACATGTTCGGCGAGATGACGAACATGATCGCCGAGACGACGCTCCGCATGCTGTTCAACATCCGCGTGGAGCAGAAGGTCGAGCGTGAGGAAGTAGCCAAAGTAACAGGGACAAACAAGGATGATTCTGCGGTGCGCGCCCCGAAGAAGCGTGAGCAGAAGAAGATCTACCCGAACGACCCGTGCCCCTGCGGAAGCGGCAAGAAATACAAGCAGTGCTGCGGCCGCAAGCAGGTCGGATAAGTCTGAAATGTTTTAAAATAATAAGAAATATGAAAGAGGTGAATAAGGTGGTTTTATTAGATGAATTAAAGTCAAGACTGACAGCCTATGAAGAACCGCTGAAAGATCTGAGGGATTCACTTTGACACGGCTTCAAAGAAGCTGAGGATCGAAGAACTGCAGAAAAGGCTGGAGGAGCCCGGATTCTGGGATGACCCGGAGACTTCCCAGCAGGTGATGAAAGAACTGAAAGGATTGGAGGACTCGGTCAAAGAGATCGAGCAGCTTTTTGCGGATTATGATGATATGAAGCTGCTGATCGAGATGAGCGAGGAGGAGCCGGATGAGGAGACTTCTGAGGAGATCAGGGAGGAACTGGAAGCCTTTGAAGGGAAGTTCGAGGAGCTCAGGATCAGCACGCTGCTGACCGGGCCTTATGACCGGGACAATGCCATCGTGACGCTCCACGCGGGGGCCGGCGGGACGGAATCCTGCGACTGGGCGGGCATGCTGTACCGCATGTATACACGATGGGCTGAGAAAAAAGGCTATGACGTGGAAGAACTGGATTATCTGGAAGGCGATGTAGCCGGGATCAAGGGTGTGACCTTTGAGGTAAAAGGCGAGAACGCATACGGGTATCTCCGCTCCGAGAAGGGCGTCCACAGGCTGGTGCGCATCTCCCCGTTCAATGCGGCGGGCAAACGGCAGACGTCGTTCGCATCCTGCGATGTGATCCCGGATATCGAGGAAGATATCGATATCGAGATCAATGACGACGATCTGAAGATCGACACGTACCGCTCCAGCGGCGCCGGCGGCCAGCATATCAACAAGACGTCGTCCGCGGTCCGGATCACCCATCTGCCGACCGGGATCGTGGTCCAGTGCCAGAATGAACGCTCCCAGCACATGAACAAGGATAAGGCCATGCAGATGCTGAAGTCCAAGCTGTATCTTATGAAGCAGCAGGAGCAGGCGGAGAAGATGTCGGATATCCGCGGCGAAGTCCGGGACATCAATTTCGGCAACCAGATCCGATCCTATGTCATGCAGCCTTACACCATGGTTAAGGATCACAGGACGAATGCGGAAGTAAGCAATGTAAACGCCGTTATGGACGGCAATATCGATCCGTTTATCAATGCATATTTAAGTGCGGACGGGAAGACGGATGAAGCAGATTAACCAGAGTACAGAGAAGGAGAAGACAATGGTAAATATAGCAGTAATGGGATATGGAACCGTAGGCTCAGGCGTGGTGGAAGTCATCAATACCAACGGCGACGTGATCAACCAGCGTGCGGGGAACGAGATCAATATTAAATACGTGCTCGACCTCCGGGATTTCCCGGGCGACCCGATCCAGGAAAAGATCGTCCACGACGTGGATGTGATCATCAATGACCCGGAGATCCGGATCGTCGTGGAAGTGATGGGCGGCATCGAACCGGCATATACGTTTGTAAAACGCTGCCTGGAAGCGGGCAAGAGCGTTGTCACATCCAATAAAGCGCTGGTGGCAAAACACGGGGCGGAGCTGCTCTCCATCGCCCGCGACCGGGAGCTGAACTTCCTCTTTGAAGCCAGCGTAGGCGGCGGCATCCCGATCATCCGCGCGCTGAATTCTTCTCTGACGGCCGACCGGATTGAAGAGATCACCGGCATCCTGAACGGCACGACCAATTATATGCTGACCAAAATGTTCTATGAAGGCGCGGATTATGATGAGATCTTAAGGGAAGCCCAGGACAACGGATACGCAGAGCGCAATCCGGAAGCGGACGTGGAAGGATATGACGCGTGCCGCAAGATCGCGATCCTGTCATCCCTGATCTCCGGGCAGCAGGTGGATTATGAGGATATTTACACAGAGGGCATCACGAAGATCACGAAGAAGGATATGCTGTACGCGAAGAAGCTGGACATGACGATCAAGCTGATCGCTTCCAGCAAGCGGCACGGCGGCCACGTCCATGCGATCGTTGCGCCCATGCTGCTTAACAAAGAGCATCCGCTCTACAGTGTGGACGACGTGTTCAATGCGGTGTTCGTACACGGGAATATGCTCGGTGACGCCATGTTCTACGGCAGCGGCGCGGGCAAGCTCCCGACGGCGAGCGCGGTCGTGGCAGATGTGGTGGATGAGGCGAAGCATCTCCAGCGGAACATTATGACCATGTGGAAAAACGAAAAACTTGAGCTGATGCCCAGCGAGGATATCGAAAGACGTTTCTTCGTCCGCATTTCAGGGGCGAAAGAGGCGCGCTACAGCGAGGTGGCGTCCGTATTCGGTCCGGTGGAGCCGGTGACGGTGGAAGGGCTCGAGGGCGAGTTCGGTTTTGTGACGGATGTGATGACAGAACGGCAGTATAAGGAAAAATCAGCAAAGCTTGACGGGATTATGCATATGATCCGTATAGAAGACTAAAGCCGGATCACAGTCAGGCTGAGGAAAAGAGAACAGGGGTAGGGCATGAAGTATATTGTGATCTTATGTGACGGGATGGCGGATGATATGCTGGAGGAGCTGGACGGACGAACACCGCTGGAAGCTGCGCGCACGCCGAACATGGACCGGCTGGCGAAAACCGCGGAGATCGGCATGGTGCGCACGGTCCCGGAAGGGATGGCGCCGGGCAGCGACACAGCCAATCTTTCAGTGATCGGCTACGATCCGAAAAAATATTATTCCGGAAGATCTCCGCTGGAGGCGCTCAGCATCGGGGCAGAAATGGGGGCGGACGACGTCTCCTTTCGCTGCAACCTGGTGACGCTGTCAGAGGATGGGGACTGTTATGAAGACCGGGTCATCCTGGACCACAGTTCAGGGGAGATCAGCACGGAGGACGCGGCGGTCCTTCTGGAGGCCCTGAAGGAAGAATTTGGAAGCGGGCAGGAGGCGGAACGTCCCTGCTATACAAAAGGATATGATTTCTATGCAGGAACAAGCTACCGGCATCTGCTGATCTGGCATCACGGCCGGGTGATGGAACTGACGGCGCCCCACGATATCCTGACAAGGCGGATCGGGGAGTATCTGCCGTCTGATCCGGTGCTCCGGGATATGATGGCCAGAAGCTACGATATCCTGAAGGACCATCCGATCAATGTGAAGCGGCGTGCGGAAGGGAAGAATCCGGCAAATTCCGCCTGGTTCTGGGGCGCGGGCACAAGGCCGGCGCTTACTTCATTTGAAGAGAAAAACGGCGTCAGAGGGGCTATGATCTCTGCGGTCGATCTCCTGAAAGGGATCGCGGTGGGGGCAGGCATGCACAATATTACCGTCGAAGGCGCCAATGGCGGCCTGAATACGAATTACCGGGGGAAAGGCGAAGCGGCGGTAAAAGCGCTGACAGAAGACGGATATGATTTCGTCTACGTACACATTGAAGCTCCGGACGAGATGGGACATCAGGGAAGCATTGCCGATAAGACCGCATCGATCGGGTATATTGATGAGCAGGTGATCGGCCCGGTGGCGGATGCGCTGGAAAAAGCCGGCGTGGATTTCCGTATGCTTGTCATGCCGGATCATCCGACGCCGGTGCATGTGCGCACGCATACCGCTGATCCGGTGCCGTATATGCTCTATGACAGCACGGCTCCGGCACAGGGGATGGAGAGCTACAGCGAAAAGACCGGGAAAGAGACCGGAATATTCGAAGAAGAAGGCTGCCGGCTTATCGACCGGCTGCTTCAGAGATAGAACAGTGAAGATCTGATATAACTGGAGGAGAATGGATCATGGTCAGGGAATTTACACCTCAGGATAAAGAACTTTATATGGAGATGGCCTCGGAGTTTTACCATTCCCCGGCTGTGCTGCATCCGGTCCCGGACGCGTATTTTGAGCGGACTGCGGATGAAGCGCTTGCGTCGGACGCCTATGCGCAGATCTATATGCTGGAATACGAAGGGCGGCCGGCAGGGTACGGCCTTACGGCAAAGACCTTTTCCCAGGAAGCGGGCGGATATGTGATCTGGCTGGAGGAGCTGTACATCCGTCCGGATTACCGCTCCCGGGGGCTCGGAAGTGAATTTTTCTCGTACGTGGAGAATAAATACGAAGGGAAGGCGGCCCGGTTCAGGCTGGAAGTGGAAGAGGATAATGTCCGTGCAGTTTCCCTCTATAAACGGCTGGGATACAAGTCGCTTGATTATGTGCAGATGATCCGGGAGTGCTGACCGGCCCCGGCATCAATAAGCAGAAACAGAAAGCCCCGGATTGGATACATGTATACAATCCGGGGCAAATTGTTTGAATCCGCCATTGCATGTTACTGTACAAGCATGTATAATTTACAGTAGTGAAATTCTGCCCTCAAAAGGGGCAGGCTTCAGGCAGAAGAAGAAAATTGAGTAGGTGACTGAATTGAAGAACAAGATCAGGCGATTTGCCAAAGGCGATTTCCATATACCCCAGCCGGAGATCATTTTCCCGGAGACCAGGATCATCATGCGCGTCGGCGAGGGGGAAAAATACAGAGGAAGTTTCTCACTCAAGAACCAGGGGGAGGGGACGATCCGGGGGATCGTGTACCCGTCCTCTTATCGCGTGCATTGTGATGAGCAGGGATTTGACGCCAATCCGGTCAATATCTATTACACCTATGACGGGACCGGGCTCGTGCCTGGCCATGTTGAGCACGGGAAATTCACCATTGTCTGCAACGGCGGGGAGTTTGACGTCGCGTTTACGGCGATCATCGAGAAGCCTTTTGTAATGACCAGCTACGGGAAAGTACAGAGCCTGGACGATTTCAAAAAACTGAGCTTCCGGGATTCGGCAGAGGCCGTCAGGCTTTTCCGGTCGAGAGATTTTTATGAGATATTGAAGTATGAGGACAGGAGGATCCAGGCGCTTTATGACAATATGCGCAGATGGGAGCTCGACCAGCAGGCGCTGGAGGAATTCCTTGTCGGCTGCAAGCAGAAAGAAAAGATATTCCTGACGCTGGAGGAAGAGAGCCGCGCCTTTATCTCCCTTGCGGAACCGCGCAAGGAGACATTTGCGATCCGGAAGAATACCTGGGGCTACCTTGAGATCGATGTGCGCACGGAAGGTGATTTTATCCATGTCGAGCACACAAGGATCACGACGGAAGAATTTATCGGCAATTCCTACCGCCTTGAATATTTCCTGGACACGGAAAAACTCCACCGGGGCAGCAACTTCGGGCGTGTGATCCTGGAATCTCCCTACGAGACGCTGACTTACGAGATCGTCGTGGAGAAAGACATCGAGCGGGATGAAGACCGGCGTGCCAATGACAGGGAATTTGCCGGGATCGTAAAGAATTATCTGAAATATGAAAGCGGGAAGCTGACGAAGGAGGAATGGACGGACGAGGCTGTACGCCGGATCCGCCATCTGCGGGACATGGACGGGCGGAATGATTTTTATCTGCTGGCGCATGCCCACATCTGCCTGATCGGCGGACGCACAGATGAGGCGAAGATGATCCTCGAGTCATACAACTATAACCGTTTTGCGATCGGGAAGGATGTGGAGCTCAGTTCGTATTATCTGTATCTGACAACGCTTCTGTCGAACGATTCGATCGGACAGAGAAAGGTTGCCGATGAGCTGTCCAGATCCTTTATCAAACATCCTGACAGCTGGAAGATCCTGTGCATGCTTGTGGAGGTGGATTCTGAGTATAAGATTTACAGCGAACGGCTCCACGCGCTGGAAAAGCAGTTTTACGAGGACAGGTCCCACAGCGTCTGGTTCTATTTCCAGGCATTCCGCTGCTTCAGGGAGAAGAGCTCTTCGCTGAAGAAGCTCGGGACATTTGAGGTGCGCGTGCTCCTGTTTGCGGTGAAGCATAAGCTGATGACGCGGGAGCTGGCATTGTACACTGCGAACCTTGCCAGCCAGATGAAGACTTTTGACAGGCATCTGTATGATGTGCTTGTCCAGTCCTACGGCATGTATCAGGAATCCATGATCCTGACGTCCATCTGTACGCTCCTCATTAAAGGGAACTGCATGGACGGCTGTTATTTCAGGTGGTTTGAAAAGGCGGTTGAAGAGGAGCTCAAGATCGCCCAGCTCTATGAATATTATATGGGAACGGTGAAGCCGTCGGCCTTTCACAAGCCGCTCCCGAGATCTATATACCTGTATTTTATGCACGGCAACAGCCTGGATTACCATAAATGTGCGTTCCTCTATGCGAATCTGATCACATATGAGGATGAATCGAGCGAGATCTATGCCCATTACAGGGATGAGATGGAAGCGTTCGCATGGAATCAGCTGGACCGCCGCAACGTGGACGAACAGCTGCGGATCATATATAAGAGGTTCGTTGTGGAGCAGTCTATGAACCCGGACCGGGTGAAGGCGCTGTATGACGTATGCCATGCCTACTGGGTCACCACAAAAGTGCCGAACATGAAATATGTCCATGTGATCGCGGAGGACGGGACCGTCACCCAGAAAGCCGCCTATACGGAAAACGGGGCGAAAGTCTTCCTCTATTCCAAGACGGACCGGCTTGTATGGGAGGCAAAGGACGGGCGCCATTACACGGATTCCATCCCCTATGAGAGCAAACGGCTCTTCTATGAACTGCGCTACATGGATATGTGCAGGAAATACATCAACGGACTGAGAAAGAACCGGGAGGAAGAACAGGCCCAGGAGCTTACGCTGGAGACAGTCCGCGGGAACGGCCTGGAAAATTATTCAGAAGAGGAGATGTTCAGCCTCTGCAGCCGTACGATCCGGGAGAACAATTATGAGAATGATGATTTCCTGACGTACGTCTGTTTTGAACTGTTCAAAAACCAGCAGTACGACAAGGTGATCCTTACCTATCTGGCGAACTATTACTGCGGCGCAACGTCGGATATGAAGATGCTCTGGAGAGAGGCGAGGGATTACGAGATCCACACGCACAAACTGGCGGAGCGGATCCTGACGCAGATGCTTTTTTCGGAGGAGCTTTTCCAGGAGGCGCCGATCTTCGAGCAGTATTATGCCGAAGGCGCATATTTCCGCCTGCAGCAGGCGTATCTGACCTATGTGTCCAGGGAATACGTTGTGGAGGAGCGGAAGATCGGACGCAGCATTATCGATATTATCTGCAGGGAATACGAAAAGGGCGAGGAGACAAGCGACGTCTGCAAGATTGCCGTGCTCAAATATTACGCATCAAAAGAATACAGCAGCCAGACCCGCAGGACGCTGAAAAAGTTCCTTCAGGAGCTGTGCGGCAGGCAGATCTATTTCCCGTTCTTCCTTTCTTATGAAAAGGAATGGCTGATCGACCTGCAGCTCTGGGACAAGACGCTGATCGAGTATAAAGGGCAGAAGGGCAGCAGGGTCATGCTATATTACCAGCTGCAGAAGGGCGGGGACGAGTACGCGGATTATTCCACGGAAGTACTGACGCCGATGTATGAAAACCTTTATGTTAAGAAGTTCGTCCTCTTCGCCAACGAACGGCTTAAATATTATTTTAAAGAGACGATAGACGGCAATTCATACCGCAGCGAGAAAGAAACCTGCATGCGGGAGAGTGAACCGGGCGAGCCGGGCAGGTACGGACGCCTGAATGACATCCTGAACGAGAAGGATGTGAAGGAGCGGAGAAAGAAGATGCAGGCTTATGCGCTGGAGGACGCGGCGGCGGCCCGCATGTTCGTGCAGGAGTAAGGAGGTTCTGTTTTTAATGGGACAAGGCAGTATCATTGGCTATGAAATAAATGAAAAGACATGTCAGATCAGCTATTATAATGATCAGCAGCTGGAGCCGGACACGCTGGAAGTGGACGCGGACAATTACCAGATCCCGCTGATCATCGGGAAGCTGCGTGATACGTGGGCATACGGGAAGGAGGCCAGGCGGCTGGTCTCGATCAAGGAAGGCTTTACGGTTACCCGCCTGCTCAGCAGGAGCCTTGCGGGGGAGCGGATTGAATTCGGGGAGGAGACATACGATGCGGTGTGGCTTCTGTCCCAGTTTATCCAGATGTCCCTCCAGTCATTCCCGGAGATAGACGGCATCGTATTTACCGTGCCGTCCCTTACGGAAGAGCTCGCGCAGCTTCTCCGGGGGATCGCAGTGCGGATGAACATTGACAAACGCCACATTTTTATCCAGGACTATAAGGAAAGCTTCTGCAATTATCTGTTTTACCAGCCGAAGGAACTGTGGCAGTATGATGCGGCGCTGTTCTGCTGCGACCGCAATGAGATCAAAGCTTATATGCTCCGGCGGCTGAGGCCGGGCCTGGGCGGCGGGAAGACAACCTTCGTCACAGTGGACGAGGTGGCGAGCGCGCATATGAAGGAGCTGGCCATGGTCTACCCGGTCCTGAATGAAGATAAGGCAAAAGAGGCAGACGCCATGTTCTGCAAATTTATCGAGGGCGTGTTCGACAAGCGGATCGTTTCTTCGGTATTCCTGACGGGCGAAGGATTTGAGAACAACTGGTATCCCAGGTCGCTCCGCGTGCTCTGCAATGGACGCCGGGCATTTATCGGCAACAATCTTTACAGTAAAGGCGCGTGTTATACTGCTTACAGGAAGCTGTTCATGCATATTGAAAACCCGGTGTATCTGTCGGATGACAAACTGACGGACCAGATCACGGTCAATATGCGCGTGGACGGGCAGGAAATGTGGTATCCGATCGTGTCGTGGGGAGCCCACTGGTACGAATCCAACAATCAGTGGGAGGTTCTGTGTGAGGATATGAAGGACATTGAGTTCCACATTGAATCGCTGATCCAGGGCAATGTCAGGACGGAAAAGATTTCACTGGAGTCTTTCCCCAAAAGGTCCGAGTATTCTATGAGGCTGCAGATCGAGACGCTTTTCCTCGATGAGAAAACGTGCAGGATCACGGTGCGGGATGCCGGATTCGGAGATTTCTTCCCGGCTACGGATACGAATGTGGAGAAGACGATACATTTAGGAGGAAATGATGGGAAATTTAATTCTTTGTCATGACAGGCGCGCGTCGCATCCCTATGAGATCACAAGGATACACTGCAGGGTCTATACGATCGAAGAGCTCTGCTATTATCTGTGCAACAACCTGTATCTGATCGATTATACGATCATGAATGAGCAGCTGTGCAGCTGGCTGCAGGAAGAGCTTGGGATGGACAGGCTTGCCTCGGATCTGCGCGACATCCTCCGCCTCAGGGGATCGGTGGAGAAGTTTGTCATAACGATCCTGAAGGCGTCCAGGATCTACAGGGAGCCCGAGATGATCCGGATCCAGAATGTGCTGGAGCATCTGAAAAACCAGAAGGACATCGAACGGCAGAAATACAAAGGGGACAACCTGCTGGAGAGCGGAGAGGTGGAGGAAGCGATCCTTGTCTATCAGGCGATCCTGAACGGAGAAAAAGACGAGACCGTGGATGACAAGTTCTACGGCAGCGTATACGCAGGGCTTGGAGCGGCGTACGGACGCCTGTTCCTGTACCAGGAGGCGGCCCGCATGTATGACAGGGCATACCAGCTGACCGGGGATAAAAACCTTATCATGCCGTATCTGTATGCGTCCTACAAATATATGTCCCTTGAGGAATACCACATCCTTATCACCAAGCAGGATGAATATATGGAAGCAAACGCCCGGATGCGGCGGGAGATCGACGATATCAAAAAGACGCTTCCGGATGAACCGGGCGCGGACTGTCTTGATAAATGGAAGCGCCAGCACCGCCGGAGCCATTCGTAAGGCGTCCGCAGGCACTGGATCACGCATATATGCCCTCTGTCAGAACAGGTTGAAGCAACTAAGGTTTGACAGGGGGATTTTCATGTGATAGAATACAACAGTAACTTTACCATGGTACAGTGGTTCATTGGTAGAGAAAAAAAGCACCCGGGTCCACCCGGTGATGGAGGTAATTATGAAAAAGAAAGTATTGAGCATGCTCCTGTGCGGGGCGATGGCGGTTTCCATGCTGGCCGGCTGCGGCGGAAAGGACAGCGGGGACAACGGCGGCGAGAGTGAGAGCGATAAAGCATATGTACAGGATAAAGGCACGCTGGTCGTAGGCATCACGAATTTTGAGCCTATGGATTACAGGGATGAAAGCGGCGAATGGGTCGGCTTTGATGCGGACCTTGCAAAGGCGTTTGCGGAGAGCCTGGGCGTTGAGGCCGAGTTTGTTGAGATCGACTGGGATAACAAGATCATGGAGCTGGACGGCAGGACCATCGACTGCGTATGGAACGGCATGACGCTGACAGAGGAAGTGACCAGTTCCATGGACTGCACAGATGCGTACCTGACAAACGCGCAGGTTGTTGTAGTCCCTGCTGATGTTGCGGACCAGTATCAGGATGAGGACAGCCTTGCCGGCCTGAACTTTGCGGCTGAGGCGGGAAGCGCCGGAGAAGCGGAGCTGGAGGCCAGGGAACTGAACGTGACGCCGGTGACGGCGCAGGCGGATGCCCTGATGGAAGTGGCTGCAGGCACATCTGACGCGGCGGTGATCGACCTTCTGATGGCTGCGGCTATGATCGGCGAGGGAACAAGTTATTCGGACCTTACATACACGGTACACCTGAACAATGAGGAGTACGGCGTGGGATTCAGGCAGGGATCTGACCTGACGGCGGCGCTCAATGATTTCTTTGCGGCATGCTATGAGGACGGCACCATGCAGGAGATCGCCGAGACCTACGGCGTGCAGGCTGCGCTGATCGCAGAATAGAAAAGACCATAACAGAGACGGACGGAGATAAGTCATGACATTTTCAGAACAGTTCCCCATTGTCGTGGGGGCGCTGAACACCGGTTTTTTACAGACCTTAAAATTGTTTTTTGTTACGCTTCTGGGGGCGATCCCGCTGGGGCTGATC
>CALWDN010000062.1 GCA_944376685.1 uncultured Mediterraneibacter sp. | reverse complement strand
TTTGATTTTAAAGACTGGACGCTGGATGCATATAAACGGGTACTGGAAAATGATATGATCTGGAGAGGATTTGCCAACTCATTCTTCTATTCGGCGGCATTTACAGTGATCTCTGTATTTGTTACACTTCTCGCCGCTTACCCGATGTCCAAGAAAGAATTTGTCGGCAGAAAATTTTTTAATGTGATCTTTGTGATCACGATGTTCTTCGGCGGTGGAATGATCCCCACATTCATCCTCGTCAACAACCTGCATCTGGTCAATACCGTGTGGGCCATCCTGCTTCCGGGTGCATTTAATGTGTGGAACATGATCCTTGCGAGAACATACTTCCAGTCGATCCCGACAGAACTCAGAGAGGCTTCTTCGCTGGATGGGGCAAGCGAGATCCAGCATTTCTTCAAGATCATGATGCCGGTGTGCAAGCCGATCATCGCGGTGCTGGCGCTCTGGTCTTTTGTAGGAATGTGGAACAGCTATTTTGATGCAATGATCTATCTGAATGATGCCAATATGCAGCCGCTGCAGCTTGTGCTCAGATCCATCCTGGTGCAGAATACACCGCAGCCGGGAATGATCGCGGATATCCAGAGTACGGCGGAAATGGCAAAAGTAGCGGAACTGCTCAAATATGCAACGATCGTTGTATCCAGTCTGCCGCTGCTGATCATGTATCCGTTCTTCCAGAAATATTTCGACAAAGGAATCATGGTTGGTTCTGTCAAGGGTTAGGAGGCCGAGAAGTGATGAGAAAAAGAATAAAAAGACTGACGGGTCTTGGCCTGTCACTGATACTGACAATGTCCCTGTTTGGGTGCAGCAGTGGAAACGCGCAGGTTGCAGATACAGATCCGGATACGCCGGTCGAAGAAGTAACCTTTCCACTTGAAGAGACGAAAGAACTTTCGTTTATTACAAGCGCTCCGGCGACGACGACACAGGAGCCGAATGATAAACTGATCTTCCAGAGGCTGGAGGAGCAGACTAATGTACATATTGACTGGACATGTTTTGTGGACGACCAGTTTGCCGACAAGAAGAATCTGGCACTGGCGCAGTTCGGCAACCTTCCGGACGGACTTTTTACGGCCGGTATGAACGATTACGATCTGCTCCGGTATGCGAAGCAGGGCATCATCATCCCGCTGGAAAACCTGATCGACAAATATATGCCAAACCTTCAGGCTGTGTTTGAAAAATATCCGGAATACAGGACAATGGTCACAGCGCCGGACGGCCACATTTATTCCTTCCCCTGGATCGAGCAGCTGGGTGAGGGCAAGGAAGCGATCCAGGCTATCGGTGACATCCCGTATATCAATAAGAAGTGGCTGGATTTCCTCGGACTTGAAGTGCCGACTACAACAGAAGAACTGGAGCAGGCGCTCATCGCGTTCCGGGACAATGCAGATGCTCTTGAAAAGGAATTTAATATTGAGGGCGATGTGATCCCGATGTCGTTTATCATCAATAACGGCGATCAGGATCCGGCGATCCTGATCAATGGTTTCGGCGAAGGCTATGGAGATACCGGCGATCATTTTGCAGTGACAGATGAAGGCGAGGTAATATATACCACAGTACAGGAAGGGTATAAAGAAGGAATCAAGTGGCTGCACTCTCTGGTAGAGCAGGATCTTGTGGATCCCGAGGCATTTACGCAGGAATGGTCCACATATGTCGCAAAAGGAAAGAACCACAGATACGGTCTCTGCTTCACATGGGATATCGCAAATATCGACAACTATGAGGATTACGTGATGATGCCGGCTCTGGCGGGACCGGACGGCCTTGTCAATATTACCCGTCAGAACGGAAGCGAGACAAGCGGCTTTGACCGCGGAAGATGTGTGCTTACGACCAGCTGCCGCGATACGGCTCTGGCAGCGGCGTGGATCGACCAGATGTATGCGCCGCTCCAGTCTCCGCAGAACAACTGGGGAACCTATGGCGAGAAAGATGCGGACAATATCTTTGAGATGAGTACGAATGCAGAAGGCGGACCGATGCTGAAGCATCTGGCCCTGGGCGATGCATCACCGGTGGAAGTACGGCAGGCACAGTCTGTAAACGGCCCGCTCGCTGTGCTTAATGATTATTATGATGTGTATGTAACACAGCCGGATGATGCGAAATGGCGTCTTGATAATATGCATGAGGTCTATCTGGATGACATGCACAGTAAATATGTCTATCCGAATGTATTTATGAGCATTGATGATACGAACCGGGTATCACAGCTTGATACGGATATCAAGAAATACGCGGAACAGAAGAAAGCGGACTGGATCTTAAACGGCGGGATCGATGAAGAGTGGGACGAGTATCTCCAGAAGATGGAGGACTACGGTTTATCCGAATATCTGCAGATTAAGCAGAAATATTTCGACAGCTATCAGGAATCCCTTGCAGAGCTTGAAGCGGCAGGGTCCGCGGATGCCGCGTCCGGAAATTAAGCAGGAAAGGAATCGAATCAATATGACAAGTCAGACACTGCGTGAAGCAAGAAAATACGAAGAAGCTTCTGAAAAGATGATAAAGAAAGAGGAGCGGCCGGATTTCCATTTGTCTGCGCGCACTGGCTGGATGAATGATCCGAACGGCTTCTCATACTACAATGGGCAGTATCATATGTTTTATCAGTATTATCCGTATGAAACAAAATGGGGACCGATGCACTGGGGACATGCGGTAAGCAGTGATCTTCTGCACTGGGAATATCTTCCGGCGGCACTTGCACCGGATGATGCCTGTGACCGGGACGGATGTTTCTCCGGGAGCGCGGTAGCGCTTCCGGACGGCAGGCATCTGCTGATGTATACCGGTGTGCTCCGGGAACGGCAGGCGGACGGCGGATATGGGGATATCCAGACTCAGTGTCTTGCCGTAGGCGACGGTGTGGATTATGAAAAGTATGAGATGAATCCGGTCCTGGATAAAGCGGATCTTCCGGAGGGAAGCAGTGCACATGATTTCCGGGATCCGAAAATATGGCAGAAAGAAGACGGCACATACTGCTGCGTGGTCGGAAGCCGGCCGGCAGACGGAAGCGGACAGATATTATTATATACCAGCCCGGATGGATTCAAATGGAAGTTTAAGAGCATTCTGGCATCCAATCATAACCGTTTCGGAAAGATGTGGGAGTGTCCTGACTTCTTCAGACTGGACGGAAAATGGGTGCTGCTGACAAGTCCGCAGGATATGCTGCCGAAAGGATTTGAATATCATAACGGAAACGGAACGGTCTGTCTGATCGGAGAATATGATGAAGAGACAGGAAACTTTACAGAGCAGTATGATCAGGCCATTGATTATGGAATTGACTTCTATGCGACTCAGACGATCCTGACACCGGACGGACGTCGGGTGATGATCGGCTGGATGCAGAACTGGGATGCATGTGCGATCCGCTCGCCGGAAGAAAAATGGCTGGGGCAGATGAGTCTTCCAAGAGAGCTTTTTATAAAGAACAACCGGCTTTACCAGCGTCCGGTCAGAGAGCTGGAAGAGATGCGGAAGAATAAAAAAGAGTACCGCAATGTTGCATTTACCGATGTGATACGTCTGGACGGGATCCGGGGCAGAAGGATCGATCTGGAACTGACCGTCCGCCCCGGCGACTTAGAAAATATGTACCGGAAATTCGCGCTGCGTTTTGCTCAGGATGATACATACCAGACGGCGCTCAGTTTCCGTCCTCATGAATCCGTTCTTAAAATCGACAGGAAATTTTCCGGTTCCAGAAGAGCGATCATTCATCAGCGCCGGTGTCTGGTGAACAGTAAAAACGGTGAACTGAAACTGCGGGTGATCCTTGACAGGTTCAGCGCAGAGGTGTTCATAAACAACGGTGAGCAGGTCATGACGGCGACAATCTATACAGACCAGTCGGCGGAAGGGATTTCCTTTTTCGCAGACGGAGACGTAAATATCGATGTCGTGAAATATGATCTTGCATAAAATACTATATGGCGGGACCACATCGTCCATCAGTTCTTTCGGACAGAAAACTCCATGCGGTACGAAGGTTCCGCGCCGTATTCCGGCAGCAGCATGGTGCCGGTGTCTGAGAATTCATATCCATCGAATTCAACTTCGCACTGTGCGGTGACGTCTCCGCAGGTCAGATTGAAGCTGCTGAATGTTTCGGCTGCGCTTTTGATCCTGCCGTAGATATACTGGGGCGGGGAAGTGACGAAGTTATAGTCATCCTGCGCGCAGATCAGGGACAGGGCTGCCAGCGCCATAAAATCATCATAGGGCATCACGGTCACATTCTCATTGTTATAGGACAGGGAGAAAGAGACGCCGGTGATGTCCTTTTCATTTCCGTCAAAAATGAGTTGCGGAAGTCCGGAAAAAGTTTCGTCATAGCTCTGAGAATAATTCGGGAGCTCCTGCCACTGCCCGTTTTCATCCAGCAGCATCGGTTTGGCATAAGTATTGTAAAAATACTGGTCCGGAGTGTTGACCGGCCGGTTGACGCCATAAAATTTCTGAAGCATATTGTAGTTTTCGCAGAACTCTGCTACAGAGAGGCTGCCGCGGTTCGGCGGGAGCGACGCGGCTTCATTCAGAAGCAGTTCGCTGCCTGAAGAGAGGAGGAAGGCGAGGGCAAGCATAAATGCAAGCAGTGGAGTTGGGCGCTTTTTTAGTATAAGGACCGTGTTTTCCTCCCACTCCAGATATTCTTCTTTCACGCATGACTTGTAGGAACTGTACAGGCGGATGAGATGATAGACCGGGATATAGAACCCGAATCCCCTGTGCAGGACCAGCCACGTACGGGACCACGCTTCGGACCAGGTCAGGGGGCTGCCGTCCTGACCGGTCACACTGAGGCCGAAGATAAATTTGCCCGGGGTGGTCCCGGCGGATGAGAGCATAGCCGGTTCCAGCAGGATCATCAGCCCCATGCCCGCCAGCCAGGTGAAAACGGACACGCCCAGGTGAAACTCTGCGCTGTTATTGTGCCAGATCAGGCAGAGGAAGGCGTCCAGGATCAGGGAATAGATCCAGGAGTCGATCAGACGTGCGAAATACCGCTTCCACGGGGCGGTTACTTTCGGCAGCGTATCTGTTTCTAATTCAGCCGGAACGGATCCGGGCACAGCTTCCAGTTCTTTCAGATAGTGTGCGGCGTCCAGTGTGGCGTACTCTGCGCGGTCGCGGCACATAAGCCCGCAGACGTCCCTGCAGCGGTCCAGTTCACTTCGGCTGTTTTCAAGTTCTGTCATATGTGTTCCGAGCACATCAGAGAGCCGGCGGTCTCCCCTGATCAGGGCGCGGATGTCGTCAAGGGGGATGTGCAGGCTCCGGAGCAGGCGGATCTTCCGCAGGGTCTCCAGGTCGGCGTCAGAGTAATTGCGGTAGCCGTTCTTATCCCGGGCCGGGATGAGAAGTCCTTCGGATTCATAAAAGCGTATATTGGCGCGTGTCATTCCTGAACGCTGTTCCATTTCTTTGATCGTCATATCAGGTCGTCTCCTTCTGTCTTTTCTGATCCGAGCATAAGCTGTAAAGAGACTTTACAGTCAAGCGTTTTTCCAATATTCCTTAAAAATCATGATGTTTTACGGAAAGATCGGGATAAAATCCCCGCAGCGCATTCATAATGAGTTTAAATGTAAGTTCCGCCATGTGCTGTGGGCTGACGGAAGATCCTTCCGACAGCCAGGTCTTGACCAGGCCGATGCAGCCGGAGAGACAGAAGGCGTAATAGTATGTCAGGTCGTCCATCTTCTCCGGAAATGTCTGCTTCAGTGCGTTCAGGCTGTGCTCGGAGAGGAGCGCTTCGATCCGGTGCAGGAAGGAGATGTCGCCGTTGGGCCCGAGCAGGGCGGCGCAGATGTCCCGGTTTTCTGCGAGGATGGAGAAAATATCCTCGATGAAGGGGAAGCTGTCTTCATTGAAGGGGCTTACCGGGTGGGTGTGGATCAGATCCTCAATCTCCCCGGTCAGCTCATTTTCGATCTTTTCCATCATGTCATAGATATCCGTATAGTGCAGATAGAAGGTGGAGCGGTTGATATCCACTTTTTCCACCAGTTCTTTGACCGTGATCTCTTTTATGCTTTTTTCTTTCAGAAGCTCAGCCAGTCCCTGACGGAGCTGGGCTCTTGTCTTGCGGACCCGCCGGTCCATATTTTTTGCCATGTTACATTTCTCCTTACATTTCTAAAATAAAAATGAATAATAGACACTGTGTCGCTTATTTATCCATTAACAGACAAAACCACATGACATTAATGGTTGTATCTTTTCTCTGATTTCACTATAATTCATCACGTTAAGAAAATCAACACAATATCTATTAATAGAATAAATGTTGTGAAATGGAAGGGAGATCTAAAAAATGCTGAAACAGGAATGGCGTAAACTGTTCCAAAATAAAATCCTTCTGATCGTCACGGTCGCGGTCATCGCGATCCCAACGATCTATACCACGCTTTTCCTCGGATCCATGTGGGATCCGTACGGGAATATCGACAAGCTGCCGGTGGCGGTCATCAACCATGACGTGCCGGTCTCCTATGCAGATCAGGAACTGGACATCGGAAAAAATCTGATGGATGAGTTGAAAAACAATGATGCCCTGGACTTCCGGTTCCCGTCGGAGACGGAGGCTCAGCAGGGGCTTAAGGACGGCGCCTACTATATGGTCATCACTATCCCGGAGGACTTCTCGGCCCATGCCGCGTCGCTGACGGACGCGAATCCGGAGAAAATGACGCTGGTCTATGAAACGAACCCGGGGACGAACTATATCGCGTCCAAGATGAGTGAGACCGCCATGAAGGAACTGGAAAGCTCGGTGCGGGAAGAGGTGACAAAGACCTATACGGAAGTCATGTTTGACAAGCTTGCAGAGGTGGGCGACGGAATGCAGGAGGCGGCGGACGGCTCGGATGAACTGAAAGACGGGGCGGACCGGCTGGCCGACGGCAGTCAGACGATCACGGACAATCTGCAGGTGCTCGCGGACAGCGCACTTGTATTTACGGACGGAAGCAGGGAGCTGGAAGTGGGCCTGGTTCAGTATACGGACGGCGTCAGCGCAGCGGCAGCCGGGGCGGAAGAACTGCAAAACGGTGTGAACGCACTGGACAGCGGGATGAATGACGCACAGAAAGGCGGTTCGGATCTGGCGGCCGGCGCGGCGGATGTGGATGACAATATGGCGGCGCTCAATGCCGGACTGTCCGAACTGAATACGGCGGCATCCAATCTTCCGGATGCGGCAGATGCACTCAATGCCGGTGCGGCTTCATTAAGTGACGGTGCGGCGCAGCTCTCCGGTGGGATCGCATCCCTGTCTGACGGGGCGGCCGACCTGAAGAACGGGGCAGATGCGGTCAGTTCCGGGCTTCAGTCCGCCGCTTCCAGGTCCCAGTCGCTGCGCGACGGAGCCGCCGGGATCAGCCAGGCGCTGTCGGCCCTTGCCGGGGCGGAAGGTGTGCCGGAGGAAGTAAAGGCACAGATCGCGGCAGTGCAGCAGCAGGCGGATGCATTTTCGGAAGGGATCTCTGCCTATACGTACGGCGTCGATGATGCGGCAGCCGGGAGTGCACAGCTGGCATCGAAGATCCCGGATCTTCAGGAGGGGATCTCCGCCGTGCAGGACGGGGCGGATTCTCTTGAAAGCGGGATCGGCCAGCTTCAGGCCGGGACTTCCGCGCTGGCGGAGCAGGCGCCGGCGCTGGCCGGAGGCATCTCCACTGCCGCGTCAGGGGCGGAGCAGCTTCAGAAAGAAGGAACATCGGCGCTCCGGAAAGGCGCTGCGGATCTGGACAGCGGCCTGGGAGAACTGGCGCAGGGAAGCGGAAAACTAAAAGACGGAACCTACGCGCTTGTCTCCGGAGCCGGGCAGCTCACCTCGAACAGTAAAGCGCTGACGGAAGGCGCGGCGAAGCTTTCAGACGGAGCCGACCAGATCGGCAGCGGGGCGGGAAAGCTTTCAGAGGGCAGCCGTGAACTGGGCGACGGGATCGGCCAGGTATCGGAAGGCGCGGATACGCTGTCAAAAGAACTGGGAAGCGGCGCAGATCAGATCCGGGAGACGAATACATCGGATCAGGCGGCGGATATGTTTGCCGCGCCGGTGGATACGGAAGAGACACAGATCACTGAAGTGGCCAATAACGGCCACGCCATGGCGCCGTACATGATGTCCGTGGGTCTGTGGGTCGGCTGTATCGCGTTCAGCCTGATGTATCCGCTGACCAGTTATGCGGGGCAGATGAAATCCGGATTCCGCTGGTGGGTCAGCAAGGCGTCTGTGCTCTACCTGACGGCGCTTCTTCAGGCCGTGGTCATGATCGGCGCACTGCATGTATTTGACGGCTTTACGCCGGTGGAGGCCGGAAAAACGGTTTTGGTGGCGTGTGCGGCGTCGCTGGCATTCATGTCGGTGATGTACTTCTTCACCAGTCTGCTGGGGCGCGTGGGCAGCTTCCTGATGCTGATCTTCATGGTGATCCAGCTGGCCGGTTCCGTGGGAACCTATCCGTATGAACTGTCCGGATCATTCGTGCCTTATCTTCATGACTGGGTGCCGTTTACCTATACGGTGGAAGCGTTCCGGAGCACCATAAGCGGCGGGGAGAGCATCCGCGGCTGCCTCATTTTCCTGCTGATTCTGTTCCTTGTATTTACAGGGCTTACGATCCTGGAGTTCACCGTGCGGGCCCGGAAAGTGCGGGAAGGGAAGAATACATGGATGGCGTGGCTGGAAGAACACGGACTGGCGTGATAAAAATGTCAGGATAAGAACAGACAAAAATTGGAAAATCAGAATATTGTCTGGGTATAGACCGACAAAAAGTTGAAAATAATAATATTGTGAGGTATAATAAAGACAATATTATTAGAGGATGTGAAATGTATGGAGATGATAAAACGAAATCGCTATCTGGATCAGATAAGTCCGTTTATTGACAAAGATCTGATCAAGGTACTGATCGGACTCAGAAGGAGCGGGAAGACTATTTTGCTTTCACAGATCCGCGACATTCTTCTGGATCAGGGAGTGCCGGAAAAAAATATCATAGAGATTAATTTTGAGTCACGGCGGTTTAAAAAACTTGAAGATGCGGATGCCTTTTATCAATATGTTATGGAGCGTGCAGAACAGGCAGGAGGAAGGGTTTATCTCTTCTTTGATGAGATCCAGCATGTGAAAGAGTGGCACTCAGTCATCCCTTCGTTCAGGATCGATCTGGATTGTGATATCTACGTTACAGGATCGAACAGTAAACTGCTGTCGGGCGAACTGGCAACAAATATGGCGGGAAGATATGTTTCTTTTCATGTGTATCCTTTTGTTCTGTCAGAGATACGGGAGTTTTACGAAAAAAACAGTATTCCGTACAGAAGAGAGCAGCTTTTTGCAGATTATCTGAAATACGGCGGCCTGCCAATGCGCCTGTTGCTGCCGGATGAACATTCGGTGCGCACATATCTTGAAGATGTATATGATTCGGTTGTAATGAAAGATATTCTTTCCAGATATGCGATCAAAAATGAAAATTTACTGAGAAAACTTCTGGAATTTCTTCTGGACAATATCGGGAATCCATTTTCTGCACGCTCTATCAGCCGTACGCTGAAGGCGGCAGGATTCTCTACTACAGTGGAAACATTATTGAATTATATTGATAAGCTTCAGGAAGGAATGATCCTGTCAAAAGTGGAGAGATATGATATTAAAGGGAAAAGCATTCTGGCTTCAACAGAGAAATATTATGCCGGCGATATCGGACTCCGCAATATAAATAAGGCAAGTGAGCAGACAGATTCCAGCAAGCTGTTTGAAAATGTAGTGTATCTGGAGATGCTGAGCCGGGGATATGACGTGAAAGTGGGAAAGCTGGATTCACAGGAAATTGATTTTGTATGTTACAAAGGACAGAAGAAACTGTATATCCAGGTCGTATATGTCCTGACAGAAGACTGTATCGCCAGGGAATTCGGAAATCTGGAGAATATTGACGATAATTATCCTAAATATGTAATCAGCAGTGACATTGTAGATATGAGCAGAAACGGCATCATTCATTATAATATTATTGATTTTCTGCTGGATAAACACGAAATATAAGACTGTCAGGTGAAGGGAGCCGGCACACTAAATCAGTGTGCCGGCTCCCTTCAGTTATTCTGGATTTTGTGAAAAAAGTATAAAATAAATGTGAAATCACCCCGTAATCCGTTGACAGATTTGTGGAGCAGTACTAAACTATCGTTTAGTTTGCTAACTAATTAATGTGGACTATAAGGAGGAGATACTATGAATCACTGCCGTGATGAGATCCCCGCGATCGGGATGATGGGGATCGTCATGCACAAGATGATGAACCGGGCGCAGGAGATGTATCAGGAGTTTGACCTGAATAAAAGTCAGGCGGGCGTTCTTTTTACCCTGCATCAGAGTGATTCGATGTCCCAGAAGGAACTGGCGGCAAGGCTCAATGTGACGCCGCCTTCCATCACCGCTTCGATCCAGAAGATGGAGCGGGACGGATATCTGACCCGCCATGCGGATCCGAAGGATCAGCGGGTGATGCGCCTGTCCCTGACGGAGAAAGGAAAATCCTGCATCCAGGGCGTCTGGACAGTGGCGCAGCAGATGGAAGAGCTGATGTTCTGCAATATGACCGGGGAGGAGGTCGCGATCCTGAAGCGGCTGCTCCTTCAGATCAGCGACAATCTGGACCGGAAATAGATTTACAGAGAGGAATGACTTGCCATGAAGAATTTATTTAAGTATGCGGCGGAGCACTGGAAAGCGCTCCTTCTGATCATCGCCGTGCTGTTTATCCAGGCGTACTGTGATCTGTCGCTGCCGGCCTACACATCGGACATCGTAAATGTGGGCATCCAGCAGGGCGGCGTGGAGGACCAGGTGCCGGAACAGATCTCTGTGGAAGAGATGGACCGGCTGCTTCTGTTTGTCTCGTCGGATGAACAGCAGACGGTTCTTGACAGTTATACGGAAGATGACAATACCTATGATGTGCCGGCTTATGTGATGAAAGCGGGCATGACCGATGAAGACATGACAGAACTCCGGGATGTGCTGGCGGGCCCGATGATGCTGACTGCCGGATTCGAGTCCGGAAGCGAGATGACCGCGCAGATCGAAGAGCAGCTGAAGGCCGCGCTGCCGGAAGGCATGGTTTCGGATGATATGACCGTGTTCGATATCCTTCAGATGATGCCGGAGGAACAGCGGGCAGGACTGATTTCCGGCATGGAGGAGATGACGGGAAAGCTGCCGGATACGATCCTCGATCAGGCGGCGGTGAGCTATGTGGGAGCCGCCTATAAAACTCTGGGGATCGATATGGACGGACTCCAGATCCGTTATCTGGTGACAACCGGCGGAAAGATGGCCGGCCTTGCGCTCCTCGGGATGGCGGGCAGCGTCCTGGTTGGATTCATGGCGTCCCGGGTGGGCGCCGCAACGGGCCGGGATCTGAGAGGAAGAGTCTTCCGCAAGGTGGTCGGGTTTTCCAACAATGAGTTTGATCATTTTTCAACCGCATCCCTGATCACCCGGAGCACCAACGACATCCAGCAGATCCAGCTGATCATCGTGATGCTCCTGCGGATCGTGCTCTATGCGCCGATCCTTGCCATCGGCGGAGTGATCCAGGTATTCCAGACCAATGTGTCCATGTCCTGGATCATCGGGCTGGCAGTGGTGCTGATCGGGCTGGTCATCCTGCTTTTATTCCTGGTGGCCATGCCGAAGTTCCGCATCATGCAGTCCCTGGTGGACCGGGTGAACCTTGTGATGCGCGAGATCCTGACCGGCCTGCCGGTGATCCGCGCCTTCAGTACGCAGAAGCATGAAGAGGAGCGTTTTGACCGGGCCAACCGGGATCTGACGAGGACGAACCTGTTCGTCAACCGGGCCATGACCTTCATGATGCCGGTCATGATGCTGATCATGAACGGGGTCTCCGTGCTGATCATGTGGAACGGTGCCCACGGCATCGACAACGGCCAGATGCAGGTGGGGGATATGATGGCTTTTATCCAGTATACGATGCAGATCATCATGGGCTTCCTGATGCTGTGCATGCTTTCCATCATGCTGCCCCGTGCGGCGGTTGCGGCCGACCGTGTGGAGGAAGTGCTTGCAAGCCGGACCGCCATCAAAGACCCGGATCGGGCGGAGCATTTTTCTGAAAATGAAAAAGGAGTCCTCCGGTTTGACCATGTGTCGTTCCGGT
>CALWDN010000061.1 GCA_944376685.1 uncultured Mediterraneibacter sp. | reverse complement strand
GGATGGATCTTCTGCTCCGCCACCTGAAGCCCGTCCCGCACCCAGTAGAGATGGTCGATATTCACCAGCCACACCCAGGGGATGTCGCCCTCCCAGGTCACGCCTTCCGTCCCGTCCCACTGGGCCTGCTGCCACAGCTTATAAGACGTTTCCAGGTCATTCTGCGCCAGCGCCTGATCCATATAACGGTCCACGGCATCGCTGGCATAGGGCGAATACAGCGCCCAATCCGATCCGGCGGCCGTATGGTAAATGTTGTAAAGCTCCATCGGCGTATGGGCGCCCCAGCCCCAGATCAGCGGATCCGAGAGCGCCCGGTCGTAAGCCGTATCCCAGCCCACGCCTTCCAGCGTGCAGGAGATGCCAAGTTTCCCGAGCTGGTCCGCGAAATCCGCGGCCAGCGCCTGGCGCACGGAGTCCCCGGCCGAATAGAGCAGGTTCAGTTCCGCCTTCACGCCGTCCTTTTCCCGGACGCCGTCGTCCCCGGTCTTCCAGCCCGCCTCGTCAAGAAGCGCCGCCGCGCCCTCCGGGTCATATTCCACCTCGGAGGCTTCGCTGTACCAGGGCATCTGATCGCACACGCTGTATGCCGGGCTTCCATACCCGTTCAGCACATGGTCGATCATTTCCTGCCGGTCAATGCCCATATTGATCGCCCGGCGCACCCGCACGTCCGCCGTGAGATCATTTCCCACCGTGCGCCCCTGTGCGTCGGTCTGCTCCGGCACGGCCGGAAGATTGAATCCCCGGTTGTCCACCGTGGCATAGGACGCCAGCGCATATCCTTCGATCTGCTGGTCCGAGTATGTGGCGGACGTATAGGCCAGATCCACCTGGCCGGCCTGCGCCGCAAGAAACGCCGCATCTTCCTCCATAAAGAGGATCGTCACTTTCTTCATCAGCGGCTCCCCGCCGTAGTAATCCGGATTCGCCTCCAGGATCACCTGCTGCCCCCGGTCCCACTGCTTCAGGATATATCTGCCCGAACCGATGGGAGATGCGCCGTATGTCGCGCTGTCATAGGCATGCTCCGGCACGATCCCGGTCACGGCCATGGTATAGGGCCAGATGGAGAACGGCCGGTTCATATGGAACACGACCGTTCTGTCATCCGCCGCTTCTGCATAGTCCAGCATGGTAAAATCACTGACCGAACTGGACGCTTTAACAGTATTGTATGTAAAAGCCACATCCTCCGCGGTAAGCCTCTCCCCGTCCGTAAAGGACACATCATCCCGGATCGTGACCGTCCAGGTCAGGCCGTTTTCACTGACCGAATAATCCGTCGCCAGATCATACCCGATGGTAAGATCCGGGTTCGTCACCGTCAGGGTGCTCTGGATCAGCGGCTCATGGACATGTTCGCCTGCGCCCCAGCCGTACGCCGGATCGAAACCGGCCGCCGGTTCGGAATTGGGGTCCATGGCCACCACCACTTCCCCCGCCCGGGCCCTCTGCTCTGCCGCCTGCGCGGATGTCCGGGCAGCCGCTCCCGTTCCTTCAGAGCCGCTCCCGCAGCCGGATGCCGCAAATGCCGCGGATAACGCCAGTGCCGCTGACAGGAGCACCGCGGTATATTTTCTACGCATTGTCCGCCTGCCCCTTTCTCTTTCCGGCATGGTACGCCCGCATCGTTTCTTCACAGACTTCCCGGTATGGAACGCCCGCCTTCTCCGCCGCTGCAGCCGCGTCTTCATATTCCGGCTTCACGTGCACGATGCCGGACCTTTCAGCCGTCTTTACCCGGACTGCACCGTACGTGGTCTCCACCGTTTCACTGCCGGGTTTCAGGAAATATTTCCGGCAGAGGCGGACCCGCACGCCGTTGGTCGTCGTCTCCCGCAGGATATCTTCCGCGGTCCGGTCGATCCGGTCCGCATGGCAGAGTACGGTGAGTTCCCAGCCCGGCCGTCCTTTCTTCATGATCCCCGCCGTGGCATACGCATCCAGCGCCTCCAGATCAAGGAGCCTTTTCTGCGCGTACGCGAGCGCCTCCGGCGTCATGTCGTCGATATTGCACACCAGCTCCGCGATGCTGCCATCGGCGCCCTCTTCTGTCTCTCCCAGAAAAACGCGGACGCAGTTTGCCCGGTCAAATTCTTTCGTTCCGACCCCGATGCCGACGGACGTTCCCCGCATCACCGGCATATCCCCGAAATGCTGCGCGAAATGTACGAGCAGAGCCGCCCCGGTTGGCGTGCACAGTTCTCCCCTGACCTGTCCGCCGTACATAGGTACATCCGCCAGGAGATTCGCCGTAGCCGGCGCAGGGACCGGCATCACGCCGTGGGCGCAGCGGACCGTGCCGCTCCCCACATGGACCGGCGACGCCAGGATCCGGTCCGGATGGAGCAGTTCCAGGGCATAGCAGACTCCGGCCACATCCGCCACCGCATCCAGGGCGCCCACTTCGTGGAAATGCACGTCGCCCGCCGGACACCCGTGGGCCTTCGTCTCCGCTTCCGCGATCAGGTCATAGACCCGGCGCGCATGATCCCGCACACACTCCGGCAGCGGGCGCCCGTCGTCATGTTCATGTCCATGCTGATGTCCGCATCCGTGGTCATGCAGGAAGTCCTGCGGATGCCCGTGCGGTGTGTCCGGCTCCCGCTCCTCTTCTCCATGCACGGTCACTTCCATATGTGTGCCCGCGATCCCGCAGGTCGTCTTCCTGCAGGGCACCACTTTTACCCCCGGAAGACCCAGACCGTTCATCTTTTCCACGAACTGCTGTTTCTGTTCATCACTCAGCAGTTCGTACAGCGCCGCCATCAGCATGTCGCCGGCCGCGCCCATATTACATTCAATATATAAGGTCTTCATTCCGTCAGTTCTCCTTTATCCCTTCCATATGATTGATCATTCCCGCCAGATATCCGGCGCCGAATCCGTTGTCAATATTCACCACGCTGCACCCGGAAGCACAGGAGTTGAGCATGGACAAAAGCGCCGACAGCCCGCCGAAGTTCGCCCCGTATCCAACACTGGTGGGCACCGCGATCACCGGGCAGTCCACCAGGCCGCCGATCACCGAGGCCAGAGCCCCTTCCATCCCCGCCACGGCCACAACGCAGCGCGCGCTCATGAGCGGATCCAGATTGGACAGCAGACGGTGAAGCCCCGCTACACCTACATCGTAGAGCCGGGTGACCCGGTTTCCCATCGCTTCCGCCGTCAGCGCCGCCTCCTCCGCCACCGGGATGTCGCTGGTCCCGCCGGTGGCCACCACGATGCTTCCCCGGCCCTCCTGCGGTTCCGGAAATGCGACGGCCAGCCGGGGCAGCGGATGATACTCGGCCGGGACAGCGGCGCACAGGATATCCGCCGTATCCTGGTCAATACGGGTCACCAGGATGTTCCTGCATCCTTTCGCCCCCATCGCTTCCACGATCCCCCGGATCTGCTCCGGCGTCTTGCCGGCGCCGTAGACCACCTCGGAAGCGCCCTGCCGGATGCCCCGGTGATAGTCGATCTTGGCATAATCCAAATCCTCAAAAGGTTCTTCCTTCAGATGCAGAAGAGCCTGCTCCGGGGAAGTCGAGCCGTCCGCCACACTCCGGAGGAGCTCCAGTATCTCCTGTTTATTGTTCATGATCTGTTCCCTCCTCTTCCTGATCATTCTCTGTGTGCCGTTCCATGTCCGGGCTCCCGGCCCGCACATTCAGATCCAGCAATACACCGTCAAAAAGGCTGCCCATCCGTTCTGCGATCTCTTCCCGCTTTTCAAGAACCAGGGCAAGCTGCTCCGCCCGGACCTGGATCCGCGCCGCATTTCCGTACATCCGGACACGGAAATCCAGAAATCCCATCTCACTCATCTGCGTTTCCGCCCGCTCCACATTCCGAAGCCGGTCCGCCCGGATCACTGTCCCGGTCGGGATCCGGGTGGCAAGACAGGCGTACGCCGGTTTCTCCCAGGTGAACAGCCCGGCTTCCCGGGAAAGCCGGCGCACTTCCGCTTTCGTGATCCCGCATTCCCGTAGCGGCGAGCGCACGCCCAGTTCCCGGAGCGCCCGCATACCAGGCCGGTCGCCTGCGTCATCGGATGCATTGGTCCCGTCCAGAAGGACCGTGTACCCGTCTTCTTTTGCCGCTACCTGAAGCGCCGTGAAGATCGCCCGCTTGCAGTGATAGCACCGGTCCGGCCCATTGGCCGCAGCCTCCGGCACTGCCAGGATATCCAGCTCCACCACCCTCATTGGGATATCCAGCTCCCCCGCCAGCCTGCGCGCGTCTTCCAGCTCAAACTCCGGCTGGAATGCGGTCTTCACATAATAAGCATGCACGTCACATCCGTTCTGTTTTGCAAGGTACAGGAGGAGCGCCGAATCCGTCCCTCCCGAAAACGCTGCGGCCGCCCGCGGCGTCTGTCTGAAAAAATCTTTTACCGTCATCCTGTATATCCTCCGTCTGCAGAAAAAAAAGAAAAGGCACCTGCTTCCCTCTGAAAGCCGATACCTTCCTGATATCTTTTTCCTGTATTTCGATCATGCGCTCCGGTATATCCGGGCTTCAGCCCGTCCGTCCGGCTTCATGCCGGTCCTTATCCCTCTGATGCCATGATCTCTTTCAATGCATCCACTGCGCATTCCACGCGTCTTCCCATAGACATATTTTCAATTCCAACGACAATATTATCACAAAGATTGACCGGAATCAATATCCGCTTCGCCGCGCTCTGCCCGACCGCCAGCGCCATGCGCGGCGTGATCTCCCCCAGCATGGCGTCCGCGATCACGATGCCCACCGGCCCCATGATCACATCAGCGCTCCTGCAGACGGTCACCACAGAATTCTCTCCCGTCGCCGCCTGGTCCGCGCCTGCCTTCAGCATCATATTTGTCGCCGCACTGTTGGTGCCCACGGCGATGACCTCGATCCCGCGGTCATATCCTTTCACCGCGGTCACAAGCTGTTTCCCCAGGCCGCCGCCCTGGCCGTCTATCACAAGTACTCTCATTTATTCCTCTCCCTGCGCCCTCTTCACGATCTGTCTGGTATTCTTCTCGACCAGCTTTCTTGACACCATGATCTGATGCCCGCACCCGGCACATTTCAGCCTGAAATCCGCGCCCGTGCGCAGGATCTCCCATTCATGGCTTCCGCATGGATGAGGCTTTTTCATCCGGATAATATCTCCCACACTGAATCTGTCTGCCATCTTCTTTTCCTTTCACCTGCCGCTAGTCAATATCTGTAAGCACCCCGCGGACAACAAACCTGTTTGCATGACCGTTTCCTGTACATGTAGACAATGTTATGATCTGCGACTGGGCGTTCAGTTCCACATCCACCTGATAATTCGAATCCGCGCTGCATCTGCTGAGGAACTGTTCGTACTCCTCATCCGTTGCAAAATCCACCACATAATTCTCGGACTTTGCACTCACCTCTCCTGCCGCAAATACCGTATATGTGCGCACGCTTCCATCCGGAGTATAGATATAGAAATCAGGATGTTCCTCGCAGAATGATTCATCTTTATAAAGGTTAAGCCGGGAAAACATATCCGGACTTACATTCAGATGATGCCCGTAAATGATCGTGTTTTTATCCGAAAAATCACTGCTGTTGCGCATATCCATGAAAATAGCGCCAAGTTTATTGTCATTTTCGGAAAATGTTTTTGTAAGGTACTCCTCATTGTCCGCGCTCTTTACGACCGGATAATTAATGATCGAGGGTTCATCGAACCTGATCCAGGCGATCGTATCCGGATTTATCTCAAGAAGCGCATCGAAATCCACACTGAACCCTGTTCCGTCCGCATCCGCCTCAACCGCAAGATCCTGGATCTCATCATACTCTTTCCCGCCTGTGTAATACGGGACAAGCATCATAACAAGCTGATACAGTGAAAACACAAACACACATACCGCAGCGATCAGAACCGTACCCGATATAATGTCAAATAATAATTTATTCTGTTTTTTCCGTTTTTTCTGCGGCCTCCGGCCGCCGGAACGTCTTCTTCTTTTTTCCGGCATCATTCTGCTCCTTCGTTTATCCGTTATTCTAGAATCCAAGATTTTCATCTACAAGGATGATCTTGAACCGTTTCGGGATCCTGCTGAATCTGGTGACCATGATCTGGCAGCAGATGCAGTCTTCACTTTTACAGTCAAAACAGCTTCCGTTCCTGACGCACGGGGTATCCGAGCCAAACCGCTGCGTATTGATCGGCGCCGCCTCATTCCTTGCCCTGTGCATGGCGTCTTCCTGGGTCTTAACGATCTTATTCATCCCCACGATCAAAAGCACATTTTTCGGACCGAAAGCATAGGCAGCCACCCGGTTGGCGTTCCCGTCAATATTGACAAAAACTCCGTCCTCGCTCATGGCATTCACACTGCCCAGATACCAGTCGCATTCAAATGCCTTTCTCGCGATCTTTTCCTTCTCTTCCGGAGTCGGCGCCAGGTCCCGGTCATAAAATGTATAATTTCCGTCCTTCAGCGCTTCAATAAGCCCGGATTCGCGGACAGAAGCCGATCCGCCCATATTGACCGTGCTCCCCTCGCCGATCAGGCGGAGTGCCGTCTTTACGGCTTCTTCTCTGGATTCCACATAATAAGCTTCCATATTTCTTGATTCCAGCGCTTTGACAACTCTTTCCCCAAGCGCTTTATTTCGTTTCTCTCTCGGTCCCATTATACTGCGCTCCTTTCATTTTAAGACAATTCCTTTTTATTCTATCACATTCCGCTTTTCAATGCATCGCATTTCATCGATCTTGCTCAATGTCATACAGCCTGGTCATCAGCTGCAGACGCATAATACTCCTTGCCTGTCTCCAGACAGAGACACCCCAGCCTGCCTCCGGCTTCTGTAAAAACCGCCCCGCAGTCCACATCGATCAGCCGTCCGTCCGGACAGTGCCAGATCGCAGCCGGTTCATTTCTGGTCCCCCGGATCAGGAATGTCGGAACATGGCCGACAACAGACATATATCCCGGGATCCCCCGCTGCCTGTCGATCATAGATGTATCCCACAACAGCCGTTCTTTCCTTTTCCATATATGCAGGATCTCCTCTGTCGATGCATGCGCGAGAAGCCAGCATTCACCGCCCGTCTTCACTTTCGCACAGAGCGGCAGCGTTTTCATAAAATCCACGTATTCCGGGATCTTCTTTCGCAGCTTTTCATCCGCGCAGAGGATATCATATGTATTATAGTAATACGGGTACCGGTCTCTGTCAGGCGCTTCATACCATTCCACAAAACCGTCCTCATGATTCCCCCGCAAAGCCGTAATATTCGGGCAGTTCATCGCCAGATCCAGCACCCCCGCCGGATCCGGCCCCCGGTCGATCATATCGCCCAGGATATAAACCCTGTCATCTGCCCCCGGCTGTATCATATCCAGAATCTTTTTCAAGAGATCTGACATGCCGTGAATATCCGACATCACATAATTCCTGCCCATTCACAATCCCTCAGATCATATTCCATACTGGGACAGCAGCTTCTGTGTCAGTTCAGGATCGTTCTGAATCTGCTCAAGCAAAGCATACTCCTTTTCTGAAACTAATTTCCGGTTTAATTCCAGAATCCTCTCCTGTTCCCTGATATGCTGCTCCTGTTCTCTCATCTTCTTCTCGCCCGCGCGCAGCTGTTTCTCCTGCTCTTCCATCTTCTTCTCGCCCGCACGCAGCTGTTTCTCTTTCTTCTTGATTTCCCGTTCCTGCTGCTCCAGTTCCTTTTCGACAAGTCTCTCATATTGTTTTTTTGTACATGATAATACCATATTCACGATCGCCGTCCTTTCCCGGATCAGTATGTCTCTTAATATTCCCTGATCAATACAGACATCAACCGCATCATCTACAGCCTGTTTCCGGTCTCCTCCGGCTTCGATCCATTTCCGCACTTCCGCCACAAAAAGGGAATATTCTTCGAGTCGTCTGCACTTCTGCATCAGTTCAAAATTATGGCCATAATTAATATTCAGCATTGTAGCCGCACATTCAAGGCACGCATTTTCCGCTGTCTTTCCATTTTCTGAAACAAATGCATCTGTAAGCCGCAATATCGTCCTGTCAGGTTCTTCCCTCGTTCCATTATAAAATACGATAATTCCGAAAATGGAATCCGCAGGTAAGTAGATACATTATACAAGAAACGTTCTGATCTGGCAAGCAGATAAAGTTTTACCCGGGCCGTCTGCCGACCCGGGGATATATTCACAGTCTGATCTCTCCAAGGCGTCCTTCGCCCCGCAGATATTTCCGGTAGATAAAGAAGAAGATCGCGCACGAGATGCATGCCGACACGCCATCCGCAAAGGGCTCCGCATAAAAGGCATCCCGGGCCGCCCATATAAACGGGATCAGGCAGGTCGCGGCAAAATACAGGCTTTTCCGCGTCAGGGAAAGGCTTAACGAAATCTTTGTCATGCCCAGCGCCGTCAGTCCGTCCACGATCACATACTGGAAGCTCAGCGGCACGATCATCAGCGTAAAGACCCGGATCCCCCACACCGCCAGTTCTGCATACGCCGGCTCATCCGTAAAGATCCGGACAAAATACCAGGGCATGATCCGTGAGATCAGGAACATAAATGCGGTAAAGCACACGCAGAGCATAAGCACCCAGAAAAACGACTTCCGGATCCGGTCCGGCCGGTTCGCCCCGTAGTTAAAGCTGATCAGCGGCTGGGATCCGCCCGTGATGCCAAGCATGGGCGATGTGATCAGCAGCATATAGCTCTGTACGATGGTCGCCGCGGTGATCAGCGTATCGCCGTACTCCGGTCCGCCGTAATACTGGAGCACCGCGTTGAGCGCGATAATAATGATGCTGTCCGACGCCAGGATAAGGAACGGCGAAAATCCGATCTTCACGATCCGTTTCCCCGTATCCCGGTCCGGCCTGACGATGCCGAGCGGGACCGGCATCTTCTTCCGCCGCAGGGTGCAGAGTACGAATGCGCAGGAGCACATCTGGGCCAGCACCGTGGCCACGGCAGCACCCGCCACCCCCATATCAAAGAGGAATATAAATACCGGGTCCAGCACGAGATTGATGACCGCCCCGATCAGAGTCGTTGTCATCCCGAGAAGCGGGAAACCCTGGGCCGTTATGAAATAATTCATGCCCGTGCCAAGCAGGGCAAAAAAGGTGCCTGCCGTATAGATCGTCATGTAGGCATCCGCATAGGGAAAGGTCACGTCACTGGCGCCGAACCAGTTCAGCAGCTGATCTTTCGTCACAAGGAAGATCAGCGTAAGCGCCAGCGACACAATGATAAGATATGAAAAGCTGTTTGCCAGGATCTTCCGGGCATTTTTCTTATCCTCAGCGCCGAGCCGCACAGAAAAAAGAACGGAGCCGCCGATTCCGAACAATGTGCCAAAGGATGATAATAATGTCACGACCGGCGCGCAGACGCCGACGCCCGCAAGGGCATCCGCCCCCGTCACCGGGATATTTCCCACATAGATCCGGTCCACAATACTGTAGAGCACGTTCACGAACTGGGCAAACATAAACGGGACCGATATTTTCAATACGAGCAGCGGGATCGGATCCCGGCCGAAATCATTTGTTTTCTTCATTTTACATGTTTTCTCCCCTGTTTATCTTTTTCCAGCGCATCACCATCATCGGCAGTTCAAACGCAAACATGGCGATCCAGCCGAAGAAGTTCGCCCATGCAAGACAGGAAAAGGCCCCGCCCATCACATGGATCATAAGCCATGCGGACAGGAAACGGGCGGTAAAATTCAATATCGTGCTGATCAGCGTCACCTTCAGGTCGCCCATTCCCCGGAAGAATCCCTGGATCACATTGGTCGCCGCGGGCATCAGGTACATGAGCGCGATCAGCTTCAGATACGAGATACCGAGGGTGATCACTTCTTCCGAACCGTCGCTTACAAAAAGCTGCATGATCGGACGGGCCAGCACGAATACAGCCGCCGAGACCGCCGCTGAATATATGACCTGCAGCAGGATCGAATCCAGGAAGCCACTCTTCATCCGGCTGATCTTCCCCGCGCCCCGGTTCTGCGCCATAAACGTCGTCGCCGCATGGGAAATATTTCCCTGTGGAGTCAGCGCGAAATCATCCACCCGGTTGATCGCCGTATATGCGGCGATGAATGCCACGCCCTGTACATTTACGATGGTCTGCACGCAGATCTTGCCCAGCTGGATGCACATCTGCTGGAGCGCGCTGGTGATCCCGTATGTGAACGTCCGCCAGAGGATCGACGCATCAAAGACCCGCCATTTTCTCCCAAGGCACAAAAGGGGCACTTTCTTCTTAATGTAAATGAGACAGAACAGACAGCAGAGGGCCTCGCTCAGCATGGTCGCCACCGCGCTTCCCGCAACGCCCCACCGGATCACGACCACAAAAAGAAGATCCAGCACAATATTGAGAAACGCGCTGATGATCAGGAAATACAGAGGCACCCTGCTGTCCCCCAGAGCCCGGAGCGTATTCGAGAAAAAGTTGTAAATAAACGTAAAGATCAGACCCACGAATATGATCCGCAGATATACCGCAGCCGAATGGACGATATCATCCGGCACCTGCAGAAGCCCGAGGAGCGGATAGGCAAGAACGATAAGAAGCAGGGCGACAACTGCAGAAAATACCAGCCCGCCCAGCATGGTCGTACTGATCTGGCGCTCCAGCTGATCGTATTTCTTCGCCCCGTACTGGGTGCTCATCAGGATCCCGGCGCCCATGCACATGCCGCTTATAAAAAGAATGATCATATTCATGACCGGCCCCGCCGTTCCCACGGCCGCCAGCGCCTCGTCCCCGACGAATTTCCCCACGATCACCGAATCCGCCGCATTGTATGTAAGCTGGAAAAGATTACCCAGCACCAGCGGGATCGTAAATGCTGTGAGCTGGGGGATGATCTTCCCCTCTGTCATATCTGTTGTCATCGTTTAGCAGTCCTCCAGTTTCCATCCTGCAAGAAATTTCCCGATCTGTTTTGCGATCAGGCCCACCAGCAGCGCTGCCGCAACGGTCCCTTCCCGGACGCCCTGCAGCTGCCCGGTAAAGACAAACGACAATATACAGGCAGTCACAACAAGGGTCACGTCAAAACCGACCTTCATATACCCAAACTTAATTTTCGGCAGCACATGACAGACCGCCAGCACGACACCCTCGCCGGCCAGCACCACCACGCCCGCTTTAACTTCCAGGCTCACTCCCACAGCAACCAGCAGGATGCCGGCCAGACAGACGAGCCACTGCTGCCAGTATGCGTCGCAGTTTATCCCCTGCACCGCCCACACGCCAAAATCTGTAAGATAGCCGAAGAACACGGCTACCGGAAGCTGCATGAGCTGGATGGGGTGATAATCTTTCCGCAGGATCAGGATCTGCAGCGCGATAAACACACAATGCATGATGATCGTCGCTGTTCCCACTGTCAGCGGAGCAAAAAGACTGACCACATACGGCACGCTGGAAATCGGGGAAGTCCCGAGACTTGCCTTGATAGAAAACGCAACGCCAAACGCCATAATTGACAATCCGATCAGAAGCAGGAGATACCGCTTCAGGATATATACCGGTAATCTGTTCAAATATCTCATCCCTTTCATTTGCAAACAGTCCTATTATAGCACTGTTGCGGCCGGATAGGGAAATTAATTTCCGCGTCCGCTTGCCGGACTTATCGCGCAAAAGAAAAGAGCCCGGTGCTTTCGCACCGGACCCTTCATCCTTCATCCATCATCCTTCAATGGCGATGGATTTCTTCGTCTCTACAGCCTGAGCCTCTTTCTTCGGAATGCTCAGTTTCAGGATGCCGTCTTCAAATTTTGCTTTGATGTCTTCCTGGGTCACATCCTCGCCTACATAGAAGCTTCTCTGCATTGTCCCTGCATAACGCTCGCGGCGGATATATTTGCCTTTCTTATCCTGCTCGTCGTTGTTTGCGCTCTTTGTAGCGGAGATGGTCAGGTAACCGTTCTCCAGTTCAGCCCTGATCTCATCTTTCTTATATCCCGGCAGGTCGATGTCCAGCTCATAGCCGGCGTCATGCTCGCGGATATCCGTTTTCATCAGGTTTTTCGTGGCCTTTGTATTTCCTCTTCCCCAGAAATCCCTGTCAAACGGGAAATCCATCCAGTCGTCATCAAATAAGTTTTCTCCAAAAATGCTAGGTACTAACATAAGTCATATCTCCTTTCAAAATCAGAACCCCGGAACTTTTTGTTCCTCTTTTCTTGTTCTAGCTGTACTATAGCACCCATCATTAGCACTGTCAAGAGGTGAGTGCTAATTTTTTAAATAATTTTTTGGGAAAACCTCAAAAAAGCTTGACTTTACAGGCTTTTTCGGGCTTTCCAATTTTTTGATTTTTTCAAAAAATGGCTTACTACACCATTTTTACACCATTTCTACACC
>CALWDN010000060.1 GCA_944376685.1 uncultured Mediterraneibacter sp. | reverse complement strand
CTGGAAAAGGAGGAGGACGTCTGCTGCGGGACGTCCAAAGCCAACAGCGGAATTGTTCATGCGGGATATGATGCGGAGCCGGGTACGCTCAAAGCCCGGCTGAACGTACGGGGCAATAAGCTGATGGAGCGGCTTTCAGAAGAACTGGATTTTCCGTTTAAGCGGACCGGTTCACTCGTTATCTGCAGGGATGAAGAGGGGATGCCGGCCCTTCGGAGACTGTATGATAAAGGGACAGAAAACAGAGTGCCGGATCTGAAGATACTGGACAGGGAAGAAGTGCTGGAAATGGAGCCGAATGCTGCGGAGGATGTATATGCGGCTTTGTACGCACCGACAGCCGGGATCGTATGCCCTTTCAGCCTGAATATTGCGCTGGCGGAGAACGCATACATGAACGGGATTGATTTTAAATTCGACACAGAAGTGCAGGAGATCGTGAAGATAGAGAACGGATATGAGATCCGTACGGACAACGGGACTTTTCAGACCGGATATGTCGTAAATGCAGCGGGGGTTTATGCAGATAAATTCCACAATATGGTCAGCGGGAAAAAGATCCACATTACGCCACGGAGAGGGGACTACTGTCTCCTCGATAAAAACGCCGGCAGCCATGTGGGGCGGACGATATTTACACTTCCGACAAAATATGGCAAAGGCGTGCTGGTCACACCGACCGTGCACGGAAATCTGCTGGTCGGACCGACGGCGATCGATGTTGAGGATAAGGAAGGAACCAATACGACAGCCGCCGGACTCGATGAAGTTATAAGCAAAGCCGGGCAGAGCGTGAGGGATCTTCCCATGCGTCAGGTGATCACATCATTTGCAGGACTTCGCGCCCATGAGGATGGAGATGAATTTATTATAGGCGAACCGGAGGATGCACAAGGGTTTATCGACTGCGCAGGGATTGAATCGCCCGGGCTTACAAGCGCTCCGGCAATCGGCAAAATGGCTGCAGGGATCCTGCGGGAGAAGCTGCATCTTGAGGAGAAAGACGATTTCATCGCGGAACGGAAAGGAATCCTTGATCCGGATACACTGACGAAAGAAGAGCGCGCAGAACTGATCCGGAGAGAACCTGCATATGGTAATATCATCTGCCGGTGTGAGATGGTCACGGAAGGCGAGATCATCGATGCGATCCGCCGCCCGCTGGGGGCGAAATCACTGGACGGCGTGAAGCGCAGGACACGGGCCGGGATGGGGCGGTGCCAGTCCGGTTTTTGCTCTCCGAGGACGATGGAGATTCTGGCGCGTGAGCTTGGGATCAGTATGGCGGATATAACAAAATCCGGCGGGGCGTCAAAACTGGTTGTCGGTATCAATAAGGATACATTGTAGAAGGAGGCGCGGGCATGGAAAGCTATGATATTGTTATCATCGGGGGAGGCCCGGCGGGACTGGCTGCTGCTGTTTCGGCAAAGAGGAGCGGGATCAGCAGCATCCTGATCCTGGAACGGGATAAGGAACTCGGCGGGATCCTGAACCAGTGCATCCACAATGGGTTTGGCCTCCATACATTTAAAGAGGAATTGACGGGGCCGGAGTATGCACAGCGGTTTATCGATCAGGTCGAAGAGCTGGGGATCGGATACCGCCTGAATACGATGGTCATGGAGATCAGTCGGGAAAAAGTGATCACGGCGGTGAACCGTGAAGAGGGACTTTTCGAGATCCGGGCCAAAGCTGTCATTCTTGCCATGGGCTGTCGTGAACGATCCAGAGGCGCTTTGAATATCCCGGGATACCGTCCGGCGGGGATTTATTCTGCAGGCACGGCGCAGCGTCTTGTAAATATGGAAGGGCTGATGCCTGGGCGCGAGGTCGTGATCCTGGGATCCGGGGACATCGGCCTGATCATGGCGAGACGTATGACGCTGGAAGGTGCGAAGGTAAAAGTTGTTGCTGAGCTGATGCCTTATTCAGGAGGATTGAAGCGGAATATCGTCCAGTGTCTGGATGATTACGGCATTCCGCTGAAGCTGAGCCATACAGTGGTGGATATTAAAGGAAAGGAACGGGTGGAAGGGGTCACCCTTGCAGAAGTAGACCAGAGCGGAAAGCCGATCCCCGGAACAGAGGAAGAATATCCCTGTGACACACTGCTCTTGTCCGTAGGGCTCATCCCGGAAAATGAGCTGTCAAACGGGATGGGCGTGGAGATGAACAGTGCCACCTCCGGGCCGGTCGTAAATGAGAGCCTTGAGACAAATATCGAAGGTGTTTTTGCCTGCGGAAATGTCCTCCATGTGCATGATCTGGTAGACTTTGTATCTGAAGAGGCCGCAGCTGCAGGAAAGAATGCGGCTTCATATGTGAAAGGAGAACTGCGGGCTGAAAGCGCCCGGACCATCCGGCTTGTACCGGCCGAAGGAGTGCGCTACACGGTACCGTCAACGATCGATCCGGACAGGATGGACGAGACGCTGACGGTAAGGTTCCGCGTCGGCGCCGTGTATAAAAACTGTTTTGTGAGCGCGTACTTTGATGATGAGAGAGTGCTGCGCCGGAAGCGGCAGATCGTGGCGCCAGGGGAAATGGAAGAGATACGGCTTGTAAAAGAGCAGATCCTTAAGTATTCCGGCCTGAAAGCGATCACTGTGAAGATAGAGGAGGCGTAGCAAATGGACATCAGAAATCTGACCTGCATCAGCTGCCCGATGGGATGCCAGATCACTGTGGAGATGAACGGGAGTGAAGTGGTCCGGGTATCAGGGAATACGTGTAAGCGCGGCGAGGTTTATGCCAGAAAAGAAGTGACGGATCCGACCCGGATCGTAACAACAACGGTCAGGGTTGCCGGCGGGAAAGCGGATATGGTGTCGGTAAAGACCAGATCCGATATCCCGAAAGGGAAAATGTCTGACTGTGTAAAAGCGCTCAAAGACATTGCGGTGGAAGCGCCGGTGCATATCGGGGATGTGATCATGTCCGATGTGGCCGGAACGGGCGTCGATATCATTGCAACGAAGAATGTAAGTAAAATATGATGGTGGACTGTATCTGTGGCATTGCCCCGGATACAGTTTTTTTATGCAAAAAGAGAGATAACGGTTAACCGGGTTTTTTCGGAAATCTTACATATGGCCGGATTTTTTACAGAGGTTATACAGAATCCAGGCACAGATTTGAAAATATTATAAGAAAATACATTTTGGATCATTTAAACATATAAGGAGGAAAAGCCGAATGAAAGGAAAAGCAAGACGAGCGGTCAGTTTTGCGTTCGCAGCGGCATTTATATCTGCGTCACTCCTGGCCGTCCTTCCGGGGCAGGCAGGAAGCCGTGCGCTGGCAGAAGGGACGGAAACGACTGTAGTAGCATCCGGGACTACGCAGTGGCAGTACAGGGATGACAACCAGGTGCCGGCAGAAGGCTGGAAAACCAGCGAAGCTGTTACCGGTCAGGAATGGAAAACAGGAAAAGGCAGCTTCGGGGCAAAGAATGGGGTGATCGGAGACCTGGGCGGCGGATATACACCGGATATACTGCTCGATCAGTACATATCCGGAACATCTGATGATATTCCGGTGTTCTATTTCCGCACAACATTTGACGCGGCGGAACCGGAGAAGGTAACCGAGATCACAGGATCTGTTGTATATGACGACGCGGCAGTTGTCTATATCAACGGCACGAAGATCGCAGGATTTGACGACGGATCATTTGATGAGTTCGGATATGGCGGATCCAATGCCAGCACACCGAAGACAGGAGAGATCCAATACAGGGATATTGAAGCGCTGGGGCTGAAAGCAACTGGCAATGTGGTGTCTGTAGAACTTCATAATGGAAGGCCAAGCAGTTCCGACATTTATTTTGATTTTACCGAACTTGTGCTCCATACAGGAGAGCCTGCAGTACAGACGGAAGAGGTAAAAGGGCTTTCACTGGAGATCGGCGCGGACGAGACACAGAGAAATGTGGCATGGCTTGGTACATCTTCTGAAGAAACTTATCTGCAGGTGGCAGAGCGCCCGGCGGATTATACGGACGGGGCGGAATTCCCGGAAGAAACAGCTGTGGTATATAAAGCTGAGCAGTCTGCGTCCCAGGTGAACGGCTTCATGAGCAATGATGCCACCATGACAGATCTGAAAGAAAATACATCTTACCTGTACCGTGTGGGAAATGAAAAAGGGTGGTCTTTGACCTATTCCTTTACAACACAGTCGTTCGGGACAGACGAAGCGTTCAGCTTCCTTTTTGCAGGCGACCCGCAGATCGGGGCGAGCGGGAACTCTGGAAATGACACCACGAACTGGCAGAATACAATGCGCAGATCGCTGGAAGCATTTCCGGAGACCAGTTTCCTGCTGAGCGCGGGCGATCAGGTGAACAACAACGGGAGCGATACAGAGTATGAGGGATTCCTTTCCCCGGAGGCGATCCGCTTGATCCCGCTGGCTGTCAATGTGGGAAACCATGACAACGGAAACAGCCGTTACACAGATTATTACAATATGCCGAACAGTTCATCCATGGGTGTAAGCACTAATACAGGCGATGAGAGCGGCGATTACTGGTTTATGTATAACGGAACACTTTTTATGTCTATTAATTCCAATAACACGAATACATCAGAGCATAAAGCGTTCCTTCAGGAAGCTATGGACAAAAATCCGGATGCGGTGTGGACAGTCGTGTCATTCCACCACTCGACATACAGCGTGGCAAACCACTATACAGACAGTGACATTGTCAAAAGGCGTACAGAACTTTCCCCGGTATTTTCCGAGCTTGGCATTGATGTGGTCCTGATGGGGCATGACCATTATTATACGAGAACGTATATGATGGATGGCAGCAATCCGGTGATTCCGGAAGGAAACAATGTCCAGGAAGGCGAAGAGACTCCGGCTGAAGTGATCAATCCGGAAGAAGGACAGGTATTCTATCTGACGGCCAACTCGGCATCCGGAAGCAAGTATTACGGGAAAAACGGAAGCCTGGGAACAGGCTGGCCGGAATATGTGGCGGTGCAGGACCAGAGCAACCGGACAAGCATTACAAATGTGACAGTTTCGGAAAATGAATTCCGTGTGGATACATATTATACAGACCAGGATGATCTGGAACTGATGGATTCCTTTACGATTAAGAGAAAAGATGCTCCGGTTATCACGGTTCCGACTGCGGAAGGGCAGAAGACGGAACTAAAGACGGGCCAGGCGTTCAATCCGATGACCGGTGTATCAGCGGCAGACTGCGATGGCAACGATCTGACGGAAAGAGTGTTTGTGACAGTCTACAAAACAGATGGAGGAAATGAGACTCAGGTGCAGTATGTGGATACTTCTGCGGAAGGAAGCTACCGTATTGTTTATGAGGTGACAGATTCTTACGGTACGACGGCGCAGGCGGAACAGCTTGTAACGGTCGTTGCATCGGGCAGCACAACGGATCCGGAAGACCCGGACAACCCGGGAAGCACGACAGATCCGGATGATCAGGAAAATCCGGGAAGCACAGAGAAGCCGGGCGCTACAGTGGACTCCGGTGACCAGAACGGGGCAGGAACGGATGACGCCGTACAGAAACCGGTGGCCCAGACCGGCGATAATGCACTTCCGATCGCGGTGTATGTGATCGTAATGGCAGGTGCAGCTCTGACTGGAACGGGGATTCTGATCGCACGCAGATCCAGGGAGAAAAAATCATAATGAAGGCCAGGCGATCAGATCTGGCAGTAGTCCTGGCGATGGTTGTGCTGGCTGTCATCATATGTATTGCCAACCGGATGCACCCGATTACTTATGAAATGTATACTTCAGAAGGAATCACATATGAAAAAGGTACTGTGGCGCAGGTACTGGAAGAAAATCTGGAAAGAGAACAAGGATCAGAGCGGTACCGCGGAACACAGGTACTGAAAGTGCGCATGAAGACAGGCGGACTTGAGGGGCGGGAGATCGAGGTGACGAATGAGCTGAGCAGTACTCATAATATCCTTGCCGGAGTGGGCCAGAACCTGGTCATTAAAGTGGATGCGCCGGAAGGCGTGACGCCATTTTACAGCGTGTTCAATTATGACAGAACGGCAGGGATCGTCATGTTCCTTGGGATGTTCGCGCTGTTTATGATGCTGGTCGGCGGGATGAAAGGGCTGCGGAGCATGATCGGGCTGGCATATGCCATGTTTCTGATCATGGCGCTTCTGCTGCCGGCGGTCTATCACGGATGGCCGCCGGTGGCGGCGGCAGTCCTGACATCGCTTCTGATCGCAGTTTTTTCAATGGTGCTGCTCAACGGAGTCGGCCGGAAAACTGTTACGGCGGTCGCGGCTACGATGTTTGGAGTTATTGCGGCAGCGGCGGTTTACTATATTTTTTCAACCATTCTCCACCTGAGCGGATTTAACCTGGAGGAATCAGAAGAGCTGATCCTGATACAAAACAGTACGGGGATGCAGGTGGGAGATCTTTTATTCACCGGAATACTGATCGCATCCCTGGGTGCGGTAATGGATATGACGATGTCTGTGGCGTCATCACTGTTTGAGATGAAACACATCCATCCGGAGATGACGCAGAAGGAGATCTTCCGGTCCGGCATGACGATCGGACGCGACATGATCGGAACGATGTGCCAGACTCTTGTACTTGCATTTGCAGGGACGGCGGTGGCATCGCTGCTGGTCATGATCTCATACGGAACAACATTTAATCAGCTGCTGAGTTCAGATTATACAGCGCTGGAACTGATGCACAGCCTGACCGGCAGCATGGCAGTAATCCTGACAGTGCCGATCACTTCGTGTTTGTCGGCGCTGGTAATGGAACATGGCGGGAAGCATAAAACAGATCATTTAAGAGGATAGCTGAAATGGCAGGAAGAAGAAAGAGAAAAAGCAAGATAAAGACAAGGGTGCTGGCCGGCCTGCTCGGTGCGGCGGTGCTGTGTACAGGCGCATCGGTGGCAGGCCTGGCAAAGACAGGCCTCTTTTCTGGTGAAGAGGATTATACGCAGTATGTGGATCCGTTTATCGCCACCCAGGTAGATAACGGACAGCAGTTCCCGGGCGCAGTGTCACCGTATGGCATTGTAAAATTAAGCCCGGATACATATCCGCATACAAACGATGATCATGCGGGATATGACTATGCAGAGGATCAGATCGCCGGGTTCTCACATACACGCGTCGAAGGTGTAGGCGGACAGGGCGCCGGCGGCGATGTGCTGATCACTCCGACGTATATGCAGTATACAGGGAAGCCGTCCATGGAATCCAGGGCGCAGACATTTTCCCATGATAAGGAAGCGGCAGAACCCGGATATTATGAAGTGGAACTGGTGCCGAATACGGGGACCGATTCTGCTGCACAGGATGATTCCATTGGGAATATCAAGGCAGAACTTACGACGACAACAAGAACAGGACTTCACAGATATACATTCCCGGAGGCGGGGAAAGCATCTGTGGTAATGGATCTCAATTATACTTACCATGGGACCGATATCCGTGACGCAGTCCTCGATGTGGAACAGACAGAGGAAGGCAATGCCGTGCTCAGCGGGCGCTTTTCGGCAAGAAATGTCAGCGGACACGGGAAATATACAATGTACTTCTACATGGAGACAGATACACCTGTGTCAGATATCCATACGTGGAACGGAGACAATTACGGTACGGCTGCAAGCCTCAGCGGGAATGACCTGGGCGCGGTGCTTTCTTTTGACGTGAAAGAAGGGCAGGCGGTCCAGGTGAAGGTCGGCATCTCACCGATCAGCAGTGAGCAGGCGAAGATCGATATGGCGGCGGAAAATGCCGGATGGGATTTCGCGGCAGTAAGAGAACAGGCGAAAGCAGACTGGAACAGCATGCTGGGAAGAGTCGATATCCAGAGCTCTGAAACGAGCGACCCGGACGGTAGCCTGCGTACGTTATTCTATACAGGGCTTTACAGGATGTTCATGACGCCGGTGAATGCCACCAGTACGAGCGGGACATACCGCGGTACGGACGGGAAGGTCTACCAGGCGGAAGGGTATACGCATTATGACTCATGGACGCTGTGGGACGACTTCCGCAAATACCCGATCATCGGGCTGATCGCACCTGATGTCTATAAAGATATCATTCAGTCCGTGGCAGACATGCTGGTTACCGGGATCTCCACATGGGGAAATGATACGCAGCCGGTACTGACCGTGCGTAATGAGCACGCGGTCGCCCTGCTGGCGGACGGCGTATCCAAAGGATATACAGATATCAAAAATCTGGACGCGGCATATGAAAAAGCAAAAGAAATCGCGGAAAATGCAGTAAATGAAAATGTGGAAAGCATGGGATATTTTGCAGGCCGCGTGGATCAGACTGTGGAATACGCATATGATGACTGGTGTCTCTCCCTCATCGCATCAGCGCTGGGAAAAACGGATGAAGCTGCTTATTATCTGGAACGCTCCATGAATTATAAAAATCTTTATAAAGAGGATGCTGTCCGTATGGATGACGGTTCATCGATCGGGCTTCTCTGGCCGAAAGACAGCAGCGGGAACTGGATGAGTGCAGATCCGGAACGTTACGGTGACAACGGACTGTATCAGGGCACGCTCTGGCAGTATACATGGTGGGACACTTATGATGTCGGCGGACTGATGCAGCTGATGGGCGGTGAAGAGCAGATGCTGAAAGCGCTGAACACGCTTTACGGAGCGAAGGGCGCTGATGCGGACGGAAGCCGGATGCTGCACACGAATACAAATGAGATCGATCTCCAGACGCCGTATCTATTTAACTTCGCAGGTGCGCCCAGTGAGACGCAGTACTGGGTGCGTCAGATCTATGCCGGCGAAACCTGGAACCGGTACAGTGGAACCGGAGAGTATGGCACGCCGCAGTATGTCCGGGTATATAAGCCGACGCCGGACGGACTGCTCCAGACAATGGACGATGATGCCGGAACCATGTCGGCTATGTATGTCGCGGCGGCGATGGGGATATTCCCGATGACGCCGGGAGATCCTACCTTCCAGATTGGTTCGCCATTCTTCGAGAAGATGACACTGGATCTCGGCGGCGGAAGGACATTTGTGATCAACGCGGAGAATGTTTCATCAGATAATTATTACATTCAGAGCGCAACGCTCAACGGGGCGGAACTTGACAGGACCTGGCTGGATTATGGAGAAATCGCGCGCGGCGGTGAGGTGACATTTACCATGGGATCCGAACCGTCCGAGTGGGCGGCGGACGGAGTGGATGCGCCGTCTGTGTCGGATGATGCGGAAGTATCAGCTTATGAATACGGTCTTACTTATGATGCCGATGCGGTTGAGGCAGAGGACGGCGTGGTTGATGCAGCTGTGACAGCGGAACTTACGGAGAACGCTTCTTTTGCGGATGACGTGAAAGGGATTAAAGCGGAAGGTCTTCCGGACGGTGTGGAGCTTACTGCGGAACGGAAAGACGGCCATACTGTAATCCTGAATTTTAAAGGTGAGATAAAAGATGTCGATGCCGAGTACAAGACCTATGATATCCAGATCACAATGGAAGACAGTGTATTTGCCGGCGGGATAAAGGCAGCAGAGGTAGAAAATGCCATGATGGGCAGTATGTCCTCAATCCGGCTGAAGAATACGATGAATCCGGAGAGCCTGGAAGTGGAGGCGCCGGACAGGACGGATTATACAGTCGGAGATGTGCTGGATCCGGAAGGCGGTTCTGTTACGATCGTCTTTAAGAATGACCTGAAGCGTACGGTCCCGATGACAAGTGATGAACTGACCGTCGGGGAACTGCCGGAAAATGCGGGCGACGGGCAGCAGGTGAAGGTCGCCTACAAAAATGCGGAAGGCAGCTTTACGGTTAATATGAAAGCGGTACAGGCGGATGAGCGCTCTGTCGTCCTGGATTATGATTTCTCCGAAAGCAGCAGCGGCACAGTAAAAGATGCCGGTCAGAACGGCTATGACGGAACGCTGAAAAACGGTGCGGCAGTGGAATACGGCAGTCTTGTGCTGGACGGCAGCCAGAAACAGTATCTTGACATTCCGGCGGGAGCCTTCGGCGGACTGGACGGCGATGCAACGATTTCCGCCTGGATATATCTGGAGTCTGCGGCCAACAATCAAATGCTTATTGGTGCAGGCCTTGATAAAAATGATTTCTTTGTGTTTGCGATAAATAATATCCTGCGCACCGGGCTTAATATTGACGGTGCAGGGGAAGTCAGGACACAGGCCGGAAGCGGCATGCCGGTCGGCGAGTGGGCGTATCTGACTTATGTGCAGGAAGGAAATACGACGCGCCTTTATATGAATGGAGAGGAGATCGCATCCGGACAGGCGGATGGCGCATTGTCAAATGTGATCATGAACGGCTCCTTCGTACATCTAGGAGGGATCGACTTCTGGGGCGATCCTTATACAGACGGGAAGATCAGCCGGTTTACGATTTACAATACTGCGTTGAATGCGGAGAAGATCGCCGGCGAACAGGAGCGCACGGACACCAGGCTGGCGGATTCCATCGCAGAAGCAGAGGCGCTTCTGGATAAAGGCGGATTCACCGCGGAGACAACGGCGATGCTTCAGAAAGCTGTAGATGAAGCGAAAGCGGTTGAACAGTATGCGGCAGCATCTGCAGAACAGATCGACCAGGCGGTCAGCAGTCTTCTTGATGCGGTTGGGCAGGCGATGAGCAGCCAGAACGGCGGCAAAGGCAGTGCTTATGATACTTTGGAAGCAGAGAAATATAATGACTGGAGCGGCGGCGCGCTGAAGACGGAAACCAGCCAGGATAATACAAGCGGCGGAAGCGTCGGCAATCTGGGCGGAACATATGACGGCGCGTGGCTGAAATATGACGATATCAACTTTGGCAGCACCGGGGCGCAGAGTTTTACAGTAAGATATGCTTACAATGCAGGAAGGTGCGGCAGAAATTCCAGAGTAGACATTTACCTGGACAGTATGGACGGAGAGCCGGCTGTATCCGTACCGGTAACATCAGAATCCACTACCTGGAACGAATACCGGGAAGCAGCTGCGGATCTCGGACAGCGGATCACCGGTGTCCATGATGTCTACGTGGTGCTGCGCACAGAAGCTGCAAATGCGAATTATGTGGCGAACTTTGACTGGTTCCGGTTTACAGAGAAGCCGGAGGCAGACAGGATAAGGCTGGAAGCGGAAGAATTCAGCAACTGGAGCAAGGCTGACGGCAATGACCTGAAAACAGAAAACAGCACGGACAGTGAAGGCGGAAGCCTGACGAATCTGGGCGGGACTTATGATGGAGCATGGCTGATGTTTGAGGACTGCAGTCTGGGAGAAGACGGTATGACAGATTTTACGGTCCGGTATGTCAATAACTCCAGCCGGTGCGGAAATAACAACCGGATCGAGATATATCTTGACTCTATGGATGGAGATCCGGTACAGACAGTAGCTATCCCTGTTACAGGAAGCAACTGGAACGCGTATGAGGAACTGACAGTGGATCTGAATACACCGGTCAGCGGCGTGCACGATGTGTATTTCGTACTGCGGACAGACGGCGGGAACGGAAACTACGTGGCGAATATCGATTGGTTTGAGTTCAGTAGGAATTCTGAGCGCGAGGACCTCAAGGCAATGTATGAACAGGCGCTTGGATATCTGGAGAATAAGGATCAGTATGCGGCGGCGGATATCGAGCGGCTTCAGGCGGCTGCGGATCAGGCAAAGGACGTTCTGGATGCGGCAGATCCGTCTTCGGATGAGATTCAGGCGGCGATCAGCAGCCTGAACCAGGCAATTGGCAGACTCCATACGATCGTCTCTACAGCTGAACTGGAACAGCTTTTGGCAGAAGCAGAAGTTCTGGACACCACGCACTGGGTTGAAGACAGCAGGACAAGGCTTGAGAGCGCGATCGAATATGCAGGACAGGTAATAGAAAGCGGGAATGCGACGCAGGCGGCTGTTGATATGGCAGAGAGGCTTCTGACGGAAGCAATGGAAAATTCTGAGGTGACGGCAGAGGCGGATAAAGTCGTACTGAACGCACAGATTTCTCAGGGAACCGCAGTCGGTCCGACAGGATATACAGAGGAATCCTACAGTAAACTGCAGGAAGCTTTGGAAAAAGCCGATATTGCGAGCCAGGACCGCTGGTCCAGCCAGGAACTGGTTGACGAATGCGCGGCAGGTATAAAGCAGGCGGTGCAGGGGCTGGAAGAAGTACAGTGACAGCACAGGACGCCCGTTTCAAACACTGGAAATAGTGCTTGCAAAATCACAAGCCTTATGGTATGATATAAGTCGCCGTTAAAGACGGCGGCTTATATTTTATGCATTATGGCCCCGTGGTCAAGCGGTTAAGACATCGCCCTTTCACGGCGGTAACACGGGTTCGATTCCCGTCGGGGTCATTATATGGACCTTTAGCTCAGTTGGTTAGAGCAACCGGCTCATAACCGGTCGGTCCTGGGTTCGAGTCCCCGAAGGTCCATTTGCACGTAAGTGCCTAAAAAACAGGCACTAAGTGCTCATAGCGAGGCCCAGTGGCTCAGTTGGTTAGAGCGCCGCCCTGTCACGGCGGAGGTCGAGAGTTCGAG
>CALWDN010000059.1 GCA_944376685.1 uncultured Mediterraneibacter sp. | reverse complement strand
CTTTGAAGCAAAAGGCTTCTATCATGGCTATCCACATAAACATGAAATGTTTTTTCTCTCATACGATGCACCTCCTTACAGCATCATTATACGAGAAGCGGAGTACCCCCTCAAATATGCCAGCAAAAGGACGAAATAAACTTCGAAAAAATCCCTTTTACTCGGTAACATTCGCCCATTCGATTAGCAAGGTTTTTTGCATGATTTTTCGGCAAATTAGCAGGAGAGGCAGTTTGATTAGCAAAAATCGAAAATTTTCTGCTAATCATTAGCAAGCTAATCGGTGACAAAAATCAATCGTTCGAGTTCACCATGGTCACTTCCGATTAGCAAAAATGCTTCCTGCTAATCGCTGTTTGTTATGTGTTCGATTTTTCTTGGGAAAAAGAAAACGCCGAAAACCTTGAAAAATCAACGTTTTCGGCGGAGTTTTTGGCGTCGCTAAGAGGATTTGAACCTCCGACCTACCGCTTAGGAGGCGGTCGCTCTATCCAGCTGAGCTATAGCGACATTTAGAAAATCTATATTTAATTTTACTTGTTACCTTTTTCCTTTTCCTCCGGGGTGTATGTTTCAACACTTTCTTAGGAGGCGGTCGCTCTATCCTGCTGAGCTACGGAAACATTTATGCTGTGCCCTTCGGCACAACAATTAATATACCACGTTTTGCCGGTTTTCACAACTGTTTTATCAGAAATTAATATATCCCTGCAGCCAGACGGTTCCCTTATACCGGCGTCCGATCTCCGGCTCGCCCATCACAGATTCAACCGGCACACATATGTCAAATTCCATCTCGTTTACATTGAGCTTCATCTGGTACAGTTCTGTACCGGTGAGAGAGTTCTTCCGCCGTCTGACTGCCAGGATCTCACCCATGATGGAGTAAAGGTCGCACTCGATGCCGTAGGGCATGAAATATGTGTCCACGATGGAAAATACATCCTCATTGGCCAGCCTTCTCGACACCTGGGAATACATATCAATATCATCCAGTGTCAGCGTCTCGATGGCCGTCTGGTCTCCGCTCCTTGCCGCGTTCAGCAGCATTTTCCGGTTGTCGGAAGCTTCCCGGTCGCTTTCCATCTTCCGCTCATCTTTTATGACGGGCAGAAGGATCATGCCGGACAGCGACAGTCCGGACAGGGTCACGGATGTTGTAAGATCCTTTACGAATCCCGCCTGCCGCTCACGCATGTATTCGATACCGTTCTGCACGGTAAAGATCAGGCTTATGCCGATCCTGGAATCCTCGCACATGCCTACATACTGTTCTTTCTCGATCTTGCGTTCCACTGCGATCTCAGAATATGTGCTGACCCCGCTTCCCTGAAAGTATGGAAAATAATACGACGGTTCGAACACATCATTCTCATCCAGCTCCCCGCACATCGAGATTCCCATACACTGTCCGTATTCTTTTCTGATCTCACAGAAATCCTCGCCCTGCCGGTAAGAGACGATGGTCTGATGGTTGAAGTTCTCGCGAACGTCTCTCAGCACGGCTTTCAGGTCATTTTTTGTACGGATATCATCAAATCCGATTGCCTTTAAATATTGATGCATGCTGTCTTTTTACCTCGAAATCCTGCGTTCCGGATCATCCTAACGGATTATTTCTTCGGGACGATCTTCTCATTTCCGCCCATATACGGTCTCAGTACTTCCGGGATCCGCACAGAGCCGTCTGCCTGGAGGTTATTCTCCAGGAATGCGATCAGCATTCTCGGCGGCGCCACGACCGTATTGTTCAGGGTGTGCGCGAAATAGTTTCCGTTCTCACCTTTTACGCGGATGCCAAGTCTTCTTGCCTGCGCATCGCCCAGGTTAGAGCAGCTTCCCACTTCAAAATATTTCTGCTGACGCGGGGACCATGCCTCCACATCCACAGACTTCACTTTCAGGTCTGCCAGGTCGCCGGAACAGCACTCCAGCGTCCTTACCGGGATATCCATGGAACGGAACAGGTCTACCGTGTTCTTCCACAGCTTCTCATACCACTGCATGCTCTCTTCCGGTTTGCAGACCACGACCATTTCCTGCTTCTCGAACTGATGGATCCGGTACACGCCTCTTTCCTCGATGCCGTGCGCGCCTTTTTCTTTTCTGAAGCACGGCGAATAGCTGGTAAGCGTCTGCGGAAGTTCATCTTCTGTAAGCTGTGCGTTGATGAACTTACCGATCATGGAATGCTCGCTCGTCCCGATGAGATAGAGATCTTCACCCTCGATCTTATACATCATGGCGTCCATTTCCGCGAAGCTCATGACGCCTGTCACGACATTGCTGCGGATCATGAACGGCGGCACACAATAGGTAAATCCTCTGTTGATCATGAAATCGCGGGCATAGGAGATCACCGCAGAGTGAAGTCTCGCAATATCCCCCATCAGGTAATAGAATCCGTTCCCGGCAACTCTTCTCGCGCTGTCCAGGTCGATCCCGTTAAAAGACTCCATGATCTCTGTGTGATACGGGATTTCAAAATCCGGTACAACCGGCTCGCCAAAGCGCTCCAGTTCCACATTCTCACTGTCGTCTCTGCCGATCGGAACGGACGGATCGATGATGTTCGGGATCGTCATCATGATATGACGGATCTTTTCTTCTACTTCTTTCTCCTCTTCAGAGAGTTCATCGATCCTTCCGGCGCTCTCCGCCACTTTCTTTTTCAGCGCTTCCGCTTCCTCGAATTTCTTCTGCGCCATCATGGCCCCGATCTGTTTGGAAGCTTTATTTTTCTCTGCACGGAGCGCCTCAACCTCCTGCTTGATCTCACGGTTTCTCTGATCCAGGCCGATCACTTCGTCTACAAGAGGAAGTTTCTCATCCTGAAACTTATTCTTTATATTCTGTTTTACGATATCCGGATTATTTCTCAAAAATTTAATGTCTAACATAGCTTTTATCCTCTCATTCTGATTCTGTTCCTGCGTTGTCGTCTTTCCGGCTGTCCGGGCTGCTGATGTCGTATTCTTCCTGGTAGATTGCTTTTTCCAGACACTCCTGTTCCTCGCCGGACAGTTCGATATACGCCTCTCCCTTTACCACTTCTTTAATATAAGTGTAGCAGCCTTCCCTGCTGTGCATGGCGTTGAAGATCCATCCATTATCATTTTTATCGAGCATTGTGAGCACAAAGCTAAGATTCCCGCCCATCTCATGAAATGCATCATATTTTACGATGCCGGCTTTCTGATAATGTCGTTCCATATTTTCGGAGATTTTCTTTATTTTATCTTCGTTTTCTCTCACAAGTTCTGATATTTCATCCAGTTCCCTGAACTTTTTTAAAATGCTTTTTTCCAGATTCTTTCCGTTTCTTCCTTTCATAAATACATTATAGCTTTTCTGCAGATGCCTGTATCTGCTGTTCAATATTATGAGCAGTACGATCAATACGATCTGCAGTATAAACAGAAACGCGAAGATCCAGACAGGGTCAATCCCCAGTTGTTCCAGTACTCCGTTCATTCATTTTACATCTCCTTTTAACTATCATAACTCCCTCTCCTCTTATCCTTTTTGACACTTGTGCCCGGTCAGGACTTTATAGACATGATCAGATCATAGATCCGTTCAAGTTCATCTTCTGAATAGTATTCTATCTCTATTTTTCCCTTTCCATTCGACTTGGGATTTACTTTAACTTTTGTCCCGATTATATCCTTCATATGTTCTTCCAGGCTATCATATACAAACATATGTTCTTGTTTCTGTTTTTTTACCTCTTTCTTCGGGCTTTTCAGTGCCTTGACAAGTTTTTCTGTCTCGCGGACGCTCAGCTTCTCGTCAAATATCTTATTAGCGATCTGATACTGCTGTTCTTCATCGTCAAGTGCGAGAAGCGCCCTCGCATGTCCGGTACTGATCATATCGTCTACGATCATCTGCTGAACCCGGCTGCTGAGCTTGAGAAGGCGCATCGAGTTTGTCACGGCAGTCCTGCTCTTAGACACCCGTTCCGCGACCTCGTCCTGCTTCAGGTCAAATTCCTCAAGAAGCCGTTTATATGCCATCGCTTCCTCGATCGGATTCAGGTTTTCCCTCTGGATATTCTCGATAAGCGATATTTCAACGATTTCCTGGTCTGTATAGTTTTTAATGATAACGGGGACTTCCTTTACACCGGCCAGCTTTGCAGCACGCCAGCGTCTCTCTCCTGCTATGATCTCATAGTAATCTTTCTTCTTCTGGACAAGAAGCGGCTGAAGGATTCCAAACTGTTTGATCGAATCAGCCAGCTCAACAAGGGAGTCTTCATCGAAATCCTTTCTCGGCTGCTCCCTGTTTGGCTCAACCTCATTGATCCTGACCATAACTTCTCCGCTTTTGTTATCCGCGGATGAATCCTTCTTCGTTTTTTCTGATGCAGGTTTTTCTGTCTTTCCCGATGTCTTGTTCGGAATAAGGCTGTCAAGGCCTTTGCCTAATCCATTTCTCTTTGCCGCCATAATTAATCTTCTCCTTTATGAATAACTTCTTCAGCGAGCATCATATAACTTTCCGCCCCTGTTGATTTTGGATCATACAGATTGATCGGCATTCCATAACTCGGCGCTTCAGCAAGTCTTATATTTCTCGGAATGATCGTCTTATAAATATTCTGATTCAGATTATCCTTGACGTTTTCAACAACCTGAAGAGACAGATTCGTTCTTGCATCATACATCGTAAATACGACGCCTTCTATCTCCAGGTCGGGATTCAGCCTTTCCTGGACAAGCTCGATCGTATGGATCAGCTGGCTCAATCCCTCAAGGGCATAGTATTCACACTGGATCGGAACGATGATCGAATCTGCCGTTGTCATGGCATTAATTGTAAGCATACTCAGTGCCGGCGGACAGTCGATTACGATAAAATCATAATTATCTTTTATCTTGTCAATTTCATTCTTCAGAATGTACTCTTTATTATCTACACCGATCAGTTCTATCTCCGCAGCGGAAAGATCGATATTGGATGGAAGGACGTCCAGATTCTCCAGCGCCTCACTGTAAATGCACTCTTCAACACCGGCATTCCCTATGATCAGATCATATACCGTCTTCTCAACTTCATCTTTATTAACCCCAAGACCACTTGTCATATTCCCCTGCGGATCCATATCCAGTGCAAGAACTTTCTTTCCGTAACTTGCAAGACAGGATGAAAGGTTAATTGCTGTTGTAGTCTTACCTACGCCGCCCTTCTGGTTGGCGATTGCAATAACTCTCCCCATATCTTCCTCCTGTTTGATATTAAGCCATTCATCAATTATATCACTGCATGGTCTATTATATCATATTTTAGCAGAAGATGATACGAAATGTTTCACGTGAAACATTTTATTTTATTGTCTAATTTTTACAAGACATTATCTCAATGTTTCACGTGAAACATTGAGATAAGCAGCACGGTGGCCGACGTTGGCATTAGATTAAAAAATCATATTTCTGCGTAACAGACCGATACGCGTCCTTTACTAAAAGAAGCCTGTGTAGTATAATAATTGTATTATATATTGAAAGCAGGTGATCGTGTTGTCTTGGAAGAAAAATCTTGGAATTTTAGCGTGTTTTACAGGTACTGTGATCGGAACAATGCATGTGATCAACAGGGTGTTTACATATATTGCAACTGCAGACAATCGTCTGGATGAAGCCAGCCCGAAATACTATGACTGGCGTTTCGGTAAGATTGCTTACCGGAAACGCGGAACAGGAAGTCCTGTGCTGCTCGTACATAATTTTGATACGTGTTCCTCTATGCATGAATGGAGCAATATAGAGTCTGAACTTGCAAAAACGAATGCCGTATACTCTATCGATCTGCTCGGATGCGGATGTTCAGAACGTCCTATCCTTACATATACAAACTTCCTGTATGTGCAGTTGATCAGTGATTTTATTAAAAATGTGATCGGCGAAAAGACAGATGTGATCGCTTCCGGCGCCTCTTCGTCGTTCATATTGATGGCATGCGCCAATGACGAAACGATCATCAACCGGATCATCATGGTCAATCCTCAGAATCTCGTGACCATGGCCAAAGCGCCGACTAAGAGGAGCACGCTTATAAAATATCTGCTCTACACACCTGTGATCGGGACATTTATCTATAATATGCGGGTTAATAAACGCACGATCCATCAGAAATTCTATGCTGACTGTTACTATGACGTCAACAGGATCAGGGAAAAAGACATTTTGACCTGTTTTGAAGCGTCACACAAGGATAAAACACGGTCGAGATATCTGTATGCGTGCCAGAAATCAAGATATACAAATGCAAATATACTGTTCTGCCTCGGGAAGATCAATAACAGCATATTTATCATATCAGGTAATGGAAATCCTGAGAATGCACTGATCGCCGAACAGTATCAGAATCAGATCCCATCTATAGAGATCATAGGGATGAACAAAACAAAAGACCTGCCGCACGTGGAAAAAGCAGATGAATTCATTGCACAGGTGCGTATACTGCTGACAGAAGAAGATTAATATCAATATTAAAAGAGGAATTGGATCGCTCCAATTCCTCTTTCTGTCTTCATCTGAATACGTCATATTAAATACAAATACCGGTTACAACGGCTCTTTTGCAGGAACGCCTGCTTTTCTCGGATATCTGGATGGCGTATTTTTCTGCTTTCTTATCTCAACCAGCGCTCTCCCCATATCGCTTCCGGGAAGCATGAACTTGTCTGTTTTTATGATCTCCCCGCCCAATATATTTACGGCGTTTTCAGCCTGTCTGATCTCTTCATCTGAATCGCCGCTCTTATAAGACACAAAGCTGCCGCCAATTTTTACAAATGGTATGCAGTACTCGCTCAGTGTGGACAGGTTCGCAACAGCGCGGGACACACACAGGTCAAACTTTTCACGGTATTCACTCTTCTTTGCATAATCTTCCGCCCGGCCGTGGATTGTGGCAATATCTTCCAGTCCAAGTTCCTCGATCACCTGGTTCAAAAACTTAAGCCTTTTATTCAGTGAGTCAAGAAGCACGGTCCTGATGTGTGGAAAGGCGATCTTTAACGGTATCCCGGGAAATCCGGCCCCGGTGCCGATATCGATCAGTGAGTGGACAGTACCCATATCTTTAATCCGGACAACAGACAGGCTGTCTGTAAAATGTTTGAGGCAGACTTCGTCATATTCCGTTATACCTGTCAGGTTCATGACCTTATTCCATTCTGTAAGCAGTTCATAATACCTGTCGAACTGTTCTCTCTGCCGCTCCGAAAGCGTGATTCCGAGTGAATTTAATCCTTCATCAAATCTGTATTTTTCCATGAGGTGTTACTCCTTGCAATCTCTGTCAGATGATCTTCCTGCAGCACTCAGATATACGAGCAGGACTGAAATATCTGCAGGCGATACGCCTGATATGCGGGATGCCTGTCCGATCGATGCAGGGCGGATCTGCGCAAGCTTCTGTTTCGCCTCGATCCTCAGGCTCTGTATCTGACCGTAATCGATATCCGCGGGGATTTTCCGGTTTTCCAGCTTTTTAAACTGTTCTACCTGTTTCATCTGGCGCTTTATATAACCTTCATACTTGATGTTGATATTTACCTGTTCGGCCACATCCCACGGGAGTTCCGGACGGTCCGCATCGATTTCTCCAAGCTTCTCATAAGACAGCTCCGGGCGTCTTATAAGTTCCGCGAGCGTCGTTCCCGATGTCAGGCGTGTACTGCCGCAGGAATCGAGAAGCTGCTGCACATTTTCCGATGTTCCGATATTCGTATGGTTGACTCTCTCAATCTCCCTGACGATCAGCTTCTCTTTATTTAATAGTTTTTGATAACGATTCTCATTTATTAAACCAACTTCATAACCTATTTTCGTAAGCCGCAGGTCTGCATTATCCTGTCTGAGCAGAAGCCTGTACTCCGCTCTGGAAGTCATCATCCGGTATGGCTCATGGCTCTCTTTTGTGACCAGGTCATCGATCAGGACGCCGATATACCCCTGGGAGCGGTCGATCACGATGCCTTCTTTCCCCTGCAGCTTCCGGGCTGCATTGATCCCGGCGATCAGCCCCTGCGCCGCCGCCTCTTCATAGCCGGAACTGCCGTTAAACTGGCCGGCGCTGAAGAGGCCGCCGATCTCTTTAAATTCAAGTGTAGGCTTCAGCTGCCGTGCATCGATGCAGTCATACTCGATGGCATAGGCGTTCCGCACGATCTTCGCATTCTCAAGCCCGGGCACGCTGCGGTACATGGCGTACTGGACGTCCTCCGGGAGAGAGCTGGACATGCCGCCCACATACATTTCCGTCGTATGGATGCCCTCCGGCTCGATAAAAACCTGATGACGGCTTTTATCAGGGAATTTTACAACCTTGTCTTCAATAGACGGGCAGTAACGCGGGCCGGTGCCCTCGATGGCGCCGGAGAAAAGCGGCGAACGGTCAAGATTCCGGCGGATGATCTCATGGGTTTCTTCATTCGTATAAGTCAGCCAGCAGGATGCCTGGTCGATCTGGACGTCCTCCGGATCCGTGGTAAATGAAAACGGGACAACACGCTCATCGCCCTTCTGCTCTTCCATTTTACTGAAATCTATGGAATTCCTGTCGATCCTGGCCGGCGTCCCGGTCTTGAAGCGGTACATCGTTATGCCCAGGGATTTCAGGCTGTCTGTCAGGTAATTGGCGCTCTGGAGCCCGTTCGGCCCGGTAAAGGTGCTGACATCGCCGTAAATGCACCTGGACTTCAGATAAGTCCCGGTACAGAGGATGACGGCACGGCAGTGATACGTCGCGCCGGAATAGGTCTGGACGCCGGTAATCTGCCCGTCCTCCGTCAGCAGGTCCGTCACTTCCATCTGGCGGATGTCCAGATCCTCCTGATCTTCCAGCACCTGCCGCATAGCCCGGCTGTAATCGGCCTTGTCGGCCTGCGCGCGGAGCGAATGGACCGCCGGGCCTTTTGACCGGTTCAGCATCTTGGACTGGATAAAGGTCCGGTCGATGACCTTTCCCATCTCTCCGCCCAGCGCGTCGACTTCCCGCACCAGATGCCCCTTAGAGCTCCCTCCGATATTCGGATTACAGGGCATCAGTGCGATGCTGTCCACACTGACTGTAAATATGACCGTCCTGAACCCGAGGCGGGCTGCTGCAAGCGCGGCCTCGCATCCGGCGTGCCCGGCTCCGATCACCGCCACATCATATTCATCTTTATTTTCCCATACAGAATTTACTGAATATTTCATTTATCAAATCTTCTCCTGCTGTTTCGCCGGTAATGCCTCCGAGGGTCCCGTATGCGTCCATCAGGTCGATGGAGTAGAAATCCTCCGGCATGCCGGCCTCAATGCTTTCAACTACTTTTCTCATGCTTTCCGCAGCTCTTAGAAGTGCGTTTTTCTGTCTTGCATTAGTGATATATACCTGATCGTTGAAGGAAATGTTTCCCTCCAGGAACATATCCTTCACGGTATCTTCCAGTTCCCTGATCCCCTGCTCTTCTTTGGCGGATGCCAGGATGACCGGTATATCTCCTGCCTTCTCTTTCATCTGCTCCGGGGTCGTCACCGTTTCCAGGTCAGATTTGTTCAGGAGGATCACCGTTTTTTTATCCCGGATCAGCTTCAGGATCTCATCATCATTCTCATCCAGCACTCTGGAAGCGTCCGCCACATAGATGACCAGGTCCGCCTTTTCGGCATATGCCCGGGCGCGCTCCACACCGATCTTCTCCACAGCGTCTTCCGTATTCCGGATGCCTGCGGTGTCGATCACGTTCAGGCTCAGATCCCCGAGTCGGATCTGCTCTTCCAGGATATCCCGCGTCGTTCCTTCTATATCCGTAACGATAGCACGCTCGTACCCGGAAAGAACATTAAGAAGTGATGATTTCCCGGCATTCGGTTTTCCAACGATGACGGTATTGATCCCTTCCTTCATGACCCGTCCGCTTTCTGACAGGCGGATGAGGTCTGAAAGTTCTGAAATAATTTCTTTCGAAACATTATAGAGTTCATTTCCGTATCCGTCAAAACTGTAATGCTCAGGATCATCCAGAGCACTCTCAATAAAAGCGGTATTGTATATTATTTTATTTCTTATATCACTTATTTTTTTCTTCACACTGCCTTTAAGCTGGCTTATGGAACTTTGAAGGGCATATTCACTTTCTGAATTGATCACGTCTATAACTGCTTCCGCCTGTGACAGATCCATTTTCCCGTTTAAAAACGCCCTTTTTGTAAACTCTCCTGGTTCCGCCGCCCTGGCGCCGTTTTTCAGGACGGTGTCCAGGACCCGTTTCAGGACGAACACGCCGCCGTGGCAGTTGATCTCCACCGTGTCCTCCCCGGTAAACGTACGGGGAGCCCTCATGACCATGACAAGGACTTCATCAACCGTCTCACAGCCGTCTGTAATATGCCCGTAATGGATCGTATGGCTGTCTGCATCTTTTATATTGTCTCTGCCTTCATAAACCCGCTCAGCGACGCTGAGGGCCTCAGGACCGCTGATCCGGACGATGCCGATCCCCGAGTTTGTCATTCCTGTTGATATCGCAGCGATCGTTTCTTTTTCCATTTCTGTCTCCGTACAGAAAAAGGACGCCCGGCGCCCTTTCTCTTAAAAACACTGTTCAGTTCTTATTTTTTCAATGTCACGACTACTTTTCTGTAAGGCTCTTCTCCCTCGCTGTGCGTCGTCACATAAGGATCGGACTGAAGAGCTGAATGGATGATCCTTCTCTCATAAGGATTCATCGGCTCAAGGGACACAGGCCTTCTGTTTCTCTTTACCTTGTGGGCAATATTCTTTGCGAGATGCTTCAGTGTCTCTTCTCTTCTGGCACGGTAATTCTCAGTATCAAGCTTTACTCTCACATAGCCGTCCTGATGTTTGTTTGCGACACGGTTCGCAAGGTACTGGAGCGCGTCAAGTGTCTGTCCGCGCTTCCCGATCAGGATGCCCATATGATCTCCTTCCATATCAACGCACAGCGCCCCGTCCTCATCAATGGAAGTGGACGTTTTTACTTCCATGTTCATGGCTTTCAACGTATCATTGATGAACTGGTCTACAGCCGCAATCGTCTGGTCCTCAACCTTCGCCAGTTCCTGTTCCTTCTTCACAGGAGCAGCTTCTTCCTGCTCCGGAACCGGCTCTTCTTTTACTTCTGCAGCCGGCTCTTCTTTTTTCTTTTCCGGCTTCCGGTCTTTTTTCTTCGGCTCGGCAGGCTTCTTTTCCGCCCTGAACTCTTCTTTTATGATATCCTCGACTGTGACTTCAGGCTCGTCCGCCTTTTTCCAGGCCTCGATGACAGCCTGCTTCATGCCGATCCCAAGGAAACCGGCGCTTCCTTTTTCGATCACTTCATATTCAAGCCGGTCGCTTGTAACGCCAAGCTGGATCAATGCTTCCGTGATCGCGTCGTCAAGTGTCTTCGCTGATACTCTGATACTGCCTTTCATCTTACTTACTTCCTTCCTCTGTCTTCTGCCCTTTGTTATATCTGCTGACAAGATTTGCCTTTGCTGTCAGGCTTCCCGGTTTTGCATTCTCAGCCAGCTCGTGTGCCTTCTTTATCTTCTCTTCCTTTGACGGATCTGTTGAGATTTTATTTTTATTATTTGTCTGGCTTCCCACATTTCTTGTGCTCGTGGTAGCCATCCTGTTGATCTCTTTTCCGGAAGTTCCTTTTTTCTCAATCTTCTTCTGCATCTTCTTCCGGTTCTCTTCGATCATATCCTCAATGCTCTTGCTCTTCAGGTATTTATTAACCCCCAGCTGCTGAACACACCGGACGGCGGCGCTGGCCACCCAGTAAAGGCCGAGTCCGGCAGGAAGGGTGAAGCCGAATACCACGGAGATCAGCGGCATGGTATATGTCATGGTCTTCATGGAATTCATCATCGGGTTGTCCGAATCCTGCATGGATGCGGATGAGCTCATCTGTGAGAGCTTCACGCTGATGAACTGTGTAAGGCCAGCAAGGACCGGGATCAGGACTGCAAGGATGATCCCTCCGATGGAAGCCGCCGCAAGTGCGTTTGTCAGCAGGTTCCAGGGATGCGTTCCGATATCGATGCCGAGGAAATTATTAAGACGTCCGATCTCGCTGATCGTTTCCCTGGCTGCATTCTCAACCGTCGGCATCTGCTCGATCAGGGCGCTCCATGAATTCTCCTGGAATCTGTACAGCGCTTCCGTGATCCCGTTTGACGTCGTAAAATCATAGAGGCCTGCCGAATTTCCCGCCACATCCGCCAGGATGTCCGCATGGCCTTTCACTGCCATGATCTGATCCACAAGCGGCGTATATACATTTCTTACCTTTGTTACATATTCCGGTATATTCTGGACTACCGGGTACAGACCGAAGAGGATGACGAGCTGTAAAAGGGACGGAAGACATCCGGAGGACATCTTTACTCCGTATTTCTCATATACCGCATTCATCTCTTCCTGCTGTTTCTGCAGCGACACCTGGTCTTTCTTTCCAGCATATTTCTTCTGGATCTTCTGAACTTCAGGGTTCACAACAGACTGCATTTTTGAAAACTTCTGCTGTTTGATCGTAAGAGGCAGAAGGATCGTGTAGACAATGATCGTGAAAATGATGATGCTCACACCGATGTTCTCGATCCCGATCGCACTCAGTACATTGTAGATTCCATTCATAACCTGGCCGAGCAGCCATGATATCTGTTTTATGACCGGCCAGTCATAAATGCCTCCGCTGGCTAAAAGCCCATAAACTTCCATTTTTTATCCTCCTTAAGGTACCGGATCATATCCGCCTTTTGAAAATGGATTGCAGCGCAGAATACGCCAGACGGCCAGGGCGCCGCCCTTTAAGGCGCCGTACTTCTCGATCGCCTCAAGCCCGTACTGGGAACACGTCGGATAATATTTGCACGTGCTGTAACCCTTAAGCCCTGACAGGTATTTCCTGTAAAAACGGATCATCCATAAAAGGATCCTTTTCATCCGCGCCACTTCCTTTATATATATATTTTATGAAGCTTTCCAAGGTGGATCAGCGCGCTCTCAATCTCATGGTAATTCTTTTCTTTCGCACTTGTTCTCACTATCACGACAATGTCATATCCACGCTGGAAATGTTCTTCCGACAGTCTGTAGCTCTCTCTCACAAGACGGGTCAGATGATGCCTGACCAC
>CALWDN010000058.1 GCA_944376685.1 uncultured Mediterraneibacter sp. | reverse complement strand
CGCCGGTGATGTCGGCGGCCTCATTAAACTCCCGCGCCTGGGCCAGGGCGTTCTGGCCGGTCGTGGCATCCAGCACGACAAGGGTCTCGCGGTATGCTTCCGGATACTCCCGGTCAATCACCCGGTTGATCTTCTTCAATTCTTCCATCAGGTTCTTTTTATTATGGAGCCGCCCTGCCGTATCGCACAGGAGTATGTCGGCTTTTCTTGCTCTTGCCGCAGCTGCCGCATCATAAACGACCGCTGCCGGATCCGCGCCCTCCTGTCCGCCGATCATATCCACGCCTGCCCGGTCAGCCCATTCCCTGAGCTGTTCGCCTGCTGCTGCGCGGAATGTGTCCGCCGCGGCAATGACCACCCGTTTCCCCTGGCTTTTTAACTTTCCGGCGAGCTTTCCGACCGTGGTCGTTTTGCCCACGCCGTTTACGCCGATCACAAACACCACTGAAGTCCGGTCTTCAAATTCATAGGCCGCCTCCCCCACATCCATCTGCTCCCGGATGCTGTCGATCAGGACCTGTCTGCAGTCTGCAGGCTCTTTGATATGCTGCTCCCTGACTTTATCCTTCAGATCCTCAATGATCTTTTCCGTGGCGCGTACGCCGAGGTCGCCCATGATCAGCGTCTCTTCAAGCTCCTCGTAAAACTCGTCGTCAATATTGGAAAATCCGTGAAAAATACTGTCCATGCCGGATACGATATTGTCCCTTGTCTTTGTAAGGCCGGACACCAGTCGTTTAAAAAACCCTTTTTTCTCTTCCATATCCTGTCATCCTTTCCTCTACTGATCCAGTTCATTCTCCAGCAGATCAACAGAAACAAGCGTCGACACCCCTTTTTCCTGCATGGTGATGCCGTACAGCCTGTCCGCCGAAGACATGGTTCCCCGCCGGTGCGTGATCACGATAAACTGCGTGTTCTTTGTCAGCTTGTGCAGATACCCTGCAAATCTTCCCACATTATTGTCATCCAGCGCCGCCTCGATCTCGTCGAGGAGGCAGAACGGTGAAGGCTTCAGATTCTGGATGGCAAACAGGAGCGATATCGCCGTCAGCGCTTTCTCGCCGCCGGAGAGCTGCATCATATTCTGCAGTTTCTTGCCGGGCGGCTGTGCGATGATCCTTATCCCTGCTTCCAGGATGTCTTCATCCTCCATCAGCTCCAGTGTGCCTTTTCCGCCTCCGAAAAGCTCCCTGAACACAACGTTGAACTCTTCGGATATCCTCTTAAACTGTTCGCTGAACTGTTTGCGCATGGCGGCGTCCAGCTCATCAATGATCTGGATCAGCGTTGCTTCCGCTTCTACCAGGTCGTCATGCTGGATTTTCAGGAAGCCGTACCGTTCCGACACATTTTTGTAATCTTCGATTGCATTGACATTTACGGAACCCAGTCCGCGGATCTCGTTCTTCAGGACCTGGATCTGTTTTTTCATGTAGGCAAGATCTGTCAGATTGACGTTCCTGAGCTCCATCGCCCGGTTGTATGTGAGTTCATATTCCTCCCACATATAGTTCATCTGTTTCTCAGAAGCCGCCTCATAGGATTCTTTCTGGCTGTTCAGCCTGAAGCATTCCTTGTCAAGCGAAGAAATATGTTTTGCCAGTTCTTCCCTCATCTGAAGGAAATCTTTATGCCTGCGGTTCAGCTCATCCCTCTTTTTCGTCTGGGATTCGATCTCACGGCCGATTTCCTGGAACAGCTCCGCTGAATCTTCGATGGTCTTCTTAAGCTCACGGATCTCGTTTTCTTTCCCCCTGATCTCCTCAGAAGCCTGGTCCTTATTTTCATCCAGCTTTTTGAGTTCAGATTCAAACTTCGCGGTTTCCTCATTTATACGGGAAATATTTTCCTCGATAAACGCATGCTGCTGTTCAAGTCCTGCGAGGGCAAGGTGCACGTTCTCAGATTCATGCAGCTGGACGCCCTCTTCTTCCTTTTCCTGGTCCAGAGAGCGCTGAAGGTCTGCAATGGAGTTGTTTAATTCCTGTTCTAGCGTTTCAGACGTCTCAAGTTCCGTCTGGATGGACTCTTCATTATCCGCAATGCGCTGAAGCTCACGTCCGAGCTCCGTCTGTTCAGCCTCAAACCGCTCGCGGCGTTCTTTTGCTTCGCGGAGACGGATCTGGGTCTGTTCCACATTCATCTTCTCTGTATTTTCAAGTACCGAAGCCTGCCTGAGCTGTTTCTGCACCTCATCTGTCGCGGCATAGCAGGCGGCCCGGGTGTTCTTAATGCCGGCGACTTCCTGCTCCAGCGCGTCCATGTCCTTTTTAAGGAGGGCGACGGTCTTTTCAAACTCCTCGATCTCCCGGCGTCTGCTCAGAAGGTTGCTTGAATTCTTAAACGCCCCGCCGGTCATGGATCCGCCCGGATTGATCAGTTCTCCCTCCAGCGTGACGATCCTCAGTGACTGGCGGTATTTCCTGGCGATCGCGATGCCGTCGTCAATGTTCCGGACTACGACCGTCCTGCCGAGAAGCTGGGCGGCAAGCTCTTCAAAACGCTTTTCGACGTGGACCAGCGTGTTGGCAAGGCCGATCACGCCGGGTTCTCTGAGCGCCTCCGGCGAACGGAGCCCCCCGCTCCCGTGCATGCCGGTGAGGGGCAGGAATGTCGCGCGCCCGTATTTATTCTGCTTGAGGAATGCGATCATCCGCTTCGCTGTATCCTCATTATCTGTGACAATATTCTGGATGCTGCCGCCGAGGGCTGTCTCCACAGCGATTTCATATTCTTTATCCGTTTTGATGATGTCTGCCACAACGCCGATCAGGCCTTTTTCACGGTCTCTGTTTGCCATGACCCTGCGGATGCTGTTCCCGTACCCGTCATAGCGCTCGGTAATGTTTTTCAGGGATTCCAGCCTGGAAGACTCCCGGTGGTAGGCGGTCTGGCCGATCCGGAGTTTTTCCTGCTTTTTGTCCAGCTCTTTCTGCAGTTCCTCGATCTTCTGCTCGTTATCTGTGATCTGCCTGTTGTACTGGTCTATCGTATCCCGGACTTTCTTCAGCTCGGCTTCATATTCATCAAGGCGGAGCATGAGGCGTCCGGCCTCATTGTCGACCTCCCGGATATTCTCCGCCAGTTCTTCCTGCCGTGAGGCGATCTGCCCTCTCGTCGTATCATAGTGCTGGATCTTTGCTTTCGTGGACGCGCGGCTGCCCAGAAGATCCATGATCTCCTGTTTCTTCTCCCCGATCAGGGCCGTATGCTCCGCAATCCTCGTCTGCACGTCGATAAGCGCTTCCCTTGCCTCTGTATCCTTTTCAGACGCTTCTTTCAGCCTGTCCCGGATCTCTTCCTTATCCCTGTCAAAAGATCTGCGCTGCTCTTCCCGGATCTCTATTTCCGAGCGTATCGCACTGGCGCGGCTTCCGTAATGCTCATCGTTCATCCTGGCCGTATTGATCTGCTCTTTTAAGACATTGATCTGGCCTTCCAGCTGCTGCTTGAGGAGATTCGTCTCATTGAGCTGGTTCTTCGCCGTTTCGATCGCAAGATCGATCTCTTCGACTTCCTCCTCGATGGCCTCGTACTCCGCTTTCATCTCTTCATATCGGCTGTTGGATTCATTCATCTCGGCTTCTGCCGCCTGATGCTTTTCTTCCAGATCCCGGATGCGCTCACGCAGGCGTTCCTCTTCAAGAAGGAACATATTAATGTCATACGCTTTGAGCTCTTCTTTTTTCTTCAGATATTCTCTGGCTGTCTCCGCCTGCTTTTCCAGCGGGCCAAGCTGTTTTTCAAGCTCCTGCAGGATGTCGTTGACGCGGGTCAGGTTCATCCGCTCCTCTTCAAGCTTGCGCACAGAAAGGTTCTTCCGCCTCTTAAACTTTACGATGCCTGCGGCCTCGTCAAAAAGCTCCCGCCGCTCTTCCGGTTTGCCGCTCAGGATCTTGTCGATCTGGCCCTGCCCTATGATCGAATACCCTTCTTTCCCGATGCCCGTATCATAGAACATCTCGTTGATGTCTTTCAGACGGCAGGCGGTTCCATTGATGAGGTACTCGCTCTCGCCGGAACGGTAGAGCTTCCGGGTGACCGTCACTTCAGCAAAATCCACCGGCAGTTTATGGTCCGAATTGTCAAGCGTGATGGCTACCGACGCATAACTCAGCGGCCTGCGGTTCTCTGTCCCCGAGAAGATGACATCCTGCATGCTGCCGCCGCGCAGCTGTTTCACGCGCTGTTCACCAAGCACCCACCGCACCGCGTCAGCCACATTGCTCTTCCCGCTTCCGTTTGGCCCGACGATCCCGGTGATCCCGTTATGAAAATCGAATTTGATCTTGTTTGCAAAGGATTTGAATCCCTGCACCTCTATACTTTTTAAGTACATATATTCCCTACTTTTTCTCTTTTTTGCGCAGCTGTAGTATCCCGTGATATGCCGCCTGCTGCTCCGCGGCTTTTTTGCTCCTTCCGGTCCCTTCTCCGTACACACGCTCCCCGATCAGTACTTCAACATGGAAGGATTTCTCATGGTCCGGGCCGTCTTCTCCTGTCAGGCGGTAGGTGATCCTTCCTGCCTTTGCCCCCTGGACCATCTCCTGAAGGATTGTTTTACTATCATAAAAGAGTTTTTTATCCTCAAGGTCCGTCAGGACTGCCCGGTGTATGAACTCTTTTGCACTAGTAAAACCACCATCCAGGTATATCGCGCCGATCAGGGCTTCCAGAGCGTCTGACGTGACAGAGTCCCGGCTGCGCCCCCCGGTTGCGTCCTCGCCTTTTCCGAGCAGGAGATATTCCCCAAGTCCGATGTCCCTGGCACAGATGGCAAGTGACGGCTCGCACACCATGCTGGCCCTCGTCCTGGTCAGTTCTCCTTCCGGCGTGTCCGGAGAATTCCGGAAAAGATATTCGCTTGAGATCAGTTCCAGCACCGCATCGCCGAGAAATTCAAGTCTTTCATTGCACCTGTGCTTCGGGAGATGTTTTTCATTCGTATAGGAACTGTGCATCAATGCCTGCCTGAGGAGTCCGGCATCCCGGAATGTATAGCCAATCGCGCTTTCCAGTTCTTTAAGTCTGTTTTCTTTCATAATACTGCACTTTCTTTACCGTATTTCACTAATTCTCACATTAAAATGAAAAAGCCCGCAGGGGCTTTTTCACTCTATTACTTATTATCTACTGCCTGTTTGATCTGATCTACTGCATCCTGGACCGTTACGATCTTCTCTGCTTCATCGTTGTCGATCTCGATGTCGAACTCTTCCTCGATCCCCATAATGATCTGGAAAATATCAAGTGAGTCGGCTCCCAGGTCGTCAACGAATGTTGTCTCCGGTTTAACCTCCTCTTTCTGAACGTTAAGCACGTCTACGATAATGTCCTGAAGTTTTTCAAATTCCATATCCATATCCTCCTTTTTCATTCCTTTGATTCTTTTTCCTTGACTTCATCCTTATCTTCACGGATCGCTGCTCTGATCTTTTCATTGATCTGCTGCTCTTTAAATGTCACGCACTGGAAGATCGAATTACAGACTTCTTTCGCGTCAGAACTTCCGTGCGTCTTGACAACCAGGCCGTTCAGGCCGAGCATCGGTGCCCCGCCGTACTCGCTGGCATCGAAATCCTTCATTACATTCTTCAGAGCCGGCTTCACAAGAAGGCCTCCGATCTTGCTGCGCAGATCAGACATCATCCCCTGCTTCATCTTCCTGAGCAGCGCTCCTCCCACACCCTCATAAAGCTTAAGGATCACATTGCCGACAAAAGCTTCGCAGACGACCACGTCAGCCATACCGTAAGGGATATCCCGGGCTTCCACGCTTCCGATAAAATTGATGTCCTTACATGCTTTCAGAAGCGGGAACGTCTCTTTCACAAGTGCGTTGCCCTTCTCTTCTTCCGCCCCGATATTGACGATGCCGACTGTAGGATTCTTTTTGCCCATGACGCTTTCCATATAAATGGAACCCATCCTCGCAAACTGGACGAGATGGGACGGCCGTGCGTCCACATTGGCCCCGCAGTCGATCAGCAGCGACATGCCTTTCAACGTGGGGAACAGCGGCGCAAGCGGCGGGCGCTCCACCCCTTTGATCCTTCCGACCAGCACCTGTCCGCCCACCAGGACCGCCCCGGTGCTCCCGGCGGATACAAATGCGTCTGCCTCACCGTTTTTGACCATCTTCATGGCGACTACGATGGATGAATCCTTTTTCCCTCGGATAGCCTTTACCGGAGGTTCTGCAGTCTCGATCACTTCCGTCGCGTTTACGATGCGGATCTGATCGCTGGGCCAGGTGTATTTCGCCAGCTCATTTCTGATGACGTCCTCCCGTCCTGTCAGCAGAATCTGAATGTCTTTCCTCTGCTGTACGGCCTGAACTGCGCCCTTTACTGTCTCGACAGGGGCATTGTCCCCGCCCATGGCGTCCAGGGCGACTCTCGTAATTTCAGACATTTTCTCTCCTCCTAACACTACTGAACTCATTCTACTGGAAAACATTATAAAAATCAACAAAAAAAAGACGTAAAAATCAAAGTTTTTACGCCTTTTACCTGTGCATTTTGATTAGTCAACAGACACGATCTCACGCTTGTTGTAAGAGCCGCATGCCTTGCATACACGGTGAGGCATCATAAGGGCGCCGCACTTGCTGCACTTTACAAGGTTCGGAGCGCTCATCTTCCAGTTTGCTCTTCTCTTGTCTCTTCTTGCTTTTGAAGATTTATTCTTTGGACAGATTGACATAGGTTACACCTCCTTAAAATTCTTAAATAAGTCACGGACAACTGACATTCTTGGATCAAGCCCCGGATCCTCACAATCGCAGGGCCCCGCATTCAGGTTCCGGCCGCACACCGGGCAAAGTCCCTTACAGTCTTTGCGGCAGAGCACTTTCTCCGGCCATCCCGACAAAATCTCCCTGAAGATCATTTTGTCTGCGTCAAGATGATATCCGCTGATAAAGTTTGATTCATCCAGCTCCTCTGTCAGTTCTGCGTCGGAGAGACCTAGGTCCACATGTTTTGTGCTGTTGATGACAAACTCATGTTTCACATCGTCCAGGCATCTGTCGCAGGGGATCAGAACTGTCAGCTTTGTATCAGCCTGTATGAGCAGTTCTTTCTCTTTGATATGCTCTACCCGGACATGGACAAGATCTTTATCTGTGACCGGGTGATCCCCGGACCTGAGGCTGATCACATCCATCGTGAGCGGTACAGTCTCCTCAACTGTCTTATGCTGGTCTGACAAAACGTCTGATAGGTTAATTAACATAGCTGTTACTCCTATTCATACCTAGACTATTATATCATGGAAAAACTGTTTGTCAACCAGAAAATTGTTACTCTGTTACGGCCGCGATCTCAAGGGTAGTCACGCTGTCGCCGTCAAGGCCGATCTTCAGCTCTGTGTCTCCTTTTTCATAAACAAGTTCTGTAGCAGACTCGGAAGACGGATCCCCGTATGCTTCCGTAACCTCGTCCTTTGTGCTTCCGATGCTGATCCCTTCGTCTGTGGATACCGTATCGTCCATAAATACAACTGAGAGGACGTAGTCTTTGTCATCAACCGGGTATGTGTTGAGCTGGAATCCCGGATAGCTGTATACTTTGTCAAGTCCCTCGAAAGCACAGCTCTCAGACTCAAAATAGTCGTCCGCCTCGCCGAGCTCCTCTACGACTGCGGAAGCATCTTCATTCATTGCGATCACGGTTGACCCGCTTGTAAATGTGTAGCCGTCCCCTCCGGCCGCCGGCTCGTCCGATGATGCAGAACTTCCGTCACCGGAACCGCCGCATGCAGTGAGCGCCATCGCCATGATCATTGCTGCTGCCATTGCCATTGCTTTTCTTTTCATAATTGTCTCCTCCTTAATACATTAAAAACTGATAATTTCTCCATATTCTTCGAGCTCTTTGTACTGAGCTTCCCTCATTTCATCATAAAACCGGATCTTTTCCGCATAAACCTCCGCATATTCCGGATCATCGCGGTAATCCGTAAGGTCATAATTCTCCGTCAGATATTCCCCGAAATATCTGGACAGCTTCTCCGCCCCGGACAGGTTCAGATGAAGGCCCGCGTCATATGTATCGGTATTATAATCGATGCCGATCTCCGGCGCAAGCTTTTCATAATTAAAATAATCCAGTCCGTATTCCTGCGCATAATCCGTGATCTGTTCGTCCCACTCATCATACCAGTACGGATACAGGCTCGGGGACTTTACAAGGACCAGCTCGATGCCGTTCTCCTCGCAGAGCTCCCTCATCTTGTCCAGGTACTCCATAGCCTTGTCGCCAAGCGTGTAGTCTGAAAGTTTTTCAGGCTCCGGGAATCCGTCCACCGGACGGACGTCCACCCGCATATAGTATCCGTTGTGGGAGACCTTGTCCTTGTGGAACATGTATTTCACATCTTCAGCCGACAGATCCGACCATCTGGAATGATACCGCAGGATCGGGAATATATAGTCCAGCATATGCTCTTCTTCCGTCATGGAAGCCTGGATCGCCCCGATCTTGGAAGAGGACATCTTCATCCCATCTATACTCATACGGTTATACGCCTCACTCTGCGGTTCGTTGTACTTCATTGCCAGCACGTTAAACACCACGACTTTCGGCGTCTCGTAACGGAGTGCATCTTCAAGCAGATAGTATGACTGCCACGTCAGCTGCTGGGCGGAACCCCTGATATAGCTCGTGATCCCGTAATCCTCATAGAGCGTGATCGGCGAAAAATTCTCATATACCTCACAGTCCCCCACGAAGAGTACTTCATGGTCTGTCGTTTCCTGATAATACTCCTCGACCATGGCCCCTTCCGGAATATCCGACATGTACTTGGGCATCATGAGTTTCTGGAGCAGGTAGAGGGCGATCAGCATTACAATGATAAATACCGCCAGCGCCGCAGCGCGTTTTGCAATTTTGTTCTTCATGCCTGCTCCTTTCTAAAACTGATTATAAATAAACTGGCTCTGGTCATATCCGATGCCGTATGCACCGAACACGATGACGATCAGCATCAGGACTCCGAACACGACATATTTCCATGCAGCGCCCGAAGCAAAGATCATATCCCTCACGCTTCCGCGCCTCTCCTGCAGGATGCTCACCGAAAGGATGACGAGCAGGCAGATAAACAGAAGCAGATAGTCCGCACCGCTTAAGCCCAGCCCAAGGAACGCCTCGGCATTGAGCGCCCGGATGTCAAAATGGGTGAACATATTGCCGTACATCTTAAAGGTAAGAGGCACGTCCCTGTAGCAGTCAAACATACGGATCGCACTCATGAGCAGGATCGTACGCACGATCTCAAACACGCCGTACCACGCTTTGCCCTTTACATCAAACCGGGCGTGGAACTTCCTGTACAGGGGCTCAAGTTCCTCTGATATCATGATCACGACAAAGTTCATAAGACCCCACACGATAAAATTCCAGCTGGCGCCATGCCAGATACCGGTCGTAAACCATACCACAAAAGAAGACAGGTAAACCGGCACCCTCTTGCCGATCTTCTCTCCGAAAGTGTTCCTTGAGAACTTGGAGAATTTCAGCATCGGCTTGCATACAGAGATCGGATAGAAAATATAATCCGTAAACCATGTACCCATGGTGATGTGCCATCTGTTCCAGTATTCTTTGATATTTTTTGAAAAATACGGCCTGCGGAAGTTCTCCGTCACCGTAATGCCCATGGTCTGCGCGATACCGATCGTGATGTCGATGCCCCCGGTAAAGTCTGCATACAGCTCAAATGCATAGAACATCATGCCGACAAATACGAATCCGCCCTGGTATGTATCGGGATTCTGGATGATGGCATTTACAGCCGTCAGGATCCTGTCCGCGACTACGACTTTCTTAAAATAGCCCCACAGGATGCGGTACAGTCCGTAGGATACAACCTTCGGATCAAAATAATGCACCTCGAAGAGGGATTTCGCCAGGTCGTTAAACCGGCTGATCGGGCCCTGGACGAGCTGCGGGAAAAACGACACAAAAAGCGCCAGCTTGAAAGGATTCTTTTCCGCTGTGCTGGTCCCTCTGTATACATCAATGATATAGCCCATGGTCTGGAATGTGTAAAATGAAATACCCATGGGCAGCACCAGGTTCAGGAACGAAAGCTGCCGGTCGCTGTGGAACGCCTGCAGAAGGCCGTTGATATTCGCGATCGTGAAATTCGTGTATTTTAAAACCGCCAGAATGCCGAGATTGAAAAAGAGGCAGACAAGGAGCCATTTCCATTTTTTAGCTTTGATCCCCGCCTTATATTCCTTTTTTTCCTCCCGCGATATCTGCCCTTTGTGCTCCCTGATCCACTCTTTCTGTATGGTCTCAAGTTTGTCCAGTTTCAGGCTGACCAGATACGTGGACACGGTCGTCGCCGCGATAAAGATCAGATATGAGGGACTGGCGATAAAATAAAACACATAGCTGGCCACGAGCAGGAACGGCCACTGGCATTTCTTAGGCAGTGTATAATATAAGATAAATACAACCGCAAGAAATCCGATAAAACTATAATCCGTAAAAAGCATGGCCCCGTTCCTTATTCATCTTCCAGCTTCTGGATCAGGGCATACAGCGCCTTCGCGGAGTTGAAATTCTCCGGTACGATCTCTTCTGCCGGGATGACCACATCATACTCTTCATTGATCTCGGAAATGATCGTAACGATATCAAACGAATCGATGAGGTTGTCGTCGATCAGCGTATCACATGTGTTAAAGTCGATTTCCGGATGCAGGTTTTCAAGGATTTCCATTAATGCTTCCATAGCTATTTTCTCCTTTTCTTCTCATCGTTGATTTCTTTCAGTTTCACTCTGTCTGTCTTTCCATTAGCTGTCAGCGGCATCTGTTCCAGCGCATATACATTATTGGGGATCATATAGCGCGGCAGCTTCTTCTTCAGAGCCGTCACAAGGTCTTTTACCTCTGTATCCCCGACATAGAACAGGATGATCTTTTCTGTCTCTTTATCATAAATGCAGCATGCGCCGCGGATGCCCTCGATCATATTCACATGGACTTCGATCTCGCCAAGCTCGATCCTGTGCCCCATGTGTTTGATCTGATAATCTTTGCGCGAGATAAATACAAGTTCTCCGCGCTCATTCAGCTTACCGATGTCGCCGGTCCGGTAGATCAGTTCATGGTAGCTTTTGTTGAGCGGATTCTGGACAAACACCTCGTCCGTCTTCTCATCGTTATTATAGTAACCCAGCGTCAGGGCCGTACCCCTGATGCACATTTCCCCGGGTTCGCCCTGGGGCGGGACTTTGTCGTCTTTGTCAAGGAGGATGATCTCCGTATTCTTAAACGGACGGCCGATCGGGATCGCTTCCGTATCTTCAAATTCACGGTCCACCTCATAATAACAGCTCATGCCGGTAGCTTCCGTAGGTCCGTACAGATTAATGAACCGGGCGTCCGGCAGCGTCTTCCTCCAGAGGTTGAACTGTTTGATCGGAAAGACCTCGCTTCCGAACGCAACCGTATGGAGATACTGCGGGACCACCTTGTCAAATGTTTTCATCGATGAGATCATCGTCAGGGCGGACACCACCCAGCAGACGGTATTGATCTTATATTCGTTCAGGAATTCCACCAGTTTGACCGGGAACATGAAAAGCTGCTTTGGCACAAGATAGGTCGTCGCGCCATACTTCAGCGTTGAAAACAGTTCTTTCAGGCAGGCGTCGAAATACAGCGGCGTCTGGTTGGCAAAAACCGAATCCTCTGTCACATGGAGCACTTCCGTCAGGCTTTCCACATAATCGATCACGGCACGGTGGCATCCGACAACCCCTTTCGGTATCCCTGTTGAACCGGATGTAAACACAATATAGACCGGATCCGTGTCGATGGATCTCCTCCTGATACCGGCAAGGACGCCGTCGTCAGACGGATATGCCGCCGCCTCGTCATACATCAGGATCTCACCGTCAAACTCTGCCATTTCCCTGACCTTCGGCGCCGTAAAATCGTCGCAGATGACCACTCTCGGGTGCAGGTTCTCAAAGATCAGGCCGATCCTGTACTCCGGCATTTCTTCGTCCATGGGCACATAAAAACAGCCGCTGTACACAACGCCCCAGAAAGCGGTGATCATATGCGGATGCTTCTTCATATATATAACGACAGGCTCTTTGGCGTATCCTTTCCGCGCGAGGCATGTACCGATGTTCCTGGAAGCATCCAGCACTTCCTGGAATGTCATGCCTGATTTTTCATTGGCGAACGCGGTCTTGTCCGGAAAGCGCGGCGCTGTCTGTTCCAGGTATTCCAATATATTTCTCTGCATTTTTTTCTCCTACTCTGTGATCAGATTTTTACAGGTTTCTTTCAGCTTACCTCCGCACGCGAGCACTGAGCTGCGCGCAAGGACGGCCATGGCGTCGAGGTACCCCGGCCCGGGACTCCTGTCCCCGTTCACCAGCGAAAGCTCCGTACAGCCAAGAATCAGGACCTGGGCTCCCTTCGCCCGGAGATGGTCCGATGCCTCCCGGAATTTATCCATATCAGCAGGCAGGCCCTGTTTGATATTCTTATATATCACATCCATGATATACTGCTGATGCCTTTCATCCGGCAGCACCGGGTCGATGCCCATCTCACTGAACACTTTCTGGAAAAGCCCGGTCTGTACAGTTCCGTCCGTCGCCATAATGCCGGCCCTTGATACGCCGTGCACCTTAAGTTCCCTGCCGGTCTCCGCAACCGCATTGATCACGGGCACCGGGATCGCTGCAGACAGCTGGTCAAAGAAACAGTGGGCGGTAATGCACGGGATTGCAATGTGCGATGCCCCCTGTTCTGCCAGCGACTGTCCGATCTGCGTCATCGGTCCCAGCGGGTTGTCTTCTGACAGCCCCAGTATATATGATGTCCTGTCCGGAATGCGCGGGCAGTTGTAAATGATCATCCCGATATGGTCCTGATCCCTGCCGGCGTCTGTCATCCCGATCACCATTTCCATAAAACGGGCAGTCGCCATCGGGCCAAGGCCGCCGATCACTCCCAGCGTCATCTTTCATCCCTCCTATTCGATCGTGGAGTCTGTCTCCGGCGTCGCCGGATACAGGCTGTGATCAAAGATATGGCTGTTGTCATGCGATACGGAATATTCTTCCAGCTCGGCGTCCGTCAGCATGAAGAAATTGCCGCCGCCGTATCTCGGCGTCGTATCAAAGTGATACCACCCGTCGCCGCAGTCGATCAGGCTCCAGTAATGGCTGGAATGGCTGGTATCGCTTTTTACCACATCAATATTAGGGA
>CALWDN010000057.1 GCA_944376685.1 uncultured Mediterraneibacter sp. | reverse complement strand
GGAGATCCCATGCAAACAACCTGTATACAAACTGGGTGAATTATTACGTATATCAGGCAACGCCATATGACCTGTACGGGACGCCGTCCACAGAACACAGTAAATAGACGGCATGATCTCATGGGTGTGCCGGGATATCCCGTGTTGCACGGCGAAATGTTCCCGGCGAAACGCCGCGCTGTTCTTTAAATACTTTGCTGAAATATGCGCCATTGGAGAAACCGCATCTGAGCGCAATATCAATAATGGGATCGTCCGTATTTTTCAGATGCTTCTCTGCAGTTTCAATCCTGTAATCTGTTAGGTATTCAAAGGGAGTACGGTTGATCGCGGCCTTAAAGCATCTGCTGCATTCCCGCTCGCTTACAGCAGCAGAAGCAGCGATGTCAGACAGGGTGATATGTTCATCATAATGATTCTGGATATAAGCCAGCATGGTCTGGATACGGTCCTGTTCCATTAATCTGACCGGGACGTTTTCTTTTTCCAGGATCCGTATTTCTCTGATCAGTTCAAGCCATATTTCTGAAAACAGATTTCGTGTTTTGAATTCGCAGTCAGCCTCATCCTGGATGGATGAGGCTTTTTTGAGCATGGAAAGTATATTTTTCTGTGGAGAAGACAGTCCTTTCAGTTCAATGATATCAAATCTGTGGTCCTGAATGACCGGTTGTACATATCTGGTTTCAAAAATACTCTTAAAGTGGCCGCTCAGAAAAACGGGATGAAACAAATATGTCTCGTAAATGCTCTGTGGAGAATTATCACCATTCTCCATGCATGCGAGAATATTTGAATTAATGAAATATCCTTCCCCTTTCTTGAATACGTATGAACTGTTGACTGTTGTTACCCTGACTGCGCCGGAACAGATGTATCCGAATTCAATCTCTTCATGCCAGTGCCAGGGAATATGGACAGTCCGCATATCTGCGCGGTGCATGACAAAGGGATATTCCGGTGTAATGCCCGCAACTTCTTCCAGCTGATTATTTTTCAGCGATATTCCACGTATTTCCATATCCGATATCCGCCTCACTTCCGTATTTTTATATTTTTTGTATAAAATTGTCTTTTTATTAATATTAAAAGACTGGTTAATTATATATTATATGGAATAGTAAGTATATATTTATATTAAACAAGAGAAATATAAAAGTAAAGTAAATTAAAGAGAGGTGAATCAAATGTTACTGTTTATAGGTATTATCGCAGCTTTATTAGGAATTTCCTATCTGGAGGGATGGATGAAAGAGCATTAGAGAAGATTTGTTCTCTGTTGTCAAAATTGAATATGATAAAAAGGATTGTTGTCCATTTTTGCGAAAAGATGTGGTATAATACTAAGGCTGGCTGTAAAAAGGAGGAAATGCAGAAATGGACAACAGTCATTTTTCAGGTATGATCAATGATTTTAAGCAGGGCATCTTCGGAGCCCTGAATGATAAGAAAGAAGAGCTGATCAAAGAGGGACGTAAAGTATATAACCTGTCTGTAGGCACGCCGGACTTTCAGCCGGCGCCGCATGTGATGAAGGCCATGCAGGAGGCCTGTGCAGACCCGGAGAATTATAAATATTCGCTGGCTGACCTGCCGCAGCTTCTGGAAGCGGTGCAGTACCGCTACAAAAAGCGTTTCGGCGTAGATATCAGCACGGACGAGGTGATGTCTGTATACGGGTCCCAGGAGGCGATGGCCCATATCGGACTTATCTTCTGCGATCCGGGGGATGTGATCCTGGTCCCGAACCCGGGCTATCCCATGTTCGAGATGAGCGGCATCATGGCGAAAGCGGACGTCCGCTATTATACGATCGAGGAGAAGAACGGATATCTGCCGGATCTGGACAGCATCCCGGAAGAAACGCTGAAGAAAACGAAATATATGATCGTTTCTTATCCGCTCAATCCGGTCTGCGTGTGCGCGCCGGATGAATTCTATGAGAAGCTGATCTCTTTTGCGAAAGAGCATGATATCGTGATCCTGCACGACAATGCTTACTCGGATATTACATACGGAGACAAGCCGGGACGTTCCTTCCTGTCCTACAAAGGAGCAAAGGATGTGGGCGTGGAGTTTTATTCTCTGTCCAAGTCCTACAACCTGACCGGGGCAAGGATTTCATTTGTGATCGGGAATGAGGACATCATCAGTAAGTTCCGGCTGCTGCGGTCCCAGATCGACTACGGCATCTTTTATCCGGTGCAGTACGCAGCCATCGCAGCTTTGACCGGTCCGGACGATTTTATCGAGGAACAGCGTCAGGAGTATGGCAGGAGAAACCGCGCACTCTGCGGCGGTTTGAGAAAGATCGGCTGGGACGTGCCGGACAGCCGGGGATCCATGTTCGTCTGGGCAAAGATCCCGGAAGGGTATGATTCATCAGCGGATTTCTGCATGAAATTGATGGAGAAGACCGGCGTGATCGTAACACCCGGCAGTGCCTTCGGATCTAATGGCGAAGGGTATGTGCGGATGGCTCTGGTCGTCGACGTACCGACGGTCGAAGAGATCATCCGGGTGCTGGATGAGTCTGGTATATTCAGGGAGGACAGATCATGAAGAAGATCGCAAAGTTTGAAAAAGTAAGTTTTGAACAGTTCCTTGCAGGATGGGGAGACACGCTGGGTATTTCCGATGAAAAAGAAATACGTGAACTCTATGAAAATATCCGGCTTCCGCGCCGTGCGACAGCTGGAAGCGCCGGGTATGACTTTTTCGCACCGGCGGATATCACGCTGAAACCGGGGGAAACCATTAAGATCCCTACGGGCATCCGGGTATGGATGGAGCCGGAATGGGTGCTGAAATGTTATCCGCGGAGCGGCCTGGGATTCAAATTCAGACTGCAGCTCAATAATACCGTTGGGATCATTGACAGCGATTACTATTATTCAGACAATGAGGGACACATTTTCTCCAAGATCACAAACGACAGCAATGAAGATAAAACAGTTCAGATCAAAGCAGGAGAAGGCTTCATGCAGGGGATCTTTGTGGAATACGGGATCACGCTGGATGATGACGCCACGGAAGTAAGGAACGGCGGGTTCGGCAGTACGACGAAATAGAGTGTACCGGGCTCCGGCTTACAGGATTGTCACGTTAATTAAGAAAATCGTAAGAAGATATAAGGGAAGAACACAGATTTATCCGTTATACTCGTTATATGAAAGGAGAATCATATACGATGAAATGGATAAAACGTCTGTGTTCTTTTCTTATCCTGATGATCCTTGTCCTGACCGGGATTCTCTGTGTAAAGGGGTACGCGGACTACCGGGATGCACTGGACAGGAAGAGTGTGGAAGAGATGGCAGCGGATATTGAGTCGATCGACAATTATACAACAATCGAAGAACTGCCGCAGGCTTACATTGATGCGGTGCTGGCAGTAGAGGATAAGCGGTTCTATTCCCATCCGGGTCTGGATCCGATCGCAACTGCCAGAGCTCTGGTCAACGATATCCGCGCAGGATCCTATGTGGAGGGCGGAAGCACGATCACCCAGCAGCTGGCGAAAAATCAGTACTTTACTCAGGATAAGAAGATCGTTCGCAAAGTTGCGGAAATGTTCATGGCAATTAAAATCGAGTCCGTGCTGGACAAGGATAAGATTTTTGAACTTTATGTAAATTCTATATTTTACGGAAACGGATATTACTGCGTGGGTGATGCTGCGATGGGATATTTCGGCAAATCGCCGTCAGAAATGGATTTTAATGAATGTACGCTGCTGGCCGGTATCCCGAACGCTCCCAGCAATTATAATCCTGTCGCAAGCCCGAAGCTTGCCCGGGAGCGTCAGGCGCAGGTGATCGAAAAAATGATCAAAGCAGGATATCTTGACCGGGATTATCTCGAATAATTTATAAATATACGGGCAACATAACCATAGGCAAAGCCGCCGGGCAGCAGCGTGTCCGGAGCACGGACGTCCTGCAGAAGCATCCTGCAGCTGTCGGAAGGAGATAAGTGTCTATGGTTGAGAAGAATGAAAGAAGACTGAGCGCCTCATTTGAGGAAAATATCAGATATATGAATGAAGTCCTGCCTGTAAAGGAGAGCTTTGACATCATCCGGCGGGACATGAAGATCGGCGGGAAAGCGTCCGTGTTCTACTATATCGACGGATTCGTAAAAGATGAAGCGATGCTGAAGATCATGGACTCTTTCCTTTCTGTTTCGGATCAGGACATGTCTGACGACGCCGAAAGCTTCATCCAGGAACATGTGCCTTATGTGGAGGTCGACCTTGCCGCGGATTTTGACCAGGTCCTCCGCAATGTGCTCTCGGGCGCGGCGGCGCTTTTCATAGACGGTTACGAGGAGAGCGTGATCATTGACTGCAGGACTTATCCGGCCCGGAGCGTGGATGAACCGGAGAAAGACAAGTCGCTCCGCGGATCCAGGGATGGTTTTGTGGAAACGATCGTATTTAACACAGCCCTCATGCGCCGAAGGATCCGGGATCCCCACCTGATCATGGAGATGACGGAGGCAGGGCAGTCCTCCCGGACCGATATTGCCATCTGCTATATGAGCGACCGGGTGGATCAGGAGCTGCTTGACAACCTGAGGCGGCGGATCGGCGAACTTAATCTTGATGACCTGCGCATGAACCAGCAGAGCCTGGCGGAAGCCCTTTTTAAGAGAAAATGGTTCAATCCGTTCCCCAAATTCAAATATACGGAGCGCCCGGACACAGCGGCGGCATGCCTGCTGGAAGGGAAGGTGGTGATCCTGGTGGACAATGCGCCGTCCGCCATGATCCTGCCGACCTCGATCCTGGATATGATCGAAGAGGCCAACGACTATTATTTCCCGACGCTGACCGGCATCTACCTCAAAGTGACCCGGACGCTTATTACCGTTGCCACGGTATTTTTTACCCCGTTATACCTGCTCTTTATGCAGAATCCCCAGTGGCTGCCCGAAGCCTTTGCGTTTGTTGAAGTGAGGGATACGGTAAACATCCCTCTGATCTTTCAGTTCCTTCTCCTGGAACTCTCCATCGACGGCCTGCGCCTGGCAGCCATGAACACGCCGACCATGCTCAGCACGCCGCTCAGTGTGATCGCCGGCATCGTAATGGGTGAATTTTCCGTACAGTCCGGCTGGTTTAATTCGGAAGTCATGCTGTACATGGCTTTCGTGGCTGTGGCAAACTACACCCAGCCCAACTTCGAACTCGGCTACGCACTGAAATTCATGCGTCTGATGCTTCTTGTCCTGACATCCGTATTCGGCCTGTACGGATTCGTCGCCGGATGCATCTTTGTACTGTGCTTCCTGATCTTCAACAAAACCCTCTCCGGGCGGAATTATCTGAATGTCAAACTGAACTGATGGTGGAGATATCTGACATATCTGTAAAAATGTAAATTTTTTTGATAAATGATACGAAAAGTGGTATAGTAATTAAGTGAGCAGCCGGCCGGGATCTGCCGGGACGGCAATAAACCATGGAGGAATACCACAATGAGAGATTATGTGATCACTGTAAACAGTACCGTTGACGTTCCAAAGGAGTGGCTGGAAGAGCGGCATGTGCCTGTCGTTCCGCTGAGATATACGATCGACGGCGAGACATATACAGATATGGAAGGGCTGTCATCGAAAGAATTTTTTGCGAAGCTTCGCGAGGGCAAAATGTCCACCACTTCACAGGTGAACCCGGAAGAAGCGGCAGCTCTTCTGGAGCCTTATGTAAAAGAAGGGAAAGACGTCCTGCATCTCGGCTTCTCCTCAGGGTTAAGCGGCACATTGAACAGTATGAGGATCGCCGGCCAGATGCTGGAGGAGAAGTATCCGGGCTCAAAAGTCATCGTTATCGATACGCTCTGCGCCTGCCTCGGCGAAGCGCTCCTGCTTCACCATGCACTGAAAAGAAAAGCAGAGGGCGTGGGCATCGACGAGCTGGCACAGTGGGCAGAGGACAACAAACTCCATGTCTGCCACAATGTCACAGTAGACGACCTGAACCATCTGCACAGGGGCGGCCGGATCTCCAAAACTACGGCAGTGCTCGGCACCCTTGTTCAGATCAAGCCCATCATACATATGGACAATGAAGGAAAACTCCAGGTGATCGGAAAAGAGCGCGGCCGCAAAAAGTCACTGAACAAGATCGTTGATATGGCTGTAGAACAGGCAAAAGGCTGGGACAATGACATTGTCATGATCACACACGGCGACTGCCTGGAAGACGCGGAATATGTGGCAAAACTGGTGCGTGAGAAGATGGGGATCGATAATATCCTTATCAATAACATCGGGACGGTTATCGGAAGCCATACCGGCCCGGGCGTGGTAGCCGTTTTCTGCATGGGCAGCAGGCGGTAATCTGTTCACAGGAAGCTGAAAAACCGGGACGCTGGCAAAAAATAGAGCCAGTGTCCCGGTTTTTCGTGTTATATCTCATTCCGCAAGATCTTCCCATATTTCATAGAGTTCTTCCAGCCGTTTCTGGTTTTCTGCGTGTTCGGAAGCGAGTTCCTGGCATCTGACAGAATTGGAATATACCTCTTCCAGCGTCATTTCATGGTCGATCTGAGCGTTCCGCTCTTCAAGGCGGCCGATCTCTTCTTCCGTTTTGCGCAGCTCATTCCTGCGTTTGCGTTCTTTTGCCTGCTGTTCTTTCTGCTCCTGCCAGCTTAGTTTCGAACCTGATGCGGAGGCAGTCCCTGTGCTGTCCATGGAAAGGCCGGCATCCGCGGGCTTCGGCTGCCCCGGAGAAGCCGGTGAAGGGACAGTGCTGAAGGCTTTGGTCAGAGTTTCTTTCTTTTCGAGATAATAATCATAATTTCCGATATAATTTACAAAGGTCTGGTTGGTAAGCTCCAGTATCCGTGAGGCGGTGCTGTTGATAAAGTAACGGTCGTGGGACACATAGAGCAGCGTTCCGCTGTAGTTGTTAAGCGCTTCTTCCAGGATCTCTTTGGAAGCGATGTCCAGATGGTTTGTCGGCTCGTCAAGGATCAGGAAGTTGGCCTCAGACAACATCAGTTTCGCAAGAGACACGCGTCCCTTTTCCCCGCCGCTCAATGAGCGGATCTCCTGGAAAACTTCGTCCCCGGTAAACTGGAAAGCTGCCAGCGTATTCCGGATCCGGGTGTTGCCAAGGGACGGATACGCATCGGATATTTCATCGAAGATCGTTTTGTCGTCATGGAGGACATGGTGTTCCTGGTCATAATAGCCGATCTTTACTTTGGCCCCAAGTGTAAACGATCCGCTGTCTGCACTGGCAGCCTGATTCAGGATCTTGAGCAGGGTCGTCTTCCCGGTTCCGTTGTCGCCGATGATGGCGACGTGCTCTCCGCGCCGGATCTCAAAGCTGACGTCGTGGAACAGAGCCCGGCCGTCATACTGTTTGGAGAGATGCTCTACGGTAAGGACGTCATTGCCGCTGACGCAGGATGGCTCAAGTTTGAAATGCATTTCAGGGGCTGCATCGGCCGGCTTTTCGACGGGTTTGATCTTTTCAAGCATTTTTTCGCGGCTTTCCGCACGGCGGATGGATTTCTCGCGGTTAAAAGATTTAAGCTTATCGATGACAGCCTGCTGATGGCGGATCTCCCTTTGCTGATTGAAGTATTCTTTGAGGCGGGCGTCCCGTATCTGCTGTTTCTTGACGGAATAGTCTTTATAATTGCCCTGATACATCCGTACTTCACCGTTTTCAATCTCCACTACTTTGGTTACGACGCGGTTTAAGAAGTACCGGTCGTGGGATACGATGAAAACAGCGCCCGGATAACCGGTCAGATAGTTTTCGAGCCAGGCGATGGAATTCAGGTCCAGGTGGTTTGTCGGTTCGTCCAGCAGCAGGATGTCCGGGCTGGTCAGCAGCAGACGGCCAAGCGCCACCCTGGTTTTCTGCCCGCCGGACAGGGTGTCGGTTTTCTTTGAAAAGTCTTCCTCCTGGAATCCGAGCCCTTTCAGTACGCCTGTGATCTCGCTCTCACAGGCATAGCCGTTTTTAGCCTCATATTCGGACTGCAGGCGGTTATATGTTTCCAGACGGGCTTCAAGTTCTGCTCCGGATAGTGATTTTAATTCGATCTCAATGGCACGGATCCGCTGCTCCATCTCAAAAATATCGGCGCGGGCACTGCGGAGTTCTCCGTAGACCGTACCGCCCGGAAGCAGGTTCTGGTGCTGGGCAAGGTATCCGAGTGTTTTCCCTTTTGCGAGAGTGACCTCGCCGCCGTCAGCGGGCTCTTCACCGATGATCATTTTCAGCATGGTTGTTTTGCCGGCGCCGTTGACGCCGACAAGGGCGGCTTTTTCCCGTTCTTCTATATGGAATGACCCCTGGCGGACGATGACGCGCTCGCCGAAGGATTTGGTAATATTGTGGCATGCAAGTATCATTTCCGTTCTCCTCTCAGATATCCATTATAGCGGAAACGCGGGAAAATACAAGAAAAAACCGGTGCCTTTGTGCGGCTCGGTGCGGGAAACTGGAAATTGACAGAATATTAACTATTCTATATAATGGACACAGTATTATATGGATGGTGGTAAATTTGGAACACAGAAGGATATCCCGGGCAGTCATAACACGTCTGCCCAGGTATTACAGGTTTCTGGGGGAGCTGCTCGATGCGGGAGTCGAGCGGATCTCTTCTAACGACCTGAGCAAAAAGATGCATGTGACTGCATCTCAGATCCGTCAGGATCTTAACAATTTCGGAGGGTTTGGACAGCAGGGATACGGATATAATGTAAAATATCTGCACATGGAGATCGGCAAGATCCTCGGGCTGGATAAAACGCATAATTTTATCATAATCGGGGCGGGCAATCTCGGGCAGGCGCTGGCAAACTATGCGTCTTTTGAGAAGAGCGGATTTGTGCTCAAGAGCCTCTTTGACGTGAATCCCCGCCTGGAGGGAATGTCGATCCGGGGCATCCGTGTGCGGATGATGGATGAACTGGTGGACTTCCTTCACGACAATGACATTGAGATCGCTGCGCTGACAATCCCGAAGTCAAAGGCAGTGGAGGTCGCGGACATACTCGTAAAGAACGGGATAAAAGCGATCTGGAATTTTGCACATACAGACCTCACGCTTCCAAGGGATGTGATCGTTGAGAGCGTTCACCTCTCGGACAGCCTTATGCGCCTGTCCTACAATATCAGCCAGCGTGAGAACGGACAAAAGTAAATAATGCAGGAAAGGCCCCGCAGCGTGCTGCGGGGTATCTTGCGGATAAGCAAAAAGAAAGAAGGCAGGAACTATGAGGTATCTTCCCGACGGCGCCCAGATGAAACGCGCCGACAGCCATACGATCACGGAAACAGGCATTCCCTCGCTGGTATTGATGGAACGGGCGGCGCTTCAGACTGTGGCTGTAATGCACAGTAAAAATACAGATCTGGCCAGGCCGCTCATCGTCTGCGGAAGCGGCAACAACGGCGGCGACGGATTTGCGATCGCAAGGCTGCTCCTTGAAGAAGGGGTGGAGCCGGACGTTTTTTTCGCAGGAAATGAAGCGTCCATGAGCGAAGAGTGCCGAATCCAGAAGTCGATTGATGAGAAACTGGGGATACGCGTGGGTACGGACATCCCGGAACCGGGTTATACGGTGATCATAGACGCCCTGTTCGGCGTCGGCCTCAGCCGGGAGATCAGCGGGAGATATTATGAAGTGATCGAATGGATGAACCGTCAGAAGTGCGGGAAAGTTGCAGTGGATATCCCTTCGGGCGTAAACGCGCGCACCGGCCAGATACTCGGGACTGCGTTCCGGGCGGACCTGACGGTATCCATGGCCTGCGCCAAGGCAGGATGTGAATTATATCCCGGCAGGGAATACGCCGGGGAGACGGTGCCTGTCCCGATCGGGATCGGCACAGAAATATTTGACAGCGACCCGGACGTGTGCTTCACCTATGACAGGAGCGACCTGCCTGGCCTGCTCCCGGAAAGGCATGCAGATTCCCATAAGGGGGATTTCGGGAGAGTGCTCATGATCACGGGATCAGAAGGAATGGCCGGGGCAGCATATCTGTCCGCAAGGGCGGCGTACGGCGTCGGTGCAGGGCTCGTGCAGATCTACACACATGGATCGAACCGGGCCGTCCTGCAGGAGCTCCTTCCCGAAGCGATCGTTTCTGCCTATGAGGATTACGAGGCTGAAAGGCTTGACAATCTTCTGTTCCAGTCGGATGTCGTATGCATCGGGTGCGGGCTCGGACAGTCGGAAACCGCGGTGAAGATCCTGGAACATGTCATGCGCCATGCCGGAAAAACGTGCGTTATAGATGCGGATGGGCTGAATATACTGAGCGGGCGGATGGAATTGCTCAGAAAGGCTGAAATGCCTGTCATCCTGACTCCGCATATGAAAGAAATGTCGCGCCTGAGCGGGTATGGCATCGGCACCCTTAAAGACAGCCGCATCGACATCCTGCGCAGATTTACCGATGGATTCCCGGCAGTGTGCGTCCTGAAGGACAGCCGCACCGCCGTTCTTGAAAAGGGGCGGCATCCGTTCCTTAATCTGGCAGGAAACAGCTCCATGGCCAAAGGAGGGGCGGGCGATGTGCTCGCAGGAGTGATCGCCGGACTTGCCGCCCAGGGCATGAGCCCTTACGACAGCGCGGTCCTGGGCGTATTCCTGCATGCATGCGGCGGAGATGAAGCCCGTGCAGAAAAGGGAAGCTACAGCGTGCAGGCGCGCGGCCTGATCGCCGGGATTGAAAAAGTGATCAAAAAAGCGGAGGAGAAACAGACAGGATGAAAGAACACAACCGCGTATGCGCCAGGATCGATCTTGACGCTGTCGCATATAATATGGAACAGATGAAAAACCGGATCGGCGGGAACGCCAGGCTGATCGCTGTAGTCAAGGCAGACGGATACGGACACGGCGCCGTTCCGGTGGCGGAGATGTTTGAGTCATGCCCATACGTGTGGGGATATGCTGTTGCGTGCCTGGAAGAGGCGGTGGAACTGCGGGAACACGGGATAAAAAAGCCGATCCTGGTCCTTGGCTGTGTTTTCCCGGACCAGTACAGGGAGATGATACATTATGACGTCCGCCCGGCAGTATATATGGAAGAAATGGCACAGCTCATATCAGAAGAGGCGGTCCGCCAGGGAAAACAGGCGTTTATCCACATCAAGATCGATACCGGGATGGGCCGGATCGGCTTTCCTGTAAACGAAGAAAGCGCGGACGCCGTCGAACGGATCAGCAGACTGCCAAATATCGATGTTGAAGGAATGTTTACGCATTTCGCCAGAGCCGATGAGCGGGATAAAACCTATACGAAAATGCAGCATGAGCGGTTCATGTGGATGAAGGGGAAAACGGAAGACAGGGGCGTGCGGATCAGATACTTTGACTGCGACAACAGCGCCGGGATCATTGATTTTCCAGACATGAAGCATGATCTTGCAAGGGCCGGGATCTCGATGTACGGCATGTATCCGTCGGATGAAGTGGATGCCGGGGCGGTTGACCTGAAGCCTGCGCTCACGCTGGAGAGCCATGTAAGCTTTGTGAAAGACGTGGAGCCGGGGACAGCCATAAGCTACGGCGGGACCTTTGTTGCGGACCGGCCCATGCGCGTGGCTACGGTCCCTGTGGGATATGGGGACGGATATCCCCGCTCGTTGTCCAATAAAGGATATGTGCTTATCAGGGGGAAAAAAGCCAGAATACTCGGACGCGTATGCATGGATCAGTTCATGGTGGATGTCACGGAGATCCCGGATGCAAAATTCATGGACCGCGTGGTGCTTGTCGGGAAAGACGGCGGCGGGGAGATCACCGTAGATGACCTGGCGCGCCTCAGCGGGCGGTTTAACTATGAATTTGTCTGCTGCCTTGGGAAGCGGATACCGCGGGTTTATGAACGGGGCGGAGAAATTTTTGAATACTTCCGATGAACATGGAAATACTGAAGTATGCAGATATGCATTCAGTAAATAAATCGGAGTGTGACAGGATTGATGATCAGACGTGGAGATATCTATTATGCGGATCTGAGCCCGGTGGTCGGTTCGGAACAGGGCGGGATACGCCCGGTGCTCGTTATACAGAATAATGTGGGGAACAGGCACAGCCCGACGATCATCTGTGCGGCGATCACATCGAAGATGAACAAGGCAAAGCTGCCGACCCATATAGAGATCAGTACGAAAGATTATAAGATCGTCAGAAATTCAGTGATCCTGCTTGAACAGATCCGGACGATCGACAAACAGCGGCTGAAGGAGTATGTGTGCCACATCGACGGTCCTACGATGCAGAAAGTAGACCGGGCGATCAGAGTCAGTCTGGAACTTGCTACATACTGACTTCTTTACAGAACGGTAAAAGAGTGATAAAATTGTAAGGCAAAATGTGCATATTGACAGAAGAAATACAGAAAAGAGGAGATTTTATAAATGTCAGGACATTCAAAATTCGCGAATATCAAGCATAAAAAGGAGAAAAATGACGCGGCTAAAGGCAAGATCTTTACCAAGATCGGCCGTGAGCTTGCGGTAGCCGTCAAGGAAGGCGGCGGCGCTGATCCGGCAAACAACAGCCGTCTGCGTGATGTGATCGCGAAGGCGAAAGCAAATAACATGCCGAACGACACGATAGAGAGGAACATCAAAAAAGCTGCCGGAGAAGGGGCGGCTGACAATTATGAACATATTACATACGAGGGATACGGCCCTGGCGGGACGGCGATCATTGTCAGGACGCTGACGGACAACAAGAACAGGACGGCGTCCAATGTGCGGAACGCTTTTACAAAAGGAAGCGGGAACGTGGGTACGCCGGGCTGCGTGTCATTTATGTTCGATGAAAAGGGACAGATCTTTGTGGCGAAAGAAGACTGTTCCATGGATGCGGATGAGCTGATGATGCTCGCCCTTGACGCAGGAGCGGATGATTTTAATGAGGATGAGGAAAGCTATGAGATCCTCACGGCGCCGGAGGCGTTCAGCGATGTCCGCCTTAAGCTCGAAGAGGCCGGGATCGAGATGGCTCAGGCAGAAGTGACCATGATCCCGCAGACCTATGTGGAACTGACCAGCGAGGATGACATTAAAAATATCCAGAAGACGCTTGATCTTCTGGATGAGGACGATGATGTACAGGATGTATATCACAACTGGAACGAGTAGAAAACAATCTGTACGGATGACAGACAGGAGGAGATACGCAGATGAGCAATTACAGAATTGAGACAAAATGCATCCAGTCCGGGTATGAGCCGGGCAACGGCGAGCCGAGGGTGCTTCCGATCTATCAGAGCACCACATTCCGCTATACGAGCAGCGAGCAGATGGGCAGACTCTTTGACCTTGAGGAGTCCGGCTATTTCTATACACGGCTCCAGAACCCGACGAATGACGCCGTGGCGGCCAAGATCTGTGACCTGGAAGGCGGCGTCGCTGCGATGCTGACATCTTCCGGACAGGCGGCGAATTTCTATGCGATCATGAATATCGCCCAGGCGGGGGATCATATTGTTTGCGCATCCGCACTGTATGGAGGTACATACAATCTCTATGCGCACACGATCCGCAAAATGGGGGTTGAAGCGACGTTCGTTGACCCGGAGTGTTCAGAAGAAGAACTGAATGCGGCGTTCCGTGACAATACGAAGGCCGTGTTCGGAGAGTCCATCGCGAACCCGGCGCTGGTCGTTCTTGACTTCGGGAAATTTGCAAAGGCGGCACATGCGCACAGCGTAC
>CALWDN010000056.1 GCA_944376685.1 uncultured Mediterraneibacter sp. | reverse complement strand
AAAACAAAGATCATCTGTACGCTGGGACCTTCGACAGATAAAGAAGGAGTATTGGAAGCGCTCATCCGCGAGGGGATGGATGTGGCACGTTTTAACTTTTCACATGGAACCCATGAGGAGCAGAAAGCACGCCTGGACCGCCTGAAGACGCTGCGCGAGCAGTTTGACCGTCCGATCGCGGCGCTACTTGACACCAAGGGACCGGAGATCCGGATCGGCTGTTTTAAAGACGGGAAGATCACCCTTGTGGAAGATCAGGAATTCACGCTCAAAAATGACGAGGTGGAAGGAACCCAGGATTATGTAACCGTTACCTACAAGGATCTGTACCGGGATGTGAAGATCGGGGATTCCATCCTGATCGATGACGGCCTTGTAGGCATGATCGTGGAGAAAATCGAGGGGAAAGACATCGTCTGCCGGGTCAACAACGGCGGAGATATCTCCAACCGGAAAGGCGTGAACGTGCCCGGCGTAGAGCTGAAGATGCCGTTTATCAGCGCCAAGGACCGGGATGACCTTCTGTTCGGGATCGAACAGGACTTTGACTTTGTGGCGGCTTCCTTTACCAGAACGGCGGATGATGTGCGGGAGATGAGAAAGCTGCTCGACGATAACGGCGGGAAGCTGATCAATATCATTGCAAAGATCGAGAACCAGCAGGGCGTGGACAATATCGACGAGATCATTGAGGAAGCGGACGGCATCATGGTTGCCAGAGGCGACATGGGCGTGGAGATCCCGCTGGAGCAGGTTCCGATCATCCAGCAGCGGATCATCCAGAAGGTTTACCAGGCGGGCAAGGTCGTGATCACGGCCACCCAGATGCTGGATTCCATGATGGTGCATCCGAGGCCGACCCGTGCGGAGGCGACCGACGTTGCAAATGCCATCCATCAGGGGACGAGTGCGATCATGCTCTCCGGCGAGACGGCTGCCGGCAAATATCCGGTGGAAGCGCTGAAGATGATGGTGAAGATCGCGGTCAGCATGGAACATGATATCGACTATAATGCAATATTCCGGAAATCGGAGCGCGCGGAAGATCCGGATGTGACCAACGCCATTTCCCACGCCACCTGTATGACGGCCATTGACCTGAAGGCGAGGGCGATCCTGGCGGCCAGCAAGACCGGCTGTACGGCGAGGATGATCTCCAAGTACCGCCCGGGCTGTATGATCGGAGGGTGTTCAAGTTCGAAGAAAGTTTGCAGGCAGCTCAACATGTCGTGGGGCATCTATCCCCTGTCTGTCAAGGAAGAGTACAGTTCCGAGATCCTCTGCCTGCGCGCGATCGAGGCGGCCAAAAGCCACGGACTGGTGGACGACGGGGATGAGATCGTATTCGCCGGCGGCATCCCGCTGGGAATCCCCGGACGGACCAACCTGATCCGGGTATGTATCGTGGGAGAATAACGAAAAATGGAAAATCTGATCTTCAGCCTGAATGCAACTGTGCCGATCTTCTTACTCATGGTGCTGGGGTTCATACTTAAGAAACTGGGACTGATCGACGACGTATTTGCGTCGAAAATGAATAAATTCGTATTCCTCGTGCCTCTGCCGGTCCTCCTCTTCGAGGATCTCTCCAACGTGGACTTCGCAGGGGTCTGGAATCTGAAGTTCGTACTGTTCTGCTTCGCGGCGACGCTCATCTGTATCGCGCTCGCCGCGGCAGTTTCTTTTTTGTGGAAGGATAAGAGCATCCAGGGCGAATTCATCCAGGCGTCCTACCGGAGCAGCGCTGCGCTCCTCGGGATCGCCTTCATTCAGAATATATACGGAGATGCGGGCATGGCGCCGCTCATGATCATCGGCAGCGTGCCGCTCTACAACATCATGGCGGTGGTCGTGCTCTCCTTTTTCCAGCCGGAGCGGAAGAAGCTGGATAAAGAAGTCTGGGCGAAGACGCTGAAAGGCATCGTCACCAACCCGATCATCATCGGCATTGTCGTCGGCCTTCTCTGGTCGGCGCTTCGGATCCCTCTGTCCGGTATCCTGGAGAAAACCGTCTCCGATGTGGGCGCCACGGCAACGCCGCTGGGGCTGATGGCCATGGGCGCAAGCTTCGACCTTAAGAAAGCATTCGGAAAAGCAAAGCCGGCCGTGACCGCTTCGATTATGAAATTATTGCTCTTTGCCGCCCTGTTCCTGCCCCTGGCCGTAGGTCTCGGCTTCCGGCGGGAAGAACTGGTGGCGATCCTTGTCATGTTAAGCTCCGCCACTACTGTGAGCTGCTATGTCATGGCCCGGAATATGGGGCATGAGGGTGTGCTCACATCCAGCGTGGTCATGCTGACGACACTGTTCAGTGCGTTTACCATGACCGGGTGGCTGTATATATTGAAATGTATGGGAATGGTTTGAAATTGACTTTGATCATAATTTAATAATAAATATTTTTTGAATGATTGGCTGAAAGCGTTGACTTACATCGTGATTTCAGCCATAATATTATTAGATATTATGGCTGAGGTGAGCGTATGGATTATATGTCTGAACTTGTCGCTATTGCAAAATCGCATGGCGGGATTATTGAAACGAAAATAGCAGCACAATATGGTATTTCTAAAGCGATGCTTTATAAGTTATGCAAACAAGATAAAATCCATCGTATTGTAAAAGGTCAGTACATTCTTCCGGATGATATGCAGGACGAATTACTGGCGATCAGTAATCGTTCTGAAAGAATAATATTTTCTCATGAAACGGCTCTTTACCTTCATGGCATTTCTGATCGCATACCATTTGAACATACGGTTACTGCACCTTCCGGCTGTATCCCTTCTGCGGCAATTAAAGCAGAATGCAAAGTATATTACATCAAGCCCGAATTGTTTGAACTTGGTAAAACAACGCTGAGAACTCCTGCTGGAAATAAGGTTCCTGCATATGATCTTGAACGTACGGTCTGTGATGTGATTCGCAGCCGTAACAAATTAGGAACAGAAACTTTTCTTGCCGCATTGAAACTGTATGCGGCTGATCCTCAAAAAGATTTGAACAAATTATACCTTTATGCAAAAAAGATGCGAGTGTCTAATGTCCTGCGTCAGTATTTGGAGGTGCTTCTGTGAGTAAGGCAATGAGTCTGAAAGCAAAAATCCGTAATATCGCCCGGCAGAAGAATATACCTGCACAGGTCATTTTGCAAAATTATATGTGAGTTGTGGGCATACAACATTGAAACTGTTATGGCAGAAAAGGTGGAAACCATCTTGCGCCGCGGCGTATTCAACACTCGTCCAAGAGATTTTTACGATGCTTACATACTAACTACAACACAGAAATTTCCAGCATTCTTCATAATATTGAAGAAAGTGTGGAACTCCAAAACATGTGGAACAAATACCGTAAGCAATTTGCATATGCCTCTGGCATTGAATATAGCCAGATTATGGCTGTATTGAGAAGCCTGATGTAAACTTCATGATATTTTCCCATGCTTCGTCATCGAATTCCCGGTCTTTGTAATAGTATTTTTTATCGTCTTCCGTGATCTTTTTGATCACTCTGCACGGGTTGCCGGCTGCGACCACCCAGTCGGGGATGTCTTTCGTCACCACGCTGCCGGCGCCGATAACGGTGTTGCTGCCGATGTGCACCCCGGGCAGGATGACCGTATTGCCGCCGATCCAGACGTTATCGCCGATGGTCACGCTGATCCCGTATTCGTACAGGGAGTTCCTGGATACGGGATGGAGCGGATGACCGGCTGTGTAGATGGCCACGTTGGGAGCCATCTGGCAGTTGTCGCCGATCGTCACTTTCGCCACGTCGATGATGGTGCAGTTATAGTTGGCGAAGAAGTTCTTTCCTACTTCGATATGGGAGCCGTAATCGCAGTAGAAGGGCGGATTGATAAACGCGTTCTCGGATTTCCCGAGCAGTTCCTTTACGATCCGGCTGATCCTGTCAAAGTCCGAGCGGTCTGCAAAATTCAGTTCCTGCAGGATCCGGCGGCACGCTTTTTGTTCTTCCATTACAGAGGCGTCGGAGATGTAGGGCATCTCCAGGTCTCTTCTTTTGATGTTGTCCATGTAAATACCTCTCTTCATGCGTGCTGAAGAGCCGGCTTTTGCCGGCTACATCTTCAGCGTTCTGTAATTTGCCTCATTATCGTAATCTTTGTGCACTCCGTCGTCATCGTAGAGCACATATCCGGCGCCTTCATATCCGATCATGCGGATGCTGTCCATGTCGATCCCATCCACGTATTCTGCGGCGTCCGCCACCGGGATGCACTTTCCGCTGCGGATGAAGAGGGCGGCTTCATTGAGCGCGATCTCCACGTAATGGATCCCTTTGTCCAGGATTTCTTCGGAAATGGATCCGTCCGGCAGGAATTTGACAAACTTCATTTCTTCCGGCAGGTATACATATCTTCCACGGGCATTCTGTTCGTAAACCGGTGCGATCATGATCTCGTTGCCGAGCATGAGCTGGTCTTCCACGCGCATAGCCATGGCGTCCTTCGGATAAACGAAGGCCAGCGGTTTGAAGTACAGGTCGTCATTCAGCGCGGCCTTCATATATTCGCTGTACAGGTAGGGCAGCAGGCGGTAGCGCACGCCCAGCATGTGCCGGAAATCTTCCGTGTCTTCGAACTGATAGCATTCCTGTTCGCGGGTGCCGAGGGCCGCATGGTTGCGCATGAGCGGCGTGAAGATGCCGAGCGCCAGGAAGCGGAGCAGCAGGTCGCGGGTGGTATCCGCCCCGAAGCCGCCCAGGTCGCAGCCGGTGTAGAGGAAGCCGCACATATTAAGGGAAGGCATCATCTTCAGACAGAGCAGGATGTGGGACCACCAGGCCATGTTGTCGCCGGTCCAGATGCCGCCGTAGCGGTGCATGCCGATATAGGACGAACGGGAGAACATGAGGAACCGCTTATCCGGGTCGATCCGGTCAAAGGCCTCGCCTGCCGCGCGGGTCATATTGAATCCGAACAGGTTGTGGACTTTGTCGTGGCGGATCCGCTTTCCGTTTACATTGTGATAAAACCGGGCATAATCCTCCGGGCTGTTGGAAAGTCTTTTCAGCTTGTCACCAAGCTGCCATACGCCGACGTCTTCCGCGCCGTCCGTCTCGCTGCCGTCCCAGTTAGCCGCCCCGGAACCGGCGAATTTTGCTGCCATTTCTTTCGCCTCAGCCAGCCCTTCAGCGGAATGGAAGATGGCAGGCTCGTTCATGTCATTCCAGAATCCCTCTATGCCCTGGTCGATAAGGAAACGGTATTTGTCGCCGAACCATCTGCGGGCTTCCGGGTTGAGTACATCCGGAAAGTGAGTGTCTCCCGGCCATACGGCCGCCACGAAGTCGGAGCCGTCTTTACGCTGGCAGAAGTAGCGGTTCTTCACGCCTTCTTCGTACACATCATATCCGTCCTCAACTTTTACGCCGGCGTCGATGATGGGGACAAGGCGGACATGCTGGTCTTTCAGCTCCCGGACAAACGCTGGAAAATCGTCAAAATCTTTGTTAAGAGTGAAATCCTTGTATGCCTCCATATAGTCGATATCCATATAGATCATATCAAGCGGAAGATGATTCTCCCGGTAATTCTCAGCCACGGCCCGGAAGTCTTCTTTCGTCTTATAGCCCCAGCGGCTCTGGCCGAAGCCGAACGCGAATTTCGGCGGGATGTAGCTGCGGCCGATGATCTTCCGGAACTGCTTCACGATGTCGTAGGCGGACTCTCCTTCGATGACATACAGGGACAGATCGGCATTTTCACAGGAGACGCGCATCGTATCCTGGCGGGTATAACCGATGTCAAAGGTCAGTTTCCCCGGATAGTCGAAGAAAAGGCCGAAGGTCTCTTTCCCGGAAATGATAACGAAGTTGTGTGCTCCGTAGAGGGAGCGTTTGTCTTCCGTGTGGTTCGGATCATCGGTACAGTCGCTTGTGTAGCACCAGCCCCGCTTGTTGATGCCGCGGCTGGCTTCGCCCAGACCGTAGACGATATCATCTTTATCCATGGTATATGTAAATGAAAATCCGTCTCCGCTGTCGGGTGATCCGGATGTACTGACCGTTCCGTATGCCGGGACTCCGTCAGAGCACGGGATTTCTGTTGTGACTGCTTCAGTGTTAAATGGGATTCCGTAAATGAATTTGCGGATCATGATTATTTCTCCTTTCGCGGTATAAAATGAATTCGTACAGCCTGTGTCAGGACTGCTGCCTTTTGATTGCATTATAGTGCTTTGCCGAAGAAAAAACTTGCAGTATTCTGCAAAATAATAACAGAATACTGCTACAAAATCTAAGGCTTTTCAAAAAGCAGGGAGTTTGTTATCCTTGTAAATAAGAAAGAGACGGCAGAAAAGCAGGAGGCGTTTATATATGGAACGATGGTTCATCACGATGAAGAAAGCGGATTTCAACGCGATCGCGGAGAAGTATCACATTTCCCCGATCCTTGCGCGGCTCATCCGCAACCGGGACGTTACGGGGGATGAGGCGATCGATCTCTACCTGAACGGCACGATCGCCGATCTTTACGACGGGATGCTGATGAAGGATATGGACCGGGCGGTGGAGATCCTTTCTGAAAAGATCCGGGAGGAGAAGCCGATCCGGGTGATCGGCGACTATGATATTGACGGGGTAAACGCCACCTACATCCTGCAGCAGGGGCTGTCTGAACTGGGGGCGGACGTGGATACGGACATCCCGGACCGGATCAAAGACGGATACGGGCTGAATATTGATCTCATCGACCGTGCGATCGATGACGGGATCGATACGATCATTACCTGTGATAACGGGATCGCCGCATCGGAGGAGATCGCCTACGGGAAGAAAAACGGCCTGACAGTCATTGTGACGGACCATCATGAAGTGCCTTATGTGGAAATGAACGGGGAGAAGGAATATATCCTGCCCCGGGCGGATGCGGTGGTCGATCCCCATCAGCCAGACTGCGCCTACCCCTTCAAGGGACTGTGCGGCGCGGCGGTGGCGTATAAGCTCATTGAAGCGCTCTACAATGTGATGCAGCGGGATCCGGAGGATGTGGATTATCTGATGGAAAATGTGGCCATTGCGACCGTGGGCGACGTGATGGATCTCGCCGGTGAAAACCGGATCTTCGTAAAGCAGGGACTGGAGATGCTCAAACGCACCCGCAATCAGGGGCTGAAGGCGCTGATCGAGTGCACGGGTGTTGATGTGGAACGGCTGAACGCCTACCACATCGGATTTGTCCTGGGGCCCTGCATCAATGCCAGCGGGCGCCTTGACACAGCCAAACGGGCGCTGGAACTTCTGAATGCCCGCACAAGACGGGACGCGGTCATGCTGGCGGAAGATTTAAAAGCATTGAACGACAGCCGGAAAGAGATGACTGAGCGGGGTGTGGAGGAAGCGGTGCAGATGATCGAGAGCACCTCTCTGAAAGAAGATAAAGTGCTGGTCATCTATCTGCCGGATTGCCACGAAAGCATCGCCGGGATCATCGCCGGGCGCATCCGGGAGCGGTATTACCGGCCGACTTTCGTGCTCACGCGGGCGGAGGACGGCGTCAAGGGTTCCGGCCGTTCCATCGAGACTTACGATATGTTCGCCCAGATGTGCAGATGCCGGGCGCTTTTTACAAAATTCGGCGGACATAAACTGGCGGCGGGACTGTCCCTTGATGAGCGGAATGTGGAACGGTTCCGGGAGACGATCAACAGCCTGTGCGATCTGAGCGAAGAAGATCTGCAGGAGAAAGTTTCCATCGATATGCGGCTGCCGTTCCCGTACATCACAGAAGAACTGATCACAGAGCTGGAACTTCTGGAACCTTTCGGCAAGGGGAATCCCAAACCCCTCTTTGCCGAGCGGAACCTGCGGGTGATCAGTCCCCGTATCTTCGGGAAGAACCGGAACGTGCTTAAATGCCGGCTGCAGGATGAGCAGGGAAATCAGATGGAAGCGGTGTACTTCGGGGATGTGGAAGACTGCCTGAGAGAGATGGAGCGAAAGCAGGTCATGTCCTTTACATATTATCCGTCTGTCAATGAATATATGGGAAGAAGAACCGTGCAGGTCACGATCGTGAATTATCAGTAAATGAGATATGAAAACTTTCGTAATTTCTTGATATTTCTCTTCGTTTCGGGTAGAATATTATCAAATCCAGATTTGACTAATCACGATTAGATATTATTATCGGAGGAGGGATCAGAATGTCTGAGGGGAAAAGGTTCATAGGCAGAAAGCAGGAACTGGACTTTCTTGAAAGTAAATACGCGGAAGACAGAGCGCAGCTTATTGTCCTTTACGGCAGGCGCCGGGTGGGTAAGACGGAAACGCTTCGGGAATTCTGCAGAGAAAAACCGCATGTGTTTTTCTCCTGTGTTCAGACTGCTGACCGGAATCAGCTGCTTCGTTTCTCCGGACAGATCTTAAGAGAAAATATTCCTGCCGCACGGTATATTAAAGAATTCCCGGACTGGGAGGCCGCATTCCGATCCGTCGCGGACCTTCCATACGGGGAACAGAAGAAACTGCTTGTTATCGATGAATTTCCCTATATGTGCAGAGGAAACGCATCCATTCCTTCGATATTGCAGAATGTCTGGGATGCGGAGCTGAAAGACAGGAATGTGATGATCATCCTTTGCGGCAGTGCGTTAAGTTTTATTGAGAAAGAACTGTTGTCGGAAAAGAATCCGCTTTACGGAAGGGCGACAGGAATCTATAAAATGCGTGAAATGGGTTTTTATGATGCCGTGCAGTTTTTCCCGGATTATTCACCGGTCGATAAGGTTATTGCATATTCTGTTCTTGGAGGGATCCCGCATTATCTTAATCAGTTTGATCCGGGGAAGCCGCTTGATGATAATATCCGGCAGAATATCCTGACCAAAGGCTCTGTCCTGTACAGTGAAGTGGAATTCCTTCTTCATCAGGAACTCAGGGAGACTTCGGTATATACTGCGATCATAGAGGCGATCGCTCTTGGAAGTACCAGGCTCAATGAGATCAGTCAGAAATCGCTTCTTGACAATCCGTCAAAAACAAGCGTATATCTGAAAAATCTGGCGGAACTGGGGATCGTGGAGCGAGAATTTTCTGTAGACGTTCCAGTCAAGGCAAAAGCCGTTGCGGGCAGAGGTCTTTATCGCCTGACGGATAATTTCTTCCGTTTCTGGTATACATTTGTGTATGCAAATTATTCCCAGCTTGAGGACGGGGACGTGGATGGCATATACGAATATGTGATAAAGCCGGATCTGCATGAATTTGCCGCATATACATTTGAAGACGTATGCAGGGAGTTTCTGAAGGAATGTCAGAAACGGCGTGCGCTTCCGTTCCGCTATTCAAAGATCGGAAGATGGATGGGAAAAACGACGGTCCGTGATCCGCAGCATAGCGGCGGAGTCCGGACTGCGGAGACGGAAATTGATATCATGTGCATCAATGAGAAGACGAAGGAATATCTGATAGGGGAATGCAAATTTAAAGGAGCACCGTTCCGGTATTCAGAGTATCTCGATGTTCTGGCAAAGCATGAAGCGCTTAAAAAGGACGGCGTTTTCTATTACGCCCTTTTTTCTGAGTCCGGGTTTGATCAGAAGATCATGGAGAAAGCGGAGAAATCAGAGACTCTCATGTTGTATCCGCTCGAAGAAATCGTGGAGGATCCGCTTTGACGGATATTACAGAAAAATATTTGAAATTCGACAAATAAGTGATATACTATGAATATTATAGAGATATCACATAATCGTCGGGGATGCCCCACATTGAAAAGAGGCATCCTTTTTTCTTTAGACATTTTACGGGAAATACTTTGAAGGGGGAGCGGTTATGGCAGCAACATTTGAGTACGAACAGCTGAATAAGAATCTTGAGATCGTGGACGGCCATGCCGTTAAAGCACCCGAGGATTATCAGGACCCGGAACAGCTCTATCAGGCGCTGGTCGCAAGGATCCGGAAATATCATCCGTCCGCGGACATCTCCATGGTGGAGAAGGCGTACCGCATCGCGAAAGACGCGCATAAAGACCAGGTGAGGAAATCCGGGGAACCGTATATCATCCATCCCCTGTGGGTGGGGATCATCCTGGCGGATCTGGAGATGGATAAAGAGACCATTGTTGCCGGCATGCTCCACGACGCGGTGGAAGATACGGCTATGACGCTGGACGACATCACCCGGGAGTTCGGGGAAGAGGTGGCTCTTCTCGTAGACGGCGTGACCAAGCTGGGACAGCTGAGCTACTCCCAGGATAAGCTGGAAGTCCAGGCGGAGAATTTAAGAAAAATGTTCCTGGCCATGGCCAAGGATATCCGCGTTATTATCATCAAGCTTGCGGACCGGCTCCACAATATGCGCACGCTGGAGTTTATGACGCCGGCCAAGCAGCAGGAGAAGGCAAGGGAGACGATGGACATTTACGCGCCCATCGCCCGGCGGCTCGGTATATCGAAGATCAAGACGGAGCTCGATGATCTCTCTCTTAAGTACTGGAAGCCGGATGTCTACAATCAGCTGGTGAAGGACCTGAACGAGCGGAAGACCGAGCGCGAGGAGTTCGTCCAGCAGATCGTGGCGGAAGTTACAAAGCATATGGAGAATGCCCACATTAAGGCGAAGGTCTATGGCCGGGTGAAGCATTTCTTCAGTATATATAAGAAGATGGTGAACCAGAACAAGACGCTGGACCAGGTGTACGACCTGTTTGCCGTGCGGATCATCGTGGATACGGTAAAGGACTGCTATGCGGCGCTGGGGGTGATCCATGAGATGTACACCCCGATCCCGGGACGTTTTAAGGATTACATCGCCATGCCGAAGCCGAACATGTACCAGTCGCTCCATACGACGCTGATGGGGCCTTCGGGACAGCCCTTTGAGATCCAGATCCGTACCGAGGAGATGCACAAGACGGCGGAATACGGTATCGCAGCCCACTGGAAATATAAAGAGGGCGCGGATGCGGCGAAGAGTATGGCCTCCCAGGAGGAGAAGCTGAACTGGCTGCGCCAGATCCTGGAGTGGCAGCGGGACATGTCGGACAACCGGGAGTTCTTAAGCCTGCTCAAAGGCGATCTGGACCTGTTCGCGGACGATGTGTACTGCTTCACGCCGAACGGCGACGTGAAGAACCTGCCGAACGGTTCCACACCGGTGGATTTTGCCTACGCCATCCACAGCGCGGTGGGCAACAAGATGGTCGGGGCCCGGGTGAACGGGAAGCTTGTCAATATCGATTACAAGATCCAGAACGGCGACAGGATCGAGATATTGACGTCCCAGAATTCCAGAGGGCCGAGCAGGGACTGGCTGAATATCGTCAAGAGCACACAGGCCAAGAACAAGATCAATCAGTGGTTTAAGAAAGAGTTTAAAGAAGACAATATCGTCCGCGGCAAGGAACTGATCGCAGGCTACTGCCGCAGTAAAAATATCGAACTGCTCAATATCCTGAAGCCGAAGTACCAGCAGATCGTGCAGAAGAAATACGGGTTCCGCGACTGGGACGCCGTGCTGGCGGCTATCGGACACGGGGGCCTGAAGGAAGGCCAGGTGGTCAACCGGCTGCAGGAGGAGTATGAGAAGGAACACAAAAAAGAGATCACGGACGAGACGATCCTGGAGAAGATCTCTGAGGCAAACCGTCAGAAAGTCCATATTGCCAAGTCCAAGAGCGGCATTGTCGTTAAAGGGATCAACGATATGGCTGTCCGGTTCTCCAAATGCTGCAATCCGGTTCCCGGAGATGAGATCGTCGGGTTTGTCACCCGGGGGCGCGGCATGTCCATCCACCGGACGGACTGCGTGAATATGCTCCATCTCTCGGCGGCGGAGCGGGAGCGTCTGATCGACGCCGAGTGGGAAGACCCGGAAGAGACCGAGGGCGGCGGCCAGTATCTTGCAGAGCTCAAGATGTATGCGGCGGACCGCCAAGGACTCCTCATGGATGTGACGAAAGTATTTACAGAGGAGAAGATCGACGTGAAGTCGGTCAATATCCGCACCAGCAAGAAAGGGACGGCGACGCTGGATATGGGATTCATCGTCCAGGGGCGCGAACAGCTTGAGGGCGTGATCAAGAAGCTCCGGCAGATCGAGAGCGTGATCGATATCGAGCGTACGACCGGCTGATACGGCAGGAGAGTGAAAGATGAAGATTGAGAATTTTGTACTGGGTCCGGTTGGGACGAACTGCTATATCGTGAGTAATGAAGAGACGAAGGATTGTTTCCTTGTGGACATGGGAGCCTGCCCGCCGGAATTTGTAAGCCATATCAGGAATTCGGGGCTGGCGGTGAAGGCCGTGCTCCTGACTCATGGGCATTTTGACCATATCATGGGCCTGGACCGCTTCCTGGAAGAATTCCCGGCGCCGGTCTATGCCTGCGCTGCCGAGAAGGAACTGCTGGAGAGCCCGCAGCTTAACTCCTCTTCAGGAATGCTGGGACAGTCCTACACATTCCACGGCGCACAGTATGTGAAGGACGGCGACCTCCTGGAGATCGCGGGGATGAAGATCCAGGTGATCCAGACGCCGGGGCACACCATCGGCGGATGCTGTTATTACATCGCAGATGAACAGACGCTGTTCAGCGGCGACACCCTGTTCCGCGCATCCATCGGACGCACCGATCTGCCTACAGGCAGCATGGGCGCGCTGGTCCGTTCGGTGAAGGAGAAGATCCTGGTCCTGCCGGATGAGACACGGGTGTATCCGGGACATATGGAAGAGACGACCGTTGGATACGAGAAGAAATACAATCCGTTCCTGTAAAGGGACGCCGGATATCCAGAAAGCAGAAAACGGAAAGAAACAGGAATGAAAGACAATGATCGAGATTGGAAGCAAGAAGAATAAATATACCTACAATGCATACCACATTGTTAAATCATTTTTTCCGGGCGAAGAGATCATACAGAAGGTAGATGAGAAGCAGGAACCTCTCGTGGCAGTACGGCTGCCGGGAGGGTCTTGCTTTTCCCTTGCATTGGAAGAGGCGGAAGCGGCGCTGGCCGGGCAGCAGGGATCTGTTCCGGTATTCGCGACGCAGGAGGCTCATGAGCAGGCGCTGAAGCGGGAAGTGACCCGGCGGCTGTACCGGTATCTGTCGGAAGAGACGGGCCGGGAACTGGCCTGGGGGACGCTGACCGGCGTGCGGCCGACGAAGATCCCCATGGAACAGCTGGAGCAGGGCGCTTCAGAGGAAGAGGCGGCGTCCTTTATGATGGAGAATTATTATGTGAGTCCGGAGAAAGCGCGTCTGGCGGCGGAAGTGGCGGCCCGGGAGAATGCGCTGCTCTCCCGGCTGGACTGTGAGAGGGGGTTCAGCCTGTATGCGGGGATCCCTTTCTGTCCCAGTGTGTGTTCCTACTGTTCGTTCAGTTCCTCGCCAATCGGAGAGTGGAAAGACCGGGTGGACGCCTATCTGGATGCGCTGATCAAAGAGCTCCGCTGGATCGGCGCTCACACAGAAGGCCGAAGGCCCAACACCGTCTACATCGGCGGAGGGACGCCGACGACGCTGGGGCCGGCGCAGCTTGAGCGGCTGCTGAGGGCCATATCGGAATCCTTCGACCTGTCAGGCCTTCTGGAATTTACCGTGGAGGCGGGGCGGCCGGACAGCATTACGGAAGAGAAGCTGAAAGTGCTGAAGGAATTTCCGGTGAGCCGCATTTCCGTAAATCCCCAGACCATGCAGCAGAAGACGCTGGACCTGGTGGGACGGCGGCATACGGTGGAGCAGACTGTGGCGGCGTTTGAACTGGCCCGGAAGCTGGGATTCGACAATATCAATATGGACCTGATCGCCGGACTGCCCGGGGAGACGATCGGCGATATGGAGGATACGCTCCGGCAGATCGAGGCCCTTGCGCCCGACAGCCTGACGGTCCACGCCCTTGCCATCAAGCGGGCGGCCCGCTACGGGCAGGAAGGGCGTACGGCGGATCTTAACGCGGAGATCCCCGGC
>CALWDN010000055.1 GCA_944376685.1 uncultured Mediterraneibacter sp. | reverse complement strand
GCCGGCTCAACAGCGATAAACTGATAATCCGCCTCGCCGCGCAGCTTCTCGCCCATGAACGGGGAGATCAGCCCGCCCAGGTTTGACCCGCCGCCCGCACATCCGATGATGATATCCGGCTTGATCCCGTATTTATCCATGGCGATCTTCGTCTCAACGCCGATCACCGACTGATGCAGGAGCACCTGGTTGAGCACGCTTCCGAGTACATATCTGTACCCTTCTGTGTGGGTTGCAACCTCAACAGCCTCTGAGATCGCGCATCCAAGGCTTCCGGATGTTCCCGGATGATCGGCCAGGATCTTCCTGCCCACTTCCGTCGTCTCGGACGGAGACGGCGTCACGCTGGCGCCGTATGTCCGCATAACTTCACGGCGGAACGGCTTCTGCTCATAAGAGCATTTTACCATATATACCTTACAGTCCAGATCCAGATATGCGCACGCCATGGAAAGCGCCGTGCCCCACTGGCCTGCCCCGGTCTCTGTCGTCACACCTCTGAGCCCCTGCTCTTTCGCGTAATACGCCTGCGCGATCGCAGAATTCAGTTTATGGCTTCCGGACGTATTGTTTCCCTCGAATTTATAGTAGATCTTCGCCGGCGTCTGGAGTTTTTCCTCCAGGCAGTATGCCCTTACAAGCGGCGCCGGACGGTACATCTTATAGAAATCCCTGATCTTTTTCGGGATCTCGATGTAACGGTTGTCATTGTCCAGTTCCTGTTTCACCAGTTCCTCGCAGAATACCACGCCCAGCTCTTCCGCCGTCATCGGCTTGAATGTGGCCGGATTCAGAAGCGGCGCCGGCTTATTCTTCATATCCGCGCGGACATTATACCATTCTTTCGGCATTTCACTTTCTTCCAGGTAGATTTTGTAGGGGATTGTCTTGTCGCTCATAATTTGTCTCCTTTCTTATCTCCGGGACCGAAGTCTGCCTGCAGCAATAAAAAAACTCCCGTCCCAACAACTAGTTATTGCAGGGACAAGAGTTATCATACATTTCAACTCCTGCGGTGCCACCCGGCTTGATGCTCATGCATCCACTCATCGCATACTGACATATGCTTCTTTTGGTAACGAAGTTCCCTCTCCGTCTCGCCTACCAGCCTTCCGGCCTTCAGTTCGCCCTCGGAAGCCCATTCACCTCACCACTTGCCTGCCGCGATCCCACCATCCGCAGCTCTCTGTGAAGCAGTACCTTGAAGTTACTTGCTCTCCCTCATCGGTTTACAGAGACTTTATCACGTTACAGTAAGAATGTCAATATCTGTTATGCACTTTTTCCGCAAAACACATAAAATCTTTCAGTTCGATGAACCGGCCGTCATCCAGCACAGCCTTTCCGCTCATCCGGCCAAACACCTGATGCTGGTCCGTGGATACCGGGCCCGCCGACATGGCCGCCGCCCGGTCAAGGACCGGCGTAAACTCCATCTCAAACCGACCGTCACTGGAAGTGAAGCGCCAGTTTTTCATATAATCTTCTTCCGGGATATGGAATGTCACATCATCCAGCTTGTGGCCCTTTCCCTCATAGAAAAGGATATTTTCCGTAGCCGCCGAGGTGTCCCCGAACCCGTAGCCGATATTAAATCCAAACGGCTTCCCGCCGATCGTCCCGTTCCCGGACCCCCAGTACCATGTATTGTCGTATGTCCATACGCCACGCCCCCAGTCAAGCGTCCCGTAGTCTTTCTCCGGACTGAACCAGTAAGTCACCCCGTCGAGAGACATATACCCTTCCGCCGGCATACAGTTGATCTTCTGGTTGTAATAAAAGGCTTTCTTCCCGCTCCATGGCGTGGCAATGACCATTGTATCCATCCGGGGCTGGTCAAGCGCGATCTCACAGTAAAAAGGCTTCCCCTCATAAAATTCCTTAAAATCACAGGAAATAAGCCGCCTGCCGGATTCGATCCTGAACTCCATGCGAAGCCGCTTATCCCGGTAAACCACATCTCCGGACGAGGATGAGGAAGGCATCTTCATCTTCCCGAGCGGAAGCGGCGTAAGGATCGTCTCCGTATGCTCCCACTGCTCCTTAAAATTCAGAAGAGACACCGACTGCAGTCCGATGTACCCGTCATCCGACAGCGTAAATGCCGCCCCGTAATCCTCATTCATCACAAGGTAATAATCCCACTCCTTAATGCGCAATGCAGATGCTTTTATCATGCTCCTGTCATACGTCCACACCTGCCGTCTGGCCCAGCCGGGCTCCGTGATCCTGCCCTCGCCGTCAAGAAGAGGCTGTTCTTTTGTCACTTCATGGTTTCTCACTGCTGTCACTCCCCTCGGATTCCGCGCTTCTCCGCTCATGCGCATGCATGGCTGAACTGGTAAAAACAAAAGCCCGAATCCCAACCGGGACCGGGCTTCTGTAACTATTCTACTACGCGATCTTCTCTTTTGCAAGAGCTGCAAGTGATGCGAAACCTTCTTTGTCATTTACAGCGAGGTCTGCCAGCATCTTTCTGTTGATGTCGACGTTAGCCACTTTCAGGCCGTGCATGAACTTGCTGTAGGACAGGCCATTCATTCTTGCCGCAGCGTTGATACGTGCGATCCAGAGCTGTCTCATCTGACGTTTGCGCTGTTTTCTTCCTGCATATGCGGAAGTAAGAGCTCTCATGACAGACTGCTTAGCCACTCTGTACTGTTTGGAACGTGCTCCCCTGTATCCTTTTGCGAGTTTCAGTGTTCTGTTATGTTTCTTCTTAGCGTTCATTCCGCCTTTGATTCTTGCCATTTCTTAATCCTCCTAAATTATCGAAAACAATGTACCGTCTGTACCGTCATCACGCTGTGCCGCACATCCATGCGGACAAGCTGCGGCCTACAGATACGGCAGAACCTTCTTCATGTTCTTTACGTTAGTTGCATCAGTAATCGTAGACTGTCTGAGATTTCTTTTTCTCTTTGTAGACTTCTTTGTTAAGATATGGCTCTTGTAAGCTTTATTTCTTTTCAGTTTCCCTGTACCTGTCACTTTGAAGCGCTTTGCTGCTGCTCTGTTTGTTTTGATTTTTGGCATGATAATTTCCTCCTTTATTGTGCTGCCTGCCGGATCTTCATCCCGGACATATCCATTTTAACGTTTTTCAGTTAAAACCATGCTCATCGCTCTTCCTTCCATCTTGGCCGGTTTCTCAACCACCGCGATATCCGCAAGAGTTTCTGCGAAATCGTCGAGAATATGTTTGCTCTGCTGAACATGCGCCATTTCTCTTCCGCGGAAACGAAGTGTGACTTTCACCTTATTCCCCTTTGAGATAAACTTCTTCGCATTGTTGATCTTTGTGTTCAGATCGTTGGTGTCGATGTTCGGCGAAAGACGTACTTCTTTGATCTCAACCGTCTTCTGCTTCTTTCTCGCCTCTTTTTCCTTCCTTGTCTGCTCATATTTGTACTTGCCGTAGTCGATGATCTTGCAGACAGGCGGCTTTGCCATAGGCGCGATCTTTACCAGATCAAGTTCTGCTTCCTGTGCGATTTTCAAAGCCTCACGGGCTGACATGATACCTAACTGCTCTCCATTCTCGCTGATCAGGCGGATCTCCCTGTCTCTGATCTGCTCGTTAATCATTAAATCGCTAATTGCTGTATACCTCCGTCACATGAATTCCTTCAGGTTTCCCATGCATAACACAAAAAAACGAGTGAATATCATATCCACCCGACAATCAGTAAAACGTTCCGGACTCCGGAACCGCTGCATCATTATCAGACCAATAGTCACCCGATCGTGCTATGGTGAGAGTGGATACTCTACTTTGTTTTTTGCTTTACGCACCGTCTAATTTATCACACTGCCTGCCCTTTGTCAACTGTTTTTCAAAACATTTCAGCACAGCTTCAACTGGTATAATCACGGCGCACGTGGTATAATAACTGCATTGTGCACATATAGCCTGTATCCGCGGGTTCTGCGGCGCACAGATTCAAAAGGAAAGAGAGACACATTTTATGGCTTCAAAAACAAATATAACAGAAGACAAATTCAATAACAAGTGGGGGTTCATCGTCTCCTGCATTGGAAGCGCCGTCGGCATGGCGAACATCTGGATGTTCCCCTACCGGATCGGCGAATTCGGCGGGGCCGCATTCCTCATCCCCTATCTGATCTTCGTTGTCCTGATCGGATTTTCCGGGGTCATCGGCGAAATGGCATTCGGCCGCGCCATGCATTCCGGTCCTCTCGGCGCTTTCCGCAAAGCATTTGAGATGCGCTTTTCAGGTAAATCAGGTTCCGCGGCCGGAACTGTGATCGGTCTCATCCCGGTCATCGGATCCCTCGGCATCGCCATCGGATACAGCGTGATCATCGGCTGGATCCTGAAGTTTCTTGCCGACGCGGTTACAGGCTCCATTGTGAATGATGAGGATCCGGCACAGGTGTTCACTGTCCTTTCTCAGAACTTCGGCAGCATCCCCTGGCATCTTCTGGGGCTTATCCTCGTACTAATCTGTATGTCTTTCGGCATTGCCCGCGGCATTGAGAAAGTCAACAAGATCATGATGCCTGCATTTTATGTACTTTTCCTGTTCCTTGCCATCCGGGTGGCATTCCTGGACGGAGCGGCCGAAGGATATGCCTATCTGTTCAAACCGGACTGGTCCGCCATGGCCAATCCGAAGACCTGGGTGTATGCCATGGGGCAGGCATTCTTCTCCCTGTCCGTTGCAGGAAGCGGGACAGTTGTATACGGCAGCTACCTGAAATCCGATGTAGATATTGTAAGCAGCGCCAAATACGTGGCCATCTTTGACACATTTGCCGCGCTCCTCTCCGGACTGGTGATCATCCCCGCGGTATTCGCCTACGGGATGGAACCGAACTCCGGTCCGGGACTTCTCTTCATCACCATCCCGACTGTCATCCGAAGCATTCCGTTCGGACAGGTCTTTGCCATCCTCTTCTTCCTGGCCGTCCTGTTCGCCGGTGCGACGTCCCTTATCAACCTGCTGGAAAGTCCCGCAGAGGCGCTCCAGTCCCGGTTCGGCTGGTCCAGGAAAGCTTCCCTTGCCCTGGTCGGCACGGTAACGGCCGCCGTCGGGATCTTTGTTGAAGGCGACATCTTAAGCCCTTGGATGGACACCATTTCCATCTATGTCATCCCGCTGGGCGCCCTGCTGGCCGGCATCACCATGTTCTGGATCTGCGGAAGGACATTTGCGCGAAATGCTGTACAGCTTGGCCGGAACCGCACCCTCGGGCGCTGGTTCGAACCCATGACAAAATACGTCTTCTGCGGCGTGGCGCTGGTCGTGTATGTACTTGGGATCTTCTTTGGGGGGATCGGATAAATACAGATTGGGCCGGGGAACGATATGGTTCCCCGGCCCATCCTTAGATATAATTCTGAATTTGAAAAATTAGAACAATACTCCCTGTCTACGCCCGCTTCATACAAGTGATCGCCATGGCGCCCGGCCCGATATGGCACGCCACGCTTAAGGACAGCGGCGCTTCCAGCATTTCATATCCCGGGAACCGTTCCTGGATCTCACGTTTCCACTCTTTTGCCTCTTCTTTTGTACAGGTATAGGCAAGTCCCAGGAGCATCTGGTCTTTCACATCTGCAAAGCGTTCATTCAGGTCTTTTTCCATGGCGTTCAGCATGGTCTTCTTCGCCGCCTTCCAGCCGCGCACTTTCGCGTAGGCGTCCAGCTTCTCACCCTGGATCTGGAGCACCGGCTTCAGATTGAGCACCGTACCGATGGCTGCCGCCGCGGGGGTGATCCTGCCGCCTTTTTTCAGATATTTCAATGTATCCACTGTGATATAGATGCTGGAGAGCATCTTCTCGCGCTCCAGCACTTCTTTGATCTCACGGGCATCCATGCCCTGGTCGCGGAGATGCATGGCGTCATAAACGGACTGCTCCAGCGTGACAGAGATCCGCTGGTTATTGACAACCTGGACCCGGCCCTTGTACTCTTCAGCGATGGACATGGCCGTAAAGCAGGTGCTGCTCAGCCCGCTGGACATGGGGATGCATACGATCTGATCGTATTCTTTAAGAAGCTTCTCCCAGAGTTCCATCACGCTTCCCGGCGAGGGCTGGGAGGTGGAAATATCCGAATCCGCACCCAGCTTCTCATAAAACTGTTCCTGTGTCAGCGTAATATCCTCATAATAGATCTTCCCGTCGATAAAAAACGGCATGGGCTGCACATAAATGCCCAGTTCTTTTCCTTTTGCCTGTGTGATTCCACTGTTACTGTCTGTAACGATCGCAACTTTACTCATATAAGTCTCCTGTTGTAATCTGCATATCTTTCACTTAGTTCTTAAAGCTGTGGATCGGCGCCGGGATCCGTCCTTTCCTGCTGACAAATGTCTCACAGCCGAATTCATTGACCGGCATGATCGGCGCGTAACCGAGCAGGCCGCCGAACTCCGCCATATCGCCCACATCTTTTCCGATGACCGGGATGAGGCGCACGGCTGTTGTCTTCTGATTCACCATGCCGATGGCCATCTCATCCGCGATGATGCCGGCAATGGTGCTGGCTGATGTCCTGCCCGGGATGGCGATCATATCAAGCCCCACAGAGCAGACACAGGTCATGGCCTCCAGTTTCTCCAGGGTCAGGGATCCTGCATGGACGGCGTCGATCATCCCCTGGTCCTCGCTCACCGGAATAAACGCGCCGCTTAAGCCTCCCACATAGGATGAGGCCATCACGCCGCCCTTCTTCACCTGGTCATTGAGCAGGGCAAGGGCTGCCGTTGTTCCCGGGGCACCCACGCGCTCCAGGCCGATCTCCTCCAGGATCTCCGCCACACTGTCCCCGACTGCCGGCGTCGGCGCCAGGGAGAGATCCACGATGCCAAACGGCACGCCAAGGCGCTTCGATGCCTCGCCGGCCACCAGCTGACCCACACGGGTCACTTTAAAGGCCGTCTTCTTGATCGTCTCGCAGAGTTCCTCGAATCCTTTTCCGCGCACTTTCTCAAGCGCTTTCTTTACTACGCCCGGACCGCTGACGCCTACATTGATCACCGCGTCCGCTTCCGTCACCCCGAGGAATGCCCCCGCCATAAACGGATTGTCGTCCGGCGCGTTGCAGAATACGACCAGTTTCGCACAGCCGAGAGAATCCCTCTCTTTCGTCGCTTCCGCCGTCGCTTTCACGATCTCGCCGCACAGACGCACCGCATCCATATTGATGCCGGTCTTGGTGGAACCTACATTTACAGAACTGCAGATCCGCTCCGTCACCGCTAGGGCCTTCGGGATTGAACGGATCAGGTTCTCATCGCTCTGCGTCATGCCTTTTGACACAAGGGCGGAATATCCGCCGATAAAGTTCACTCCTACAGTCTGCGCCGCGCGGTCCAGCGTCTTCGCGATCTCCACAAAATCCTCCGGCGCTTTGCATGCTGCCGCGCCCACAAGGGCGATTGGGGTAATGGAGATCCGCTTGTTGACGATCGGGATTCCGAATTCCTTTTCAATATCCGCACCGACCGCAACCAGGTCTTTCGCCGTTCTTGTGATCTTCTCATAGATCTTCCGGTTCAGTTCATCCAGGTCAGAATCAATGCAGTCCAGAAGGCTGATCCCCAGGGTGATCGTACGCACGTCCAGATTTTCGTGCTCGATCATCTCATTTGTTTCTGACACTTCATACATATTTATCATAATATCCGTCCTCGCTTCTACAGTCTGTGCATCTTCTCAAAGATATCTTCCCGCTGGCAGTGGATGCGCACGCCGATCTCATCTCCCAGCTTTGCCATCTCATCGCAGACCACGGTGAAATCTTTCTCAATGCCGGAGATGTCCGCGATCACCATCATGTTAAAATATCCCTGGACGATCGTCTGGGAAATATCAAGGATATTGATCTTATTCTCCGCAAGATAGGTGCACACCTTTGCAACGATGCCCACGGTATCCTTTCCAAGTACAGTAACGATACATTTCTTCATCTCATCTTCCTCCTCGGTCAGACCATAATAATATCTGAAACAGTATCACGGCTGGCGACAAACATATCCAGATCTTCTCCCCGGTACTCATTGTCGGCAAGTGTGACTTCCAGTTTCACCGTCTCATATGCGAGTTTCGCATAATTGTTTTCTTTGCTCAGATGCCCAAGGACGATATGCTTCAGATTATCATGTAGTATATCACAAAGCAGACGCCCTGACAATTCATTTGACAGATGCCCCCGGTCTCCCAGGATGCGCTGTTTCAGGTAGTAGGGATAGCCCCCGACCTCCAGCATATGGATGTCGTGGTTGGCCTCCAGCAGCACCGCGTCCAGTCCTTTCAGATGCTCCACCGTATAGTCGTCGTATTTCCCCAGATCCGTCGCCACCGCCACCGATCTGCCGCCGCACTCCAGGCGGTATCCGGATGGTTCATTGGCGTCATGGGAAATGGCAAAGGGGTTCACCGTTACATCCCCCAGCACAAAAGCTTCGTCTGTATGTATGGGATGGAGCAGCCCTTCCGGCATGCGCCCCAGCCCCGAATAACTCCGGATCCCTTCGATCGTACCCGGCGTGGCGTAAATGGGGATCTCATACTTCCGGCTGAATACGCCCAGTCCCTGGATATGGTCGGAATGTTCATGGGTGATCAGGATCCCGCTCAGTTCCTCCCCTTTGATCTCCAGTTTATGAAGCCCTTCCTCGATCCTTTTTTTACTGATGCCTGTATCAATGAGAAGATGCGTGTCATCGCTCCCCACATAGATACAGTTGCCGCTGCTTCCGCTGGCAATACTGCACATTCTCATTGTTTCAAATGCTCTCCTATCTGTCTCATTGTATCTTCAAAATCTCCGCTGTTGTCGATCACTGTACCACATGCCGCCCGGAACCGTTCTTCCCCGGGCTGGGAGGCGGTCATCTGCGTGATCTTTTCATCCGTATAGCCGCGGGACGCCCTGAGCCGCTGCCTTCGGATCTCTTCATCCGCGTAAATGTACCACAGCTCATCGCACAGCTCCCGGCCCACATCCGGAAGAAGCGCCGCCTCCACGACAAAGAGCGGGCAGCCGCTCTCTTCACTTTCCCGGATCCTCTTCCGCACTTCCCGGATCACTTCCGGATGGACGATCCCGTTCAGCTCATGTAACCGTTCTTCATCGGAAAATACGAGCGCTCCCAGCGCCGCCCGGTCAATCTCCCCGTCCGCACTGAGGATCCCGGGACCGAACGTGTCCACGATCCGCTCGAAGCAGCGGGTTCCTTTCTGCTGCAGCTTTCTGGCCACATCATCCATCTGGCAGATGACCGCGCCGTATGCTTCTTCAAGATATCCCAGGACCCGGCTCTTTCCCGAACCGACCCCGCCGGTAATGCCAAGAACTTTCATATCACAGTCCTTCCCTTCATCCGCATCTGCCGCCGCAGCCGGATCATTTCGCCTCATACCAGTTCTGCCCCGTGTGCATGTCCGCGATCAGCGGGACAAGCAGATCCGCCGCATGCTCCATTTTATCCTTCAGGATCGTTTTCACCTCTTCGACTTCCTCTTCCGCCGTCTCGATCAGAAGTTCATCGTGAACCTGCAGGATCAGCCGGGATCTCAGCCCCCGCTTCCTCAGTTCCTCATCCACACCGGTCATGGCGATCTTGATAATATCCGCTGCGGTTCCCTGGATGGGCGCGTTCATAGCCACACGCTCCCCGAAGCTGCGCTGCATAAAGTTGCTTGATTTCAGTTCCGGGACCGGTCTTCTCCGGCCGAACAGGGTGACAGCATAGCCATTCTCCTTCGCATGGGCCACCGAATCATCCAGGAATTTCTTGATCCCCGGATAAGTCTCGAAATAATGCTCGATATACTGAGCCGCCTCTTTTCTCGTAATGCTTAAATCCTGACTCAGCCCGAAGGAGCTGATCCCGTATACGATCCCGAAGTTGACCGCCTTGGCATTGCGCCGCTGCAGGGGCGTCACTTCATCAAACGGCGTATGGAATACCTGGGAGGCGGTCATGCGGTGGATATCCCTGGCCTCCCGGTAGGCCCGGATCAGTTGCTCATCGCCGGAACAATGGGCCAGGATGCGCAGTTCGATCTGAGAATAATCCGCATCCACAAATACATATCCGTCCTCCGGCACGAATACCTTGCGGATCAGGCGTCCAAGCTCCATCCGCACCGGGATATTCTGCAGGTTCGGTTCCGTGCTGCTCAGTCGCCCGGTGGCTGTCACGGTCTGATTGAATTTCCCGTGGATCCTTCCGTCCGGCCCGATGAACGCGGCAATCCCGTCCGCATAGGTGGACTTCAGCTTCGCCAGCTGCCGGTACTCCAGGATCTTCGATACGACCGGATAATCCGGCGCCAGCTTCTCCAGCACATCCGCCGCCGTTGAATAACCGGTCTTCGTCTTCTTCGCGTGGGGCATCTGAAGCTTCTCAAAGAGGATCACCCCCAGCTGTTTCGGCGAATTGATATTAAAGGTCTCGCCGGCCAGATCATAGATCTCCTTTTCCAGCTCCACGATCCTCGTCCCCAGCTGGTCTCCGTAGGCTTTCAGTGCCTCCGCCTCGACTTTCACGCCGGCCTCTTCCATATGATATAAGGTAAATACGAGCGGCATCTCGATCTCCCGGAACAGGCGCTCCATGCCGGCCTTCTCCAGTTTCTTTGTAAGCACCGGCGCCGAAGCGAAGGCGGTATATGCCTCATAGCAGGATTTCGCCGCCTCGTCCGCCTTCTCATCGATCAGCAGCCCGAGATGCTCCCGGGCAATGTCGTCATACTGATAATCACTTTTCAGCGGGTTCAGAAGATACGCCGCCACAATATTGTCAAAACATCTGCCGCTGTCCGCCGGCGTCAGGTCCGGCAGGAACTTAAGCGCATCCTTCAGCCCGCACATGGCAAAACAGGGAATCTTCGCCGCCAGCTCCGACACCCGTGCGGAAAGCTCATCGAAATTCATTTCCATATCGCAGGGGATGGACACGATCTGTTCCGGCCCCCACGCAAGCGCGATCCTGCCGTATCCGGACGGATGGGCAAAGAGCGGCAGTACATTTCCCGGATCCCTGGAAAATGCAGCGCCCACGCACGGCGCCTGCGCCGCTTCTGAAAAGATCCGGTCGATCTCCTGCCGGTCCGTCACTTCCCGGAAAGCGGACTCCACGTCATTCGTCACCCGCTCCACATCAAACCGGCTGAGCATATTTTTAAACTCCAGCTTCTGGAAGAGCTCGTGGGCCGCGCCTGTATAAGGATTCCCGTGGCGGGCTGATTCCAGATCGAAGTCAATGTCCGCATGGATGTCAATGGTCGCCAGTACTTTGCTCAGCTTCGCCTGCTCCCAGTACTCCTGCAGGTTTTTGCTGGCGCGGGGCGGCCTGATCTCGGCCGCATGCTCGTATGCATTTTCAATGCAGCCGTAATCCTGGATGATCTTCGTGGCCGTCTTCTCGCCCACCCCCGGCACACCGGGGATGTTGTCAGAAGCATCACCCATCAGCGCCTTCACATCGATAAATTCTTTCGGTGTGACGCCGTAGCGCTCTTTCACTTCCGCCGCATTGTAATCTTCCACCTCGGTCCGTCCCTGCTTTGTCTTCGGGATGCGGATCTTCACATGTTCCGTGGCAAGCTGAAGGGTATCCCGGTCACCGGAGATGATGGAGACGTCCATCCCCTTCTCCTCGCACAGGTGCGAGATCGTCCCCAGAAGGTCGTCCGCCTCCAGGCCTTCTTTCTCGATGATCTCGATATCCATGGCTTTCAGGACGTCCTTGATCACCGGCACCTGCTGCCGCAGTTCCTCAGCCATCGGTTTTCTCGTCCCTTTGTAATCCGCAAACATCTTATGCCGGAACGTGGGTGCATGCACGTCAAACGTCACCGTCAGATATTCCGGCTGTTCTTCATCCAGGATCTTAAACATAATATTCAGGAATCCGTATACCGCATTCGTGTGAAGTCCTTCCGAATTCGTAAGGTCCGGCACCCCGTAAAAAGCGCGGTTCAGGATACTGTGTCCGTCTATCAGTACGATTTTCTCTCTCATCAGATCATCCTCCATCTTTAGAAGTATACACTAAAAAGCTTCTTTTTAAAAGGCTCTTTTTGTGGTAGGATAAGAAAAGAAACACAACTTATAGATCAGATGAAGGAGAACAAAATGGACAGCATCATATTTGACGTAGACGGCACGATCTGGGATTCCACACAGTCCGTGGCAGATTCCTGGAACATCGCGATAAAAGAACACTCTGACCTTGACCTTACGCTGGAGCCGGTTTCCTTAAGCCGGGTGTTCGGCAAGACCATGACCGAGATCGCGGATGCGGTCTTTCCGGATCTGGAACCGGCGAAACGGATGGAACTGCTGGACTTCTGCTTTGAGGAGGAGAACCGGTATCTGGAGACCCATCCCGGCACCGTCTACGAAGGCGTTGCAGAAACGATCCGGGAACTGGCGGAACATTACCCGCTCTTCATTGTCAGCAACTGCCAGTGCGGCTACATTGAAGTCATGCTGAAGACAACCGGGCTTGCCCCGTATATAAAAGACCACCTCTGCTTCGGCGAGACACAGACCCCGAAAGGGGACACCATCCGCACGCTTGTCGGGCGCAATGCTCTGAAGGCGCCGGTATACGTAGGAGATACCCAGGGCGACGCCGACGCATGCAAGGCCGCGGGCGTCCCGTTCATTTTCGCGGAATATGGATTCGGCAGTGTGCCGGAAGCAAAAACAAAGATCCGTACATTCCCCGATCTGAAAAACCTCTTCCTTCTGCAAAAATAGTCACAGATATAAAAAGACCGGCACCGTGGTTTGCAGCCACAATGCCGGTCCTTTCGTATCGTATGTATCAATAATCTATCCTGTTAATATTATCTTATTTCATATATGATCTTCTCTTCAGCAATGCCGTCAATCCAAATGCCGCTGCAAAGATCATAGCTGCAGCCAGGCTTCCCGCCTCAGCATTCACCCCGGTCTGCGGAACAGAACCGTCCCCTTCCGAACCGGCATCTGCAAGTGCGATCACGAACGGAGAGAAACTGTCTACACTGATCGTCACCTGACTATCTTTTACAGTTCCTGTATACTTCTCATAATTTCCGCCATCTGGATAGTGCAGGATAACGACATCTCTGCCATTGTATTCTGTCCCCACCGTAAATGTAAGCTGAACCCTGCCTTCTGATGCACCGTCCAGTGTGATATCATACACGCCGAGAACCGTCCTGCCTTTAACCGGATCTGCAGAAACATACTCCGTATACTTATCTGTATCCGGCTCGATCTGCGTAACACTCAGTTTACCGGATACCTTGCCTTTAACACTGATTCCTGCTTCATGCACAGCGAGGATCTGCTCCTTAACCGGTTCCGTTTCCGGCTTTGTTTCCGGTTTGGTCTCCGGCTTTGTTTCCGGTTTTGCCTCCGGTTTGCTTTCCGTTCCGGTCGTCTCATCGTCAGACACATCATCTGACGGAGCATTCGTCGTCGGCGGAACTACTGCATTTGATGCCGGCGGCGTCACCGGCTTATCTGTAACCGGTTTATTCTGTTCATTGTCTGACGGCTTGTTCTGTTCCACATCAGACGGCTTCTGCTGTTCCTCGTCAGACGGCTTCTGCTGTTCCTCATCAGACGGCTTCTGCTGTTCCTCGTCAGACGGCTTCTGCTGCTCCTCGTCGGTCGGCTTCTGCTGCTCCTCGTCGGTCGGCTTCTGCTGCTCCTCGTCAGACGGCTTCTGCTGTTCCTCATCGGTCGGCTTCTGCTGTTCCTCATCAGACGGCTTCTGCTGCTCCTCGTCAGGCTCCGGTTCCGGCTCGTCCTCGGAAGGTCCGAGTCCGAGATAATCCCGGCTGCCGCCCAGGCTGTCCAGATTCCATGCGTGCGCTGCTGCTTTCTCGCCCCAGTACGGATCTGAAGCATACTTTACATTGATCCCCTCTGCTTTATTTCCGAGAAATTCTCCGTAATTGCGCCAGTCACTGTTGTCCAGATAACCATTTGCCATCCACTTATCCATGAATTCACGGATGCAGTCATCTACACTTTTAAAGTAATTTGCACTCTGTCCGGGCGATGAGTCAACCGCATTCAGACCAAAAAGATTATTCTTATTATTTGCGATATTGCTTGTTCCTCAATCGCTCTCGTTGATCGCGATCCATAAAGACAGCAGTGCAGTGACTCCATATTTATTT
>CALWDN010000054.1 GCA_944376685.1 uncultured Mediterraneibacter sp. | reverse complement strand
GAGGCTTCCACGGAATCTGAGATCATGATGACGGCGATGGGGCAGCGCCAGACGATGGTCAGTCCGGACCAGATGGCCCTTATCTCGCAGGCAGTCGCGAATGGCGGAACTCTCATGGAGCCCTACCTGGTTGATTCTGTGACAAATTACACCGGCGGGGAAGTCCGGCGAAATGTGCCGAAAAGTTCGGGCCGCATTATGACCGCGGATGAAGCGCAGGTCCTCAAGGATTATATGTGCGCCGTTGTAAATGAGGGGACGGGTTCGGTCCTCTCCGGCCGTTCCTACACAGCGGCAGGAAAGACCGGAACCGCGCAGTACAGTACAAGCGAGAGCGAACGCAGTCATTCATGGTTTACAGGGTTTTCAAATGTTGACAATCCGGAACTTGTGATCACGGTGGTGACGGAAGGTTCAGACGGAAGTTCCGGCGGCAGGGCGGTATCGATCGCCGGCGAGATCCTGGATTCCTATTATGGTCAGATGTGAGGATTTTTTATGAAATTATACTGTGATCTGTATATCAGTGAATGCTGGAAGGACAAAAAGGAAAAAATAATAAACAGACTACGTGCAAACCGTCTGCTTCCGGGCATGTATGTGATCACACTTTCTGCCGGAAGCCAGAATCATCTGGAATTTTATTCCGGGCTTCTGTTAAGACAGCGCGTGTTCGATCTGAATGGTCTTTTTGTCGTAGGATTAGCCGATGGCTACGGTGAATGCCTCGCGATCACGGAAAAGATCACGGATGAAGTATACAGTGCAACAGGCGGCGCCGACATCAGGAATTATATTCTCGAACGTCAGCAGGAATATGAAAAGGCAGGGCAGTGATACATATGCTACATATTTTATTGTTAATCCTTAAAATCATCGGGTTTATACTTCTTGGCATCCTTGCGCTAATCCTTGCCCTGCTTCTGATCATCCTGCTGACGCCCTTCAGGTACAGGGTATCGGCGCGTACTAACGGAGCGCCTGAAAATACAGAGGGAGCAGTCGCGTTCCACTGGCTTTTCCATCTGATATCCGGTGAAGCGGCCTGGAAAGACGGAGAACTGTCATGGCGTATACGTGCCGCATGGAAGAAATTCGGAAGCGGCAGTGATGAGCCGGGATCCGAAGACGGGATCCCGCCCGTCGAAGACTCCGGTGAGACAGAATGCACAGAACCGGAAACTAAAGAACCGGAAACAACAGAATCAGAAACAGCAGAACCGAAAACTGAAGAAACGAAAAAAACGGAGAAACGGATAATGTCAGGACATCCTGAACATAATGAGGAGCGCCGGACGGAGCGGACACGTATAAACCTGTATGAAAAGATCTGTGCTCTTTTTAACAGAATCAAATATACATTTCAGCAGTTCTGTGTTAAGATAAAGTCATTGAACAGAAAAAAAGAAAGGCTGACTGCTTTCCTTACAAATGAGACGCATAAGAAAGCATTCGGCCGCCTCACTTCAGAGACCGGGAAATTACTCAGACGGCTCAGGCCGGACAGGGCATATGCTGATATAACGTTTGGGTTTGAAGATCCGGCTTACACCGGTTATACGCTCGCGGGGATCAGCCTGATCTATCCGGTTATAGGGGAATTCACGTATCTGAATCCTGATTTTGAGCATAAAGTCCTGCAGGGCGAGCTTTATATACGCGGCAGGGTCCGCCTGGTCTGCGCAGTTCTGTTTGCATGGAATATGGTTGTTGATAAAAACGTACGCCTGACATACCGGCACTTGAGGAAATTTAAACTCTGATCCCTGTGCCATTAATCGATACTAGTCATATGAGGAGGAAAATGTATCATGGCTGAAGAAAAGAACAATTTTAAAACAACACTGGAATCACTTTTTAAAGGGATGGACGGAGTCGTTTCATCGAAAACGGTTGTAGGGGATGCGATCCATATCAACGGAACGATCATCCTGCCGTTGGTCGATGTGTCTTTCGGCATCGGGGCCGGTGCATTTTCCGGTGACAGAAAAGAAAAAGGCATGGGCGGGATAGGCGGAAAGATGTCTCCGTGCGCCGTCATTGTGATCCAGGGCGGCAAGACCCGGCTTGTGAACATCAAAAACCAGGATACCATGACAAAGATCCTTGATATGGTGCCGGATATAGTGGACCGTTTTACCGCTTCAAAGGATGACAGGATGACTGAGAAGGATGTCATGGATATCCTGGATTCAGAGGAGGATGCACAGGACTGACGGCGGAATATTCCGTGTTTATCCGGCATAGTATAGAAAAAGAGGGTTCCGGGAAGTGGCAGGATGAAGAAATTGTGCGGATTTGCGCTGTTCTGGATGGCGATCGGTATGTTTATCATGATGCTCCTTCCGAATCTTGCCTGGGGCGTGATCCTGACGGTTGTATTCCTTCTGCTCGGATACCGGCTTTTCTGCTGCTGACATATGTTAAAAAACCCGGATCAGTACCTGATCCGGGTTTTTCCGTGTCTTTCAAACTATGTTAAAGATTGTCAGCTGATTAAGCGCGCTCAACGCGTCCTGACTTAAGGCAGGATGTACATACATACATTTTTTTGGATCCGCCTTCTGTCTTAACTCTGACAGACTTCACATTTGATTTCCACATTTTCGGTGTTTTTCTATGAGAGTGGCTTACATTGTTTCCAAAATGAGCACCCTTTTCACAAATAGCACATTTAGCCATGACTGCACCTCCTAACAATCTGAACTGGTCATTTAGACTCATAACAATGATATTCTAGCAGAAACGATTTTGCATTGCAAGTATTTTTTAAAAAAAACGAATGTATATTGTAAAATGTCGTGACTAATAGTATAATAATCATGTTATTCATGGCTTAAATCCATGCAAAAATCCAACAAAAACGGAGGTATACATGATGAAGGGAAGTATGAGCACCGATCTTGGGATCATTACAGTTAATCCTGATGTAATCGCCAAATATGCAGGCTCAGTAGCCGTGGAATGTTTCGGGATCGTCGGTATGGCGGCGGTAAATGTAAAAGACGGGCTGGTCCGCCTGCTGAAAAGAGAAAGCCTGACACACGGCATCCAGACAGAGATTTCCGATGACAATATGATCACGCTGAATTTTCATGTCATCGTTGCATACGGCGTGAATATTCTTTCTGTTTCCGACAATCTTATGAGCAACGTCAAATATAAGGTTGAGGAATTTACCGGCATGAAGGTAGAAAAGATCAACATCTTCGTAGAAGGTGTGAGAGTGATAGATTAAGGAGGACACTGTCGTGGCTGTTAAAACGATAAATACGGATATGCTCCGGAAGATGTTCCTTGCCGGAGCGGCAAATCTGGAAGCGAAAAAGGAGTTCATCAATGAATTGAACGTCTTTCCCGTACCGGACGGAGACACGGGAACAAATATGACTCTGACGATCATGTCAGCGGCAAAAGAAGTACAGGCTCTTGAGACCCCGGATATGGTTTCTGTGGCCAAAGCGATCTCGTCCGGCTCGCTCAGAGGCGCCAGAGGGAATTCCGGTGTCATCCTTTCCCAGCTTCTCCGTGGATTTACAAAAGAGATCCGTGACTATGATAAAATTGACGCCGTCACACTCGCAAGAGCCTGTGACAGGGCAACCGCTACAGCATATAAGGCCGTGATGAAGCCGAAAGAGGGAACGATCCTTACTGTTGCAAAGGGGATTTCACAGAAGGCGGCTGAGCTTGCGGAAACAACAGATGATCTTGAAGTGTTTATCCCTGAAGTGATCAAACGTGCGGAAGAGGTGCTTGCCGAGACTCCGGAGCTTCTTCCGGTCTTAAAAGAAGCAGGAGTGGTTGACTCGGGCGGACAGGGGCTGCTGGAAGTGATCCGCGGGGCGTATGATGCATTCCAGGGAAAGGAAATCGATTATTCCGCAATAGACGCCGGTTCAGGGACCAGAGTGGTGAAGCCGGGACAGCAGGCTGAGACGGATATCAAATTCGGATACTGCACAGAATTCATCATTATGACGGAAAAGGAATTCACTGATAAAGATGAAACTGAATTCAAGGCATACCTTGAATCGATCGGTGATTCCATCGTCTGCGTGGCGGATGATGACATTGTCAAGATCCATGTCCATACAAACGATCCCGGACTCGCGATCCAGAAAGCCCTTACCTACGGACAGCTGTCCCGCATGAAGATCGACAATATGCGCGAAGAACATCAGGAAAAGCTGATCCGTGATGCCGAGAAAGTTGCGGCACAGCAGGCTAAGGCCGCGGAAACGAAAAAGAAAAAAGAGCCAAGAAAAGCGGTCGGCTTCATAGCGGTTTCGATCGGCGAGGGAATGAACGAGATCTTCCGCGAACTTGGCGTGGACTATATCATCGAAGGCGGACAGACAATGAACCCGAGCACGGATGACATGCTCAACGCCATTGATGAAGTCAATGCGGACCACATCTTCATCCTGCCCAATAATAAAAATATAATCCTTGCAGCCAATCAGGCCCAGAGTCTGACCAGTGACAAAGACATCATCGTGATCCCGACCAAAACAGTTCCCCAGGGGATCACGGCTGTGATCAGCTACATGCCCGAATCAGATGTAGACACCAATCTCGAGGCAATGCAGGAAGCGATCAAAAATGTAAAGACCGGACAGGTCACCTATGCCGTACGCGATACGAAGATCGACGACAAAGAAATCCACGAGGGCGATATCATGGGTATCGGCGACCAGGGGATCCTTGCCGTGGGACAGTCTGTAGAAGAAACAACAAAGGAAATGCTCGCGCAGCTTGTCGATGAGGATTCCGAGCTGATAAGCCTGTATTTCGGACAGGATATACAGGAAGAAGAGGCCCAGGCTTTTGCACAGTCCGTTGAAGAACTCTATCCGGATGTCGATATCGACGTCCATATGGGAGGACAGCCGATCTACTATTATGTGCTGTCCGTAGAGTAGAAGTGATCCTGTCCTGTAAATGATGTACAGCAGATCATCTGTCGGGTCCCTGAAAGGGATCGGTGAGAAAACAGAAAAATTATTTCAGAAAATTGGTGTAAACACGGTTGGCGACCTGATCCGCTACTATCCGAGAAGTTTTGACATATATGAGGATCCGGTCCCGATCAGTGAAGTGGAAGAAGGACGGACGATGACGGTTTCCGGTACCGTATTTGGCAGGATCACGGTCTCCGGAAGCCGCAGCCTCCAGGTCACAACTCTTTATCTGAAAGACCTTACGGGCACGATAAAAGTGCTCTGGTTCCGTATGCCGTTCCTGAGGAATACCCTTGGCAAAGGCGGCGAGATCATCCTGCGCGGACGGGTGGCAAGAAGGCGTGACGGCCTTGTAATGGAGCATCCGGAGATCTTTTACCCTGCCGGGAAATATGATTCAAAGCGCAGTTCAATGCAGCCTGTCTATGCGCTGACCGCAGGCCTCACAAATAATGCGGTCGCAAAAGCCGTCCGCCAGGCGCTGGATGCGGCAGATGATTCCATGGATATCCTGCCTGAAACCCTTGCCGTCCGGCACGGATTCCCTTCTTATGCCGAGTCTGTAAGGGCCATGCATTTTCCCGATAATAAGGATAGTTTTATCCGGGCGCGCAGCCGTTTTGCCTACGAAGAATTTCTGGTATTCATCCTCTCACTTAGAATGATGAAAAAGAACGGCGAACGCTCGGAGAATCATTTTAACCTGGAAGACAAACCGGAAATCAGCCGTTTTCTCGAAGCTCTTCCGTACGAGCTGACCGGTGCACAGAAAAAAGTGTGGAATGACATCAGGTCAGATATGCAGGGAAAGCATACCATGTCGCGCCTTGTGCAGGGGGATGTGGGGTCCGGCAAGACCGTCGTGGCGTTCCTTGGCCTTCTCCTTGCCGGGCTGAACGGATATCAGGGCGCGCTTATGGCGCCGACAGAAGTGCTGGCAAGACAGCATTTCGATACTGTATCCGGAATGCTTAAGCAATACGGCATCCCGCTTAAAGCCGGACTCCTTACCGGATCCATGACGGCAAAAGAAAAGCAGGAGGCCTGTGAGCGGATCGCATCCGGTGAGATTTCTCTGATCGTAGGCACCCATGCGCTGATCCAGGAGAAAGTCATTTACCACGACCTGGCCCTGGTTGTCACGGATGAGCAGCACAGGTTCGGAGTCAGACAGCGGGAAGCGCTGGCGGGAAAAGCACATATGCCGCACATCCTTGTCATGAGCGCGACTCCGATCCCAAGGACGCTGGCGATCATCCTTTACGGCGACCTGGATATCTCCGTGATAGACGAACTGCCGAAAAACCGCCTTCCGATCAAAAACTGTGTGGTTGACACAGGCTATCGCGAAACCGCCTACCGTTTCATGAAGAAACAGGTTTCGGAAGGACGCCAGTGTTACGTGATCTGTCCGATGGTAGAAGAAAGCGAAAGCCTGGAGGCGGAAAATGTGCAGGATTATTCGCACATGCTGTCGGAAGAAATGGGCGGCGACATCCGTGTCGGCCATCTGCACGGGAAGATGAAGCAGCAGGAAAAAGAGGCCGTCATGGATGCTTTTGCGCGCAACGACATCCAGATCCTTGTGTCTACAACCGTGATCGAAGTCGGGATCGATGTGCCAAACGCAACCGTCATGATGATCGAAAATGCAGAGCGTTTCGGGCTGGCGCAGCTTCATCAGCTCCGTGGGCGTGTCGGGAGAGGAAAACATCAGTCATACTGTATTTTTATGACGGCTTCCAGGTCTGACGACACAAAAGAGCGGCTGGACATCCTGAACCGCTCAAATGACGGCTTTTTCATTGCAGCTGAAGATCTCCGCCTCCGCGGCCCGGGTGATCTTTTCGGGATCAGGCAGAGCGGCATTCTTGATTTTAAGACGGCTGATATTTTTCAGGACGCTGATCTCCTCAGATGTGCAGCTGCTGATGCCGGCGAACTTCTCGCTGCAGATCCTCATCTTCAGTCGCCTGAAAACCGGAAGCTTTTTTGCTTCATCGAAAAAAGAATAAAAGAAACCATGCTGGAGACAACATTATAAAGCCGCAAATCCCTTTGCTGCTACTAATTTCCAGTTTAAAAGGATCAATCCTCCACATACTATGGATGTAACATGAAGTTACAAAAACGGAATGCAAAAGGAGGAAATTGATCATGGCAAGTCGTTCATCTAACAGAGCAGCAGTGCCTGAGGCAAAAGGTGCACTGGACAAATTCAAGTATGAAGTGGCCAGCGAACTGGGGGTGCCGTTATCTGACGGTTACAATGGCGACCTTACTTCCAAGCAGAATGGATCAGTAGGCGGATATATGGTCAAAAAAATGATCGAGCAGCAGGAAAAACAGATGGCAGGCAAATAAACAGCCGGATTTCCTGCATCAGGAGAAAAGCGCCCGGGATTGACCCGGACGCTTTTTTCTGTTAAAATTCAGCATATGAAACGGGGTGATATTTGATGAGAGTTATTGCCGGAACCGCGAAAAGCCTGAGACTCAGGACATTGGACGGGCTTGATACAAGGCCGACTACAGACCGGATCAAAGAAACACTGTTCAACATAATCGGGCCGTCCGTCTACGGCTGTATTTTTCTCGATCTGTTCAGCGGGAGCGGCGGGATCGGGATAGAGGCGCTGAGCAGAGGCGCCAGAGAGGCTGTATTTGTTGAAAACAATCCCAGGGCAATGGGCTGTATAAAAGACAACCTTGAATTCACGCATCTTGCCTCAAGGGCTTCAACCATGACTTCAGACGTCATACAGGCGCTTTGCCGGCTTGAAGGGGAAAAAGTCTTCGACATTATATTCATGGATCCGCCCTATGACCGGGAGCTTGAAAAAAAAGTGCTGGCGTATCTGTCGGAATCTGAGCTTGTATATGACGATACGACGATCATCATCGAAGCATCGCGGAATACAGATTTTTCATATGTTCCGCAATACGGGTTTACTTTGGTGCGGGAAAAAATATATAAGACGAACAAACACGTTTTTTTAGAGAAGGCAGGAGTAGAAGATATATGTTAAGGGCAATTTATCCGGGCAGTTTTGACCCGGTCACATACGGACATATGGACATCATAGAAAGATCACACAATATCGTCGATGAACTGATCGTCGGCGTGCTGTGCAATAAAGCGAAAATGCCGTTGTTTTCTGTTGAAGAACGTGTTAAAATGTTAAAGGAAGTGACAAAAGATCTCAACAAAATACGCATTATCCCGTTTGACGGGCTTCTGGTTGATTTTGCCGCTAAAATGAAAGCAGATCTTATCATCAGAGGGCTGAGGGCGATCACGGATTTTGAATATGAGTTGCAGATGTCACAGACAAATCATAAACTGGAACCAAATGTTGAGACGATGTTTCTGACGACCAGTATTGAATATTCATATTTGAGTTCCACCACAGTGAGGGAAATCGCTGCTTTTGGGGGAGATCTGTCACAGTTTGTGCCGGAAGCAGTTGCTGTGGAGCTTAGGAAAAAGATGAGTACAAAAGGAGAGTGTAACAAATGAGCAGCCGTATTGAGCAGATTATCGAAGAGATCGAAGAGTATATTGACAGAGACTGTAAATTCCAGCCGCTGTCCACAACCAAGATCATCGTCAACAAAGAGCATCTTGACGAACTTTTGAGAGAGCTCCGCATGAAGACTCCTGATGAGATCAAACGCTATCAGAAGATCATAGCAAACCGTGACGCAATACTGGCCGATGCCAAGGCAAAAGCCGACGCCATGATCGCAGAAGCACAGATCCAGACGACCGAGCTTGTCAGCGAACACGAGATCATGCAGCAGGCCTACGCACAGGCCAATGAAATCGTGACTCAGGCTACAGCGCAGGCTCAGGAGATCGTTGACAATGCGACGCGTGACGCGAATGAGATCCGTATAGGCGCGATCCAGTATACGGACGATCTGCTTGCCAACGCAGAAAGCATCATAGGGCATACGCTCGACAGTTATACAACAAAGTATGACGGTCTGATCAATTCCCTTCAGGAGTGCTACGACACCGTACGCTCAAACCGTTCTGAACTGGAGATACCGGACGACGGTTCCGACAATAATCAGATTTAAACATACAGATTGATAAATATGATCCCTGAAAGACTGGCTGCCGCTGCGGCAGCCAGTTTTTGTGCGATATACGGAAGGAATGGAAGACCGCTCCCGCGGATCATGCTTCCCGTCTGAGCGGCGGCACATACCCCGCCGGAAGATGCAACGGCCATCACCATCGGATAAACGACTGTCAGATCTGTACATTTTTCTCCGAGCCGCCAGATCCCGTTTGAGATTTCAAGCCATGGGATGACCGCAGAAGCGACCGTCCCGCCGCCGGCTTCCAGTAAACTGATCATTACAGAGAAAAAAATGATGTAAAGTCCGACTTTAAGGATCGATTCAAAACTGTCCGTCAGAGATCTGTCAATCGCTTCGCTGACGGAAACCGCTTTCTCTGCCTTACCTGCAGATGGACAGTCGGGGAACCTGCGCCGCCCTTTCAGGTATACTGTACGGAAGATGAAACTCAGTGCTGCGGGAACGCCCATGAGGATCAGCAGTGTGGGCACGAGAAGTTCCTGAGCTTTAAACGTTTTCCAGACAATAAAATTCAGGATAAAGGACGGGCTTACATTATTGCAGAAAGATAACAGGTACTTCCCTTCATCACTTGTTATGAGGCCCCGCTTCACCATATCTGCCGCTGTCTTGGCGCCCATCGGGTACCCGCATAAAAATCCGGTGATCAAAGCATATGAACCATTCCTTGATGTGGAGAACAAAACGGAAAAGACCGGACCGGCAATGCGTGAAAGGATATCCAGGCCGCCGCACGACAGCATCATCCCGGATCCTGCCATGAAAGGAAACAGCGCAGGGAATATTGTACGGATCCACAGGATCAGGCCGGCCTGCGTCCCTTCAAAAACCTGTTGTGGGAAAAACAGCATAGCTGCAAAAAAGCATATCACAGTTATTCCGGTAAAATATTTCACGGATCATCCTTTCTGTAAGATATATAAATACTGATTACTTCAGATATATGAATACGGCATGTTCTTTATGATCCATTCATATAGTAAACAGAATACCCGATACGGGAGCTCATGGGTTTGAAAAAAATACGCGAATACATAATTTTATTATTTATATCTGTTTTTCTCTGTGTGCTCTGCCGTTCAGAAATCGCAGAGATCAGCAAGGTCAGCCGTCTGAGGCCGGAAGGGATTGAAAGCGAAGGGTTCAGGAAGCAGACGGTAAATGATAACGTGTATGACCTGATCCGGACGTCGGATTCCCCCGGTGAGTATCTCGCAGTGTACTGGCTCGAAAGCCGCTTTGGCCGGGAAGATGTGGACATTACGCCTGAAGATGCCGCACGGCTTGAAAGAAAGTGGAGAAATATCCCGGGATGGGAGGAGTATCTGGATGCATGCGCTGCAATATGGGATGACCTGTTGTTTTTCCCTGTAACGGGCCTTGATGATGAAAATAAGGTTTCATATGTGGATTCATGGATGTATGAACGCACTTATAAGGGAGACCGCGGACATGAAGGGACCGACATCATATCCGAAAAGAATATCCGGGGTGTGATCCCTGTGATCAGTATGACGGACGGCGTCGTTGAAAATATTGGCTGGCTGGAGCTTGGGGGCTATCGGGTCGGCATCCGGGCGCCGCGCGGGGCGTATTTCTATTATGCACATCTTGATTCCTATTCGGACATCAAAGAAGGGGATAAGGTCAAAGCCGGCGACCTGCTCGGCTTCATGGGTGATACGGGATACGGAAAAAAAGAAGGGACGCGCGGAAAATTTCCCGTTCATCTGCATGTCGGGATCTATATCAGGCACGGGGAAAATGAACTGAGCGTAAATCCATACCCCGCGCTTAAATATCTTGAGGATAAAAGAGCAGGGTTTCAGACAGCCTGAAAACATGGTACAATATCCACTATGGAGGAAATAAGATGAATCTGCCAGCAGCATTTGAAGATAAAATGAAAAAGCTACTCGGTGAAGAAGAGTACAGCCGCTATCTTGCCTGTTTTGACGAGCCGCGTCATTACGGGCTCCGGGTCAATACGGCAAAGATCCCGGTGGAAGATTTTCTGAAGATCGCGCCCTGGCCTCTCAAACCGATCCCGTGGATTCGCAACGGATTCTATTATGACGGTGAACAGGTCCAGCCTGCCAAACACCCTTATTATTACGCCGGACTTTACTATCTGCAGGAACCGAGCGCCATGACGCCGGCAGACCGTCTTCCCGTCGATCCGGGAGACAAGGTTCTGGACGTATGCGCGGCCCCCGGCGGAAAAGCGACTGAACTGGGGGCGGAACTGAACGGCAGCGGAATGCTGGCGGCCAATGACCTGAGCAATTCCCGCGCTAAAGGCCTGCTTAAGAACATTGAACTGATGGGCATCGGAAATGTCCTCGTACTGAGTGAAGAACCAGGAAAACTGATCCCGTATTTCACAGAATACTTCGACAAGATCCTGATCGACGCCCCCTGTTCCGGTGAAGGCATGTTTCGTAAAGACCGGAAGATGATACGTGCCTGGGAAGAACACGGACCGGACTTTTTCGCGAAGATCCAGCGGAGCATCATCACACAGGCCGCGCAGATGCTGAAACCGGGCGGTATGATCCTGTATTCAACCTGTACCTTCTCCCCGGAGGAAAATGAGCAGACGATCGAGTATCTGCTGCAGGAATATCCGGAATTCGAGCTCTGTGAGATCGAAGGCTACGAAGGCTTTTCCAGCGGGATCCCGGAAGCATCGGTTTCCGGCGATGAGCGCCTGCGCCGCACGGTCCGGATCTTCCCGCACCGGATGGAAGGGGAGGGGCATTTTCTTGCGCTCCTGAAAAAAGGCGGTAAAGCTCCCGCCGGAGCGGATGCCGGAAAGGCGGAGAAAAAGCCGGCTCCGTCAAGAAAGAGGGCGCTTCCCGATGAACTGTGCGAATTTCTTTCCGGCGTGGACCGGGAATTCGATCCTGCCCGTTTCGATATTCGGGGCGACAAAGTCTATTATATGCCGGAAGGCCTGCCTGCCTTAAACGGCGTGCGCTTCCTCCGCACCGGCCTGCTCATCGGCGAGCTGAAGAAACGGCGTTTTGAACCGAGCCAGGCCTTTGCCATGAACCTGAAAAAGGAGGAATACCATGCGTGCATCGACCTCTCCGCATCCGACGACCGCGTTGTCAGATACCTGAAAGGAGAGACGCTGGATGTGTCGGACCTTGTTTCTGCCAAAGAGAAGGGCTGGCATCTGGTCTGTGTGGACGGATATCCCCTGGGATTCGGCAAACTGGCCGGCCAGACACTGAAGAACAAATATCTTCCGGGATGGCGGTGGCAGTCATCATGATGATCAGACTGGACAAATACCTGGCGGATATGGGCGCCGGCACAAGAAGCGAGATCAGGAAATCCATCCGGGCGGGCAGAGCCGCTGTAAACGGCGCGGTCACAAAACATCCGGAGACAAAAATAGATACAGAGAAAGACACCGTCGAACTGAACGGCCAGGACGTCTCCTATGAAGCATATGAATACTTTATGCTGAATAAACCGTCCGGCACCGTCTCCGCCGTGACAGACCGGCGGGAGACGACCGTGGTAAGCCTGATCCGGGACCGGAAACGGGATGATCTGTTCCCGGTCGGACGGCTTGACAAGGATACGGAAGGTCTGCTCCTCATCACCAATGACGGAGCCCTTGCCCACCGGCTGCTCGCCCCGGCAAAGCACGTGGACAAGCTCTATTTTGCCAGGGTCCGCGGGACCGTGACAGAAGAAGATACGGAGCGCTTCGCCCGGGGACTGGACATCGGAGATGAGAAGCCCACCCTGCCGGCGGATCTTACGATCTGCTCATCCGGAGAAATATCAGAGATCACCCTCACGATCCGGGAAGGCCGTTTTCATCAGGTAAAACGCATGTTCCAGGCCGTCGGCAAGGAAGTGGTCTATCTGAAACGGCTCGGGATGGGCCCCCTTATGCTGGATGAACGTTTAAGGCCGGGAGAGTACCGCCGGCTTACAGATAAAGAGGTAAAGGAACTATGCTCACTGGAAAGAAAGCAGTAATTTTTGATATGGACGGCTCCCTGGTGGATTCCATGTGGATCTGGCCGGAAGTCGACCGGATCTTTATGAAGAAATATGAACTGACGCCGCTGGACTCCTTCCACAGGGACATCGAGGGGATGAGCTATACCGAGACAGCCCAGTATTTTGTCGATACCTTCCGGATGTCCCGCACGGTCGAACAGGTCATGCAGGAGTGGCGCGATATGACGATCCGCCTCTATTCTGAAAAGGTTTATCCGAAGGCCGGCGCCGTCCGGTTCCTGGACGCCATGAAGCAAAAAGGCATTGCCCTCGGGATCGCAACGAGCAATGACCGCCGGATTGCCGACGCGGCTCTTAAGGCCCGGGGACTTACGCCGTATTTTGATTCGGTCCGCACATCCTGCGAAGTATCAGCCGGGAAGCCTGCGCCGGACGTCTACCTGAAAGTGGCGGAGGATCTGTCGGTGGATCCTTCCACATGCCTGGTATTCGAAGACGTTCCAAACGGCATCCTGGCCGGCAAAAACGCCGGCATGGAAGTCTGCGCGGTGGACGACGATTTCTCCCGTTCGCTGGAAGCGGAAAAGAAACGGCTGGCCGATTATTTTATCCATGATTATAATGAAATTTTCACACACAGTTATGAAAGGTGCAACAGAGAGCAGTGACACGCAGTGATTTTTTACCCGTAAACAGAGAAGATATGCTGGCCCGCGGATGGGACCAGGTGGATTTCGCCTATGTGACCGGCGACGCCTACGTAGACCATCCCTCATTCGGCACCGCCATAATAAGCCGGGTGCTGGAATCCCACGGCTACCGCGTGGGGATCATTTCCCAGCCGGACTGGCGGGATCCGGAAAGCGTCCGCGTCTTTGGCGAACCCCGGCTCGGCTTCCTTGTGTCCGCCGGCAATATGGACTCTATGGTGAATCACTACAGCGTATCGAAAAAGCACCGGAAGACCGATGCCTATACGCCGGGCGGCGAGATGGGGAAACGTCCGGACTATGCCTGCGTGGTCTACGGCAACCTGATCCGGCAGACCTATAAGAAAACCCCCGTCATCCTGGGCGGGATCGAGGCAAGCCTCCGGCGTCTGGCCCACTATGATTACTGGTCCGACCGCATGAAGCGTTCGATTCTTCTTGATTCAGGCGCCGACCTTATATCCTACGGGATGGGCGAGCGCTCCATCATCGAGATCGCAGATGCCCTTGACGCCGGGATCCCGGTCAGTGAACTGACCTATCTCGACGGCACGGTAGTGAAGATCAAGGACCGGGACCGCATCTATG
>CALWDN010000053.1 GCA_944376685.1 uncultured Mediterraneibacter sp. | reverse complement strand
CCATATCGCTCATCATATGTAAACTATAACCAATCCCTCCCCAAAAGTCAAAGAGGAGTTACTGTTCACGCCAGATCCCCGCCGCAAGGACTGTCATATCATCCGCCGGCTCCCTGCCGGTCCACGCAAGCACCTGCTCCAGCACGTGGTGTGCCATCTCGCCCGGATTGCAGATATCGCTCCCCTGGATGATCGTTTCAAGAAGGATGTCCTGCTCCCCGACCGGCAGCGCATCCAGTACACCGTCCGTGACCATGATCACAAAATCGCCGTCCTCCAGCCGGCGGCTGACAGAATCCAGCTCGATCCGGTTCATCACCCCGATCGGCAGGCTTGAAGAACTCAGGTGCTCTACCCTGTCGCCCTTTTTGATAAATGTGGACGACGCGCCTGCTTTAATGATCTCGCACTCCCCGGTATACAGGTCGAATATGCTCATGTCCACTGTAGAATAATGGATCTCCTCGCGGCCCATGACAAGCGCGGCATTCAGAAGCCGGACCGCAGCCTTCGCCGGGAATCCGGCCCCCAGCAGTTCCTCGAGAAGCTCTATGACCATCGTACTTTCCCTGCACGCGTCCTCGCCTGCGCCCATCCCGTCCGAGAGCAGGGCCGCCTGCTTTCCGCCGGGCATGTCCAGCAGGGAAAAATTATCCCCCGAGATCCTCGAACAGCCTTTCCCGATCCGCGCTGTACCCTGCATTGTGTAAAACAGAGGCCCTTCCATACATACGACCGTTTCGTATTCCTGCCCGATCATCCGCGCGCTTCCGCACGGGAGGATAAAATTCCGCCCCGCGGCCCCGGCGACCGCCTTCACAACATCTTTCGCCGGAACCTTCCTGCTGCCCACAGCCCGCACGGTCACACGGATCTCATATTTTCCCTCGCCGTTCATGAAAAAATGAGTCTGGAGCACACGCATCCCTTTTTTTCTGAGCATCCCTGAGATCCTCTTCTCCAGCCGTTCATCCGAAAAGATGCTGTTCTCCAGCTCCCGCGCTGTATTTTTCATCATATCCGCAAATGTATCCATCTGTATGGCGCAGCTCTCCCGGCTCCTGGCCATCCGGTTGACCCATATGATATTCTGCCTTGCCTCATGAAATCCCGCCAGCATCTCCCGCAGGAACCGCGGCGCCATAACGCAGCGCTGCATGAGCCTGCGTTTGACTTCCGTGTTCAGTTCATTCCCGTACTGGTCTACCGCAGAAAGGATATCGTAACCCATCTGATAAGTATGTACAAAATTCTCACCCCAGCACCATCCGCATTTTTCGCAGCGCGCGCATACCCTGTCCCGGACACGTGCGAACATATCCTCGATCTCTTCTGTTGAAAACGCCTGCTTCTTTTCTTCCAGCTGCAGGAACGTGCGCGACAGCTGTTTCAGCGAATCCGCATATTTCCCGATCTGCTCCACATACGGACTCCCATGGAGGACCTGTCCTTCTCCCATACCGTCTTCTCCCTTCACGCAAAGACTCCGGGAGAATCTTCTCCCGGAGTCTTCATTGGTAATCTGTGATCCGCCGTTACTCTGACGGTTTAAATACGATCTCATTCGGATCTACAAGGTTCAGCTTGTCTTCAGCCATCTCCTTGATATACTCATCTGTCTTTACGTATTCCTCAAACTCTTCGACTTCTTTTGCCCGCTGCTTTTCTTCCTTTATCTGCCCGGCCAGTTCTTCCTCCTGCGCCTTGTACTGCGCGTTCCGCGCATGGAGCCTGACCGAGCTTACGGCCAGCACGCCTGTGAGGCACACGAGCACCATGCAGATCATAAGGATGCTCCTCTTATACCTGCCCAGCTTCCTGTTCCGTCTGCCGCGGCGGACATCCGCCTTTGCATGTCTTGTTTTTTTCATCAATACTCACCCTGCTTATTAATATTTTTACACCCCGTTAATAAAAATATTTTATCTGTTTTTTTTCAATTTTTCAAGCATTTTCTTCAACTTCGTACACATTTGCGAGGCAAAACAGAGCCCGCCCTGCGCGGCGCCCGCCCCTGCCAGCATCCCGGCTATAAAATACCACCGGATGCTCCCGTACGTTGTATGATACATCTGCCTGAAAACATAGATGCTCACGCCGATCCAGAACACCAGATCCTCAAGGCCCGCGGCCAGGACGCTGTGCCGCACGATTTCCCTTGCCTTCCTCAGGACTGCATAAGCCAGGAGCGCTGTGCATCCGGTCAGGCAGGCGTAAAAGAATATTTCCGCCTCTTTGCCGATCCCTGCTATCATAGGCCGTCCTACTTAAACAGACGGGCAAAAAGCCCTCCGTCCTGCTTCCCTGATTTGGAGATCCCGGAATATGCGATACTGTCGATATTCCCCGACAGATCCACCTCGCCTTTTTCCACGCTCAGCCGGTTCACATGCAGATCCGTGCCCTTGACCATCAGCATGCCCTGCTCTGTTTCCAGAAGGATCTCATTCAGGTCAAACGACAGCACATCCAGAACGCCTGTCACCATGCTGGTTTTTCTGTTATTAACCACAAGCTTATGCGGCTTTGCGGCTCTCTGCTCTTCCACCCGCATCCCTCCCATATCTGCCGGGGGTCTCCGCCTCACGGCAGGGCCGCCCTATATCTGAAATATATGAGACAGGCCTGCGGTTTATTCCTACAGATATCTGAAAAGTTCCGCCGCTTCGTCTTTTTTGGTCGTGTCCTGGAGTTTGAGCACCTCCACCTTCACCGTCCGCGTTCCAAACTGGATCTCGATCACATCGCCCAGCTTCACCTGGGCCGATGCCTTGGCCGGCCTGTCATTGACCATGACGCGCCCGGCGTCACACGCCTCATTCGCCACAGTCCTGCGTTTGATCAGCCGGGACACCTTTAAAAATTTATCTAGCCTCATCTGCATCCTCCTTACACAAAAGGCACTTACGATGCCTCCATCGTAAGTGCCCGTATCGTTCATTTTATTTAAATCCGGACGGATTAGTTGATCGCGTCTTTTAAAGCCTTTCCTGCTTTGAACTTCGGCGCCTTGCAAGCTGCGATCTTCATCGTCTTGCCTGTCTGCGGATTTCTGCCTTCTCTTGCAGCTCTCTCGCTCACTTCGAATGTACCGAATCCAACAAGCTGTACTTTATCGCCTTTTTTAAGCTGCTCTGTAACAACGTCGATAAGTGCTTTTAACGCTTTCTCTGAATCCTTCTTGGAGATTTCCGCCTGCTCTGCGATAGCTGCGATTAATTCTGTTTTGTTCATGGATAAATTCCTCCTCTTTATTGTACATGCATACAATATTTATTCTGTTTTAAAGGGAAAACCGCTGAAAACAGCCGCTTTCCACCTTTATGTACTGTTATAACGGTTTGAGGCATCTTTGTCAAGAATTTTCACCGTTTTTTACTGTATTCTACCGTATTCACCGGATGTTTACGCCATGATCGGCTTCAGGGCTTCCGCCAGCTTCTCTTTTTCCGCCTCAGCCTCTGCCAGATCCTTCCCGAGCGTTGTATAGTAGATCTTGATCTTCGGCTCTGTTCCGGACGGACGGACGATCACGGTCTGGTTGTTCTCCAGCTTGTAGATCAGCACATTTGCAGCCGGGAGGCCGGTCTCCTCCGGCTTGGTGTAATCCGTTACAGATACAACCTTATAACCTGCAACCTCAGTCAGCGGATTGTCCCTCAGACCCTGCATGATGCCGGCCATCTTGTCCATGCCGCTCAGGCCCGGGAATTCAAAGCTGTCTACTTTATTGAGATAACGGCCATACTGCGCGTAGATCTCTTCCATCCTTGCCTTCAGGGAGCTGCCGATGCTCCTGTAATACGCGGCCATCTCACAGATCAGCATGGAGCCGATCACCGCATCTTTGTCCCGTACATACGGCCCTGCAAGATATCCGTAGCTCTCCTCGAAGCCGAAGATGAAGCGGTCAACCTCGCCGGCCGCCTCAAGCTGTGCGATCTGGTCTCCGATCCACTTGAAGCCGGTAAGGACATTCCTGAGCTCCACGCCGTAGTGCTCAGCAACCGCGTCCGCCAGCGGGGTGGACACGATCGATTTCACGGCAACCGGATCAGCCGGCATAGTTCCTTTCTCAATGCGCCCTGCGCAGATATAGTCGAGCAGGAGTACGCCCACTTCGTTTCCGCTCACCAGTTCATAAGAACCGTCCGGGCATTTCATGGCGATGCCGACGCGGTCCGCATCCGGATCCGTGGCGAGCATCAGGTCGGCCCCCGTCTCTTTCGCAAGGTTCAGCCCCTGCTCCAGAGCGGCGAAGATCTCCGGGTTCGGATAGCTGCATGTGGTAAAGTATCCGTTCGGGTATTCCTGATCCGGAACGATCGTGATATCCGTCACGCCGATATCTTTGAGCACCTGGGTCACAGGCATCAGACCGGAGCCGTTGAGCGGACTGTATACAAGTTTCAGGCCGGCTGTCCTGCACAGGCCCGGACGCACCTGGCGTGATTCGATGGCGTCATAAAGCGCCCTCTTGCAGTCCTCGCCGACGAACCGGATCAGCCCCTCTTCTACGCCCTGGGCAAACGGCATATATTTCACACCGTCCAGGATATCCGTCTTCTGGATCTCAGCGTACACGATCGCCGCAGCGTCGTCCGTCATCTGGCATCCGTCCGGGCCATATGCCTTGTACCCGTTATATTTGGCCGGGTTGTGGGACGCGGTTACCATAATGCCCGCGTTGCAGTTGTAATGACGTGTCGCAAAAGAAAGTGCCGGCACCGGCATGAGGGAATCATAGATCCTCACCTGGATCCCGTTGGCCGCCAGCACGCCTGCCGCCGTCTTCGCAAAAACATCACTCTTGATGCGGCTGTCATAGCTGATCGCAACAGTCTGCGTACCGCCCTGGGTCTTCACCCAGTTCGCCAGCCCCTGCGTCGCCTGGCGCACCACATAGATATTCATGCGGTTCGTGCCTGCCCCGAGAACGCCCCGGAGCCCGGCTGTACCGAACTTAAGCGCCACTGCGAAACGCTCTTTGATCTCTTCATCATTTCCTTCGATTTTCATTAATTCCGGCTTCAGATCCGGATCTTCCAGATCAGCCGCCATCCAGCGCTTATACTCTTCCTGATACATTTTGACCACTCCTGTTGTTTTTTCTAAATTTTTCTTGTGATTTTCATCAAAAAACCACGTTAAATCAAGTATTAATATATCATGTTTTCACGAAAACAGCAACCGCCTGGCATCATATATCAATGGAAAATATCTGGTCCAGGAATTCTTTTTTCCCTTCGCACTGACGCAGCACGAGCCGGAGCTTCTCCCTGTTTTTTTCCGGCATCCACGCTTTGTTGGAGTGGTAATATCCGCTGGCCGTCTTCCAGTATTTTTCCGGATAGGCAAGCATCAGCCCGGCATACTCCCGCTCCGGCTGGGTGAGCGGCCGGACATCTTCGTATGCCTCGAGCAGTTTCTGTCCTGTTTTCAGTTTCCATGAATATTTTTCCATGACTTTTCTGATGAAATAGTACAGATCGTAAACCTGTATCCCTGTTTTCATGTGCTCAAAATTCGTCACGGCAATGCCATCCCCATCCGTCAGGAGATTGTGATAATTATATTCCCCGTGAAGGAGCTGCCCGCCGCGCACACTTTCCCGGAAGAAAGCCGGGATCCCGGACTCTTCCATCCGCGCGGCCGTCTGTTCTGCCGTCCGGTACATCTTCTCAAAGCTTTCCAGGAAAAGGTATTCGAATTCATTTTTCACTGCACGCCCCCGGATAAACCGGCGGACTTTTTTCAGTTCCCGGTTGTGTCTGCGTATTTCTTCCAGCGGGTCGCGCGCCGGGCTGACGGGCGCCGACGCATCAGCTGCGATCTCCCGGACCTTCTCCCCGGAAAGCCCGGCATGAAGAACAGCCAGCTGCCGTGCCGCCTGCACCGCTTCGGATTCCTGCCTCACATCGCACTCCCGCCCGTAATGCCATTTCTTCAGCATATATCTGCGCCCGTCCGGTGCGGCGGCTGTCAGCTCTCCACTCTTTGTATGGACCGGCGTGTCGGTTTTTATATTTCCGTCCGTTTCAAGGCAGTTCAGGACCTGATACAAAAACAGGGCGCGCTGCTCTGACATCCCTGTCTCACGAAGCAGCACCGGCCCCTCATCCGTATCGCAAAAAAACGCACCCCTTATCTTTCGGGTGCTCTTTACTTCCAGATCATACTGTTCCAATACTTCCAGTTCATATTCTTCTCTCATGGCTGCCCCCTGTCACCGCCTGTTCTGACTCTTTCTAGTCTATGACGGGGACAGCCTGAGTATGATATCATCCGTTCAGTTTTTCCCTGACGTAACCGCAGAGGATCTCTTTCCGGTTGCGCTCCGGATCGTCGATCACATATTCCAGGAGCTCACTGAGCATATTGCCCAGTTCACGCCCCGGCTTCATCCCAAGATCCATAAGGTCGCGGCCGCTTACCGCCAGCTGGCGCAGCGTTACGCACTGGTCTTCAAGGAGGGCATGCTGGTACAGTTCCCGGACCGCCACGATATTCTCGATCTTCTCCCTCCGGTGATAGGGGCTCTGCGCCTTCACATCTGCCAGCCGCACTGCCAGATAGTACGGGAAGAGCTCCACGCCGATCCGGTTCATGGCGCGGCGGACATTCTTCGGCGTCGCTTCCATCCTGTAGTCATGATAGCACACAAGCCGGGTCACTTTCTTCACTGTATCGTTGTCAAACTTCAGCCTCCGCAGGACTCTCCTCGCGATCTCTTCACTGACAAGCGCATGACCTTTAAAATGATCCCGCCCCTTTGCATCCGTCGTTTTCACAGCCGGCTTGCCCATGTCATGGAACAGCATCGTCAGCCGCAGGATCCTGTCCCTTTTTACATTTTTAAGGGCGCGCAGGGTGTGCTCAGCCACATCGTATCTGTGGTGGGGCGTGTTCTGCGCCACGCCTTCCATGGCGTCCCACTCCGGAAGGATGACTTTCGTGATGCCGAGTTCAAACGCGTCCCTGATCCGTTCCGGATGAGGCGATACGAGCAGCTTCACCAGCTCCGCCTGGATCCGCTCGGCGCTGATCTTCTCCAGAGAAGGCGCCAGCTCCCTGGCCGCCTCTGCCGTCTCCGGCTCGACAGGGAAATTGAGCTGGGCGGAAAACCGAACCGCACGCAGGATGCGGAGCGCATCTTCGGAAAAACGCTCCTTCGGGTCGCCCACACAGCGGATCAGATGGCGGTTCAGATCCTGCATGCCGCCAAATATATCCACCAGGCGCACCTCGTCGTTATATGCCATCGCATTGATCGTAAAGTCGCGCCGCCGGAGATCTTCCTCCAGGCTCGTCGTAAAATGCACCTCTTTCGGGTGCCTGCCGTCCTCATACGCGCCGTCGATCCGGTAGGTCGTCACCTCGTAGCTGTCCTTCCCCAGAAGCACCGTGACCGTACCGTGCTCGATCCCGGTATCCACTGTCCTGCGGAACAGTTTTTTTATCTCCTCCGGCCTGGCAGAGGTCGTGATATCCCAGTCTTCCGGCCGCCTGGCCAGGATCGAATCGCGCACGCATCCGCCCACGGCGTACGCCTCATACCCGTGGAACTGGAGATTATTTATGATCATCAGTACTTTTCCAGGCAAATTAATCTTCATCTGATACTCTTCTTTCTCAATACATATTTTTCAGGATCCGCTCCTCACGGCTGTGGCACGTAAAAAGGATCACCTGCCTCTTTTCTCTGCCCAACCATTGTAATACAGCTTCCAGCCTTTTGTCATCATAAAATGCAAAGACGTCATCCAGTATTACCGGAAACGGCTCTTCCAGAAGCAGTTCCGCCGCCGCCATGCGGAGCGAGAAATAGATCTGCTCCAGCGTCCCGCGGCTCAGGTTTTCCGCAGGGATGCGCCGTTCGCCGTCCCAGACTGTTATATGGAATCCTTTCCCTGCACGTCCGGCTTCAACCGAGCGGTACCGGCCGCCGGTAACTGCCGCAAAGATCTCCGACATCCTGCCGCTGATGCGCCGCTCCATCGCCCTGCCGGTGTCCTGCGCCGCCTCCCGCAGCTGCTCCGACGCCACGGAAAGCGCACGGCACCTCTCCTCCAGCCGGATCTGCCGGCCGCTCTTTTCCCATTCCTCCAGCTGCTCCCGGAGATTTCCGCAGCGCACGGCCTTATCCTGATACTCTGCGCGGATATGCGCCAGTTCTCCCTCAAGCCGCACGTCTTTTTCTTCTGCACCGGCGCTTCGTCTCCGCCGGATGTCTCTGACCAGAAGATACAGCCCGGCGGCAGACAGAGCCAGACCGCTGAGGCCGCCCGCTGCAGCCGGAACCGGGGCAGACGCCCCTGCAATCCCCACCGCGCATAAAGCCGCAGCTGCCAGTCCGGCGCACATCATCGCCACCCATGCAGCCGCCTTGGCACGCCTCTTCATACCGGCGCCGCCGCGCCGCGTCCTGTCCTCCGGTCCGCCCGGCGTCTCCGGCATCCGTTCTTTCTGTGCATATTCCTGTTCCAGGCGCTCCGCGTCCCGCTCGAGGTAATGGATCTCACGCCGGATGTCTTTCTGCGCTTCCTGCGCAGCTTCAATCTCCGCCCGAAGTTCCCGTTCCGCCGTCCGGCGCCTGTCATTCAGCACCTGGAGCGCATCCGCGACATTAAACGCCCCTCCGCCGGTCTCATAATAATCCACCGCGTAATCCGTCAGCGCATCAGACAGGCATCGCCCCGGCTCTGCCCGGAGCTGCCCGACCGACACGGTGCTGTCAAACACCTCTGCCGTCAGGCCGCCCAAAAGCATCTCCAGGTCGCCGTCCCCGATCGAAAGCTCCTCCCCGTCGTCTTCGCAGACAAGCGATCCCCGCCTGGCGCCACGGGCAAATTCCCGCTCCAGCCGGAACCGCCGGCCGCCGCACTCGAACCGCATGACGCCGCCATAGACGCCGGGGCTGCCCCAGGGCTCATAGCGGCTGAAGTCATCGTTTGCCGCCGCACGCCCCCGTCCTCTCTCTAGCCCGAACAGCATCGCCCGGATAAATGCATGCATCGTCGTCTTCCCGAACTCATTCTCCCCGCTTACGACCTGTATGCCGTCCCGGAGATAAATATGCCGGTCTGAAATTTTCCCAAAATTCCTGATATAGAGTTCTGTGATCACCATAAATCCATCCTCACGCCCCGGGCGGCCGCCGGCCGCTTCCGAGCAGCGCATCCACGCCCTCGCACAGCGCCTGATATTCCACGCTTCCTTCGCGGCAGCCGCGGAAGCGTTTTATATACCTGCCCAGGAGGGTATCCGCATACCTGCCGTACAGTTCTTCAAAATCATATGCCGGCGCCGTCTCATCCACGATCTCACAGATATTCCCGGCATCCGCCATGCGGGCGGCGTCAAAAACCGTGTCCCTGCCTCTTTTCCCTTTCAGGATGATCTTGTAAATATTCTGCCTGCCATATTCATCAGCCAGTTCCCTGATCCTGCTCCTGACGCTTCCGGTCGTATCTTCCTCCCCTGTTTCCACAGTCAGATGGACATACTCCCTTGACGCGCAGAAATCCCAGCTTGTGCGCAGCCCCTGCTCTGTGACCTCCCCTTTTATGAAGCCATGGCGCCCTGTATCATTCCGGTCAACCGGTTCCAGGGCTCCGGCATAGATGACCCGGTCCTTCTTCAGGATCTGCGGCTTATGGATATGCCCCAGAGCCACATATTCAAATCCCGAGTTTTCTAGCCTCTGCCGGTTGAACGGGATATGCCTGTCATCTCCGCCGTGGGCCAGGAGGATCTCATGCCGTCGCACGCCGGCCGCACGCACCTGGTCAAACAGCGGCTCTGTGATCTCCCTGCGGTGGTAGCTCAGCCCGTATACAGCGGCATCAAGTTCCGGGAAGTCGGCATACTGCATCTTCTCTCCAAAAAGAGGGTATACATTATCGCTCCACTGAAATCTCCGGTAATTGGAATTCTTTCCGATATAGTCATGATTGCCCGCGATCAGGACGACCTTCGTATGGGTCAGCTCCGAGAACAGGTAGTCTGCTTCCTTCAGCTCCCGCATAAGCGGCTGGCGGTGAAACAGATCGCCTGCGATCAGCAGCAGGTCTGTCTGCTCATCTTCACATGTGGCAAGCACGCGCTCAAAAGCCTCCCACAGCTCCCGCGGCCGGCCGGCCGTATAGAGCGGACCCGCGTCGGGCTGCGCCCCGAGATGTATATCCGCAGTATGTATAAAACGCATAAACCTGCCCTCCTTCCCGGACTTCATCCGGACTCTGTTTCACCGGCATCGAAAAAAGAGCGCATGGCGGCCGCCGCACATGCCGGCCATCCTGCGCTCTCATCTGACTTCTGCTTACAGCTCGCAGTTATTGACGGTCCTCGGGAACGGGATCACGTCACGGATGTTGGACATTCCCGTCAGGTACATCACACACCGCTCGAATCCGAGCCCGAATCCCGCGTGGCGTGTAGAACCGTATTTTCTCAGATCCAGATAGAATCCATAATCCTCTTCTTTGAGCCCGAGCTCCCTCATACGGCCAAGGAGTTTATCATAGTCATCCTCCCTCTGGCTGCCGCCGATGATCTCACCGATCCCCGGCACCAGGCAGTCCACAGCCGCAACGGTCTTTCCGTCGTCGTTCTGCTTCATGTAGAACGCCTTGATCTCCTTCGGATAATCCGTCACAAATACCGGGCGCTTGAAGATCTGCTCGGTCAGGTAGCGCTCATGCTCCGTCTGCAGGTCGCAGCCCCAGGATACCTTGTACTCGAATTTATCATTATTCTTCTCCAGAAGCCCGATGGCCTCTGTGTACGTGATGCGCGCAAAATCAGACGTCGCAACGTTCTGAAGCCGCTCAAGCAGCCCCTTGTCCACAAAGGAATTGAAGAAAGCCATCTCCTCCGGCGCATTTTCCACAACATAGTTGATGATATACTTCAGCATATCCTCCGCCAGATCCATATCATCCTCAAGATCGGCAAAGGCGATCTCCGGCTCGATCATCCAGAACTCCGCCGCATGGCGCGTCGTGTTGGAATTCTCCGCGCGGAACGTGGGTCCGAATGTATAAATGCTGCGGAACGCCTGCGCGTATGTCTCACCGTTAAGCTGTCCGCTCACCGTAAGGCTTGTCTCTTTGCCGAAGAAATCCTTCGTATAATCAACCGTGCCGTCCTCATTCTTCGGCACATTTTCCATATCCAGCGTAGTCACGCGGAACATCTCGCCCGCGCCCTCGCAGTCGCTCCCCGTGATCAGCGGCGTGTGCACATACACGAATCCCCGCTCCTGGAAAAACCGGTGGATGGCGTAAGCCGCCAGTGAACGCACGCGGAACACCGCCTGGAATGTATTCGTCCTCGGGCGCAGATGTGAGATCGTGCGGAGATACTCGAAACTGTGGCGTTTCTTCTGGAGCGGGTAGTCCGGAGCGGACGCCCCCTCGATCTCCACTGTGTCCGCCTGGATCTCAAACGGCTGCTTCGCCTGCGGCGTCGCCACCAGCGTACCGGTCACGATGACCGCCGCACCGACATTAAGCTTCGACACCTCGGCAAAATTCTCCATCGCGTCATGGTATACCACCTGCAGCGGCTGGAAATAGGATCCGTCGTTTACCACGATGAATCCGAATGTCTTTGAGTCACGGATGCTGCGGACCCAGCCGCCGACTGTGATCTTCTGATCGATATATGCTTCCCTGTTTTTGAATAATTCTCTGATCGTCGTCAGTTCCATCTCTCAAACTCCTTATCATTCAGAGCCCTCAGGAAGGGCCCGGCTATATTCACTCTCAATAGTATAACACCTGAAAACGCCCTCGTAAACAAAAGATTTCAGCGCGGCTGCCCGCGCTGAAATCCTTCCTACCACCGTTCTTCTTCCCATTTCAGGATATTACCCGAATCCGCATCGATCTCAAATTCATACTCCATCCCGTTGTAGAAGATCTCTCCCTCATACACATACCATCCGTCATCGTGGTCCAGCTCGATGGAAATATTCGACGCCGTCGCGCCTTCCACCCGGGCAAGCGCGATATCCCTGGCCTCTTCCAGGCTGATCCGCCCAGTCCCGGACGGTGCATTCTGACCGCTGTTCCCCTGAACATTGTCCGCCGGCTGTTCTCCGTTCCCCCCTGCCTGAGCGTCGTCCGCAGGCGTCTGCGCCTGGGCATCCGCATCCTGGCCGTCCTGTCCTGCACGCAGGTCGTCGATCTCCTGGCGCAGCTCATTGATCTCATCCTGGAGCTCCGCCTCCCGCTCGGCCGCCCGCCGGCTGCCGCACCCGGTGAAGAGCATCATCGAAAACACGATTCCCGCAAGTACTGTTATATATCTTTTCCGCATCGTAAAAACGCCTCCTTCCTTCCCGTAACTGTATTATACAGGAAAAAGATTAAAGGAACATTAAAATATTAATTCTTTACTACTCTGTTATGTATATCCTATTGTATATGTCAAGAATAGATTCCTTTGATCGGAAGCCCATGCTTCTCCCTGATTTCATCCAGTCCCATCTGTATTCTTTCATCCGGATCATTATCAAGACTGAGCAGAAGTGAAATATCGTCTACACGTCCACCTTCAGAAAGCAGTTCCGGATCATAACTCCACACTTCAACAACTGATCCTCCGAAGTCTTCAAACTCCCGTTTTGATATGATATCTTCCAACGGAATTTCCGACGCTGTCCTTGCAGAGACAGCAAGTCCCCTGTCGTACTCCTTCGCGCCGACCATTGATATAGAAGACAGTGCTTTTACGCCGCTCTGAAAGAATTGCGATCCTGATGGCACGCCCTTTACGTATATAACACGCTTTACCGGCGATTTCATCCGGCTGTATGCTTTTTTTAAAAAATCCGGCTTATCAAGCTGAGGTATGATCCAATTATTTGTACCTTCATTTTTTATGTCTATGATTCCTGATCCGGCAAGATCTCTGATTGCTCTGCTACAGGTTGCTTTTGAAAGTCGAAGTTTTTCTGCTAAATCTGTCTGATTCATATTTCTGTTTTGCACATTATAATACATGTAAAGAAATACGAGCTGGGTACCGGGTGCCATAGTATCCTCTACCACAGATGCAGGTACACATTTTTCATGAAAAAAGCAGCCCCAGAAAGGCAGATAAACTTGTTGCGACTCAGCGACAAAAGGTATCCTGCTTTCAACCAGATTCCGGCGTTGCTGTGCAGTCAGGCCATTCAAGTAAAGCGCGCACGGTACAGTGCACAGACTGCGAAAATTAATGAACTGTTTCTTCAAGGATGGAAGACGCCAAAAATGGCTGTTCGGTGATAGCAATGCACATCGATATTCATTCCATGATAAAAGCTGAAGATTGTAATTATCCCGGATATAAGCCGGTGTATTTATCGGGTACTCATATGATTTAATCGTAACATTTTCGCCAAATATTGATTTTAGGAACTCAAGCATATCCAGTCTCCCTTATAAATAGCAGCGTAAGTTTCATTATATTTTGATTGTATCATCATTTATGAAACAATACAATTCAAATTGAAACTTGTATGAAGCTTCATTATTCATTTAGTATTGGATAACGAAAAGAACCCGAAAAATTAAAATTTTCCGGGTTCTTTTAGAGGCGCAGACCGGATTTGAACCGGTGAATCAGGGTGTTGCAGACCCACGCCTTACCACTTGGCTACTGCGCCTTGAGTATAAGCACTTAGCGACCGTCCTTTGGGCGCTTACGTGCGATCCATGTCGCCGCCGTTAGCGAGGTCTCCTCGAGCTTACCAGGCGACTGAGTACGAGCACTCCGCTCTCCTCACGCGAGAAATTATACCAGAGTCCGGTCTGTTCGTCAAGGCAGGGCCGGCGGATTTTCCCCGCCGGCCCCGGCCTCTTTTTTCCATTTAACTTATCTTCTGTCTTCTTCCCACTCCAGGATCCTGCCGCTGTCCGCATCGATCTCGAAGTCGTATTCGATCCCATTGTAAATGATGTCGCCTTCGTATCTGTATCTTCCGTCATCGTAGTCAAGTTCGATCCGCACATCCTGCTCCGTCGCCCCGGATACTTTACCAAGCACCGTCTTCACCGCTTCATCCCTGCCGACTGCCACATTTGCATTTGCCGTCCGGTTCCGGTCATCCCTGTCGTCGTCATCCCAACGTTCCACATCTGTGCTTATGATCCGTCCGCTCTGGGCGTCGATCTCGTAATCATATTCAACTTCCGCCGCGTCGAACCTTACTTCATATACGAGCATTCCGTCGTCCCGGTCCATGGTCACCCGGATCCTTGACGCATCCGCTTCATTTATGCCTGCATCTGTCAGTGCGGTCTGCAACGCCGCCTCTTTCTGCTCATCCTCTGTTGCCGCCGGCTGCTGCGCAGTCTGCTGTGCTGCCGCCTGGTCTGCATTTGTCATCTCATTCCGGTCATCATACTGGTCATCGAACCGGTCGTCCCTG
>CALWDN010000052.1 GCA_944376685.1 uncultured Mediterraneibacter sp. | reverse complement strand
AGCGTCACCGCGCCGTTGAGCATGAACTTCATGTTTCCGGTTCCGCTGGCCTCTTTGGAGGCAAGGGAGATCTGCTCGGAAATGTCGCATGCCGGGATCAGCTTCCCTGCTTTTGTCACATTGTAGTTTTCTACCATGACAACACGGAGATATCTGTTAACCTCCGGATCATTATTAATGATCTCCTGCAGGCAGAGGATCAGATGGATGATGTCTTTTGCGATCACATATGCCGGAGCTGCCTTCGCACCGAAGATGGCCGTTACCGGAGCCGCCGGGATCTTGCCGGCCTTGATCTCCAGATATTTGTCGATGATGTACAGCGCATTGAGCTGCTGGCGTTTGTACTCGTGGAGACGTTTTACCTGGATATCGAAGATCGTATCCGGGCTGATCTCCAGTCCCTGTGTCTCACGCAGGTAAGCGCAGAGATCTTCTTTATTCCGGTGCTTGATCTCAAGCAGCCTGTTCAGGATCTGGTCGTCATCTTTATATGCAAGAAGCTTCTCAAGCTCTGTGGCGTCTTTTTTGTAGCCTTCGCCAATGGTCTCGTCAAGCAGCGCAGCCAGACGCGGGTTGCAGTGGAGCAGCCAGCGGCGGAAGGTAATGCCGTTTGTCTTATTGTTGAATTTCTCCGGGTAGATCCGGTAGAAATTGTTCAGCTCGGAATTCTTCAGGATCTCCGTATGCAGCGCGGCAACGCCGTTTACACTGAATCCGTAGTGGATGTCAATGTGGGCCATGTGCACCGTCTCATTGCGGTCGATGATCGCCACGCTCTCATCCTCGTATTTTCTTCTTACTTTATCATCCAGCACCTCGATGATCGGCATGAGCTGCGGAACAACTTTCTTCAGATAGTACACCGGCCATTTTTCCAGCGCCTCGGCGAGGATCGTATGGTTCGTGTACGCGCATGTCCTGGAGACAACGTCGATGGCGTCATCCATTTCCATGCCGCGCTCCATCAGCAGACGGATCATTTCCGGGATCACCATGGTCGGGTGGGTGTCATTGATCTGGATCACCGCGTAGTCCGGCAGATCGTACAGATTGCTTCCCTTCGCCACGCACTCGTCAAGGATCAGCTGCGCGCCGCTGCTGACCATGAAATACTGCTGGTAGATACGCAGCAGCCTGCCCTGCTCATCACTGTCGTCCGGATAGAGGAACAGCGTCAGGTTCTTCTCAATGTCTTCTTTATTAAAATCTATTCCGTCCTCAACGATGGATTCATCAACTGAATCAATGTCAAAGAGATGGAGTTTGTTTGTCAGGTTATTGTATCCTGTCACCTCGATGTCATACATTCTTGCATTGACATTCAATCCTTTGAACTGAACCGGATAAACCGTGTCTGTTTTCTTCAGCCAGGATTTCTCTTCAATCCACGGGTTCGGAGTCTCTTTCTGAAGATGATCCTTAAACTCCTGTTTGAAGAGTCCCAGATGGTAGTTCAGGCCGATGCCGTCTCCGGCAAGCCCCAGGGTTGCGATCGAATCAAGGAAACATGCAGCCAGACGTCCGAGTCCGCCGTTTCCGAGGGACGGCTCCGGCTCGACCTCTTCGATCTCACAAATATCTTTGCCATTCTTCTCGAGCATCTCCTTCACTTCCTGATAGATGCCGAGATTGATCATGTTGTTGGAGAGCAGTTTTCCGATCAGGAACTCTGCCGAAATGTAATAGAGCTTCTTCTTGCTGTCCTTGTGTTCTTTGCCTGCTGCCATTTCCTGTACGAGGGAAAGCAGGCTGTCATAGATCTCTCTGTCGGATGCCTGTGCAACCGGTTTGCCGAGATATGCCTCTACTTTTTCCTGAATGTTCATGGTAGTAGTTCTCCTTTCAAAAAGAATCCATACTGTAAGCTTTGATTCGGATTATAGTACAGTTTCTGTGATAATTCTTGCAATATACTTTCCACTTATTGTACAATACTATCATCCCAGTTCAGCCATATGATGGCGCGAGCTGAACTTTAAAGAGGCATCCCATGAATCTCAGTGAATACCAGAACTACCACGAAACAAAACCGCATACGACCGCAGATTTTCCCTATAACACCTATCTGTGCTCCATCCCCCGGGACTTTCCGTCCGTGCCTTTGCACTGGCACGCAGAGCTGGAGATGATCGTGATCAAGAAAGGGCGGGGCATCGTATCCGCCGACCTGGAAAAACGCCCGGTCACATCCGGGGACATCATCCTCATCCGTCCGGGGCAGCTCCACTCGATCGAACAGGATCAGGATTATATAATGGAATACGAAAATATCATTCTGAAGCCGGAACTGCTCATTTCCGGCAAAAATGACCTCTGCGCCGTGCGGTGGATCTTTCCTTTTATGAACGGCGAGATCCCGTCGGAAACCTTCCTGATGCCGGAACTTCCGTATTATAAGGATGTCTCCAACTGCATCCGCCAGATCGATCTGCTGTGCAGCGCACAGACCGAAGGATATCAGCTGGCGGTTAAAGGACTGCTCTTTCAGTTTTTCTTCCTGCTTGTCTCCAACCGGCAGAAAAAAGAGACCGCATCCGCATCGCAGATGAAGTCTCTGGAAAAAATGAAAACCATCTTAAAATATGTTGAAGACCACTATGCCGAGCACATTACCATCGAAGACATGGCCAAACTTACCTGCTACAGCAAGTCGCATTTCATGAAATTCTTTAAACAGAACATCGGGACCGGATTTATCGACTACCTCAACGACTACCGGCTCACCATGGCAGACCGCCTGCTGAAGACTTCAGACAGCCCGGTGCTGGAGATCGCATCGCAGAGCGGGTTTGACAATCTCTCCTACTTTAACCGGATCTTCAAGAGAAAATACGGGGTATCGCCTGGGAAAATACGAAAATAAATATACATATATAATCAGATATAATTGCATAGTATTGACAGATATGTTATATTATAGATGTAAAAAGAACAACCGCCACAAAGTGGTTGGCCTCATTAAAAGTGTAAAAGAATTACCACCCTAACTCGCCAAAGTTCTCGGGGTGGTTTTTCATGCTTTAAAACATTACTTTAAGTTCGCAAAAACGAATGTAAACAATGCAAGAATGAACATTCCAAAAGCCATAAGATCTTTAAAATCAAACGGTTTTTTGTCCATCAGCACCACCCCCATTCTATGTAAGAATAGAGGTCAGCCACCCTGCAACACGGTTGTTCTAATCAGAGTGTAACACAATAGATTATGAATTACAATCTGCTATATTTTACTTCCCGAATCCGCAGTTCGGATAGGTGCATACTTCGCAGTTCAGACACAGCCCGCCCTCTCCGAGCATGTAAAAGTCTTCCGCACACAAACGCTCTCCTGCCGCAATGCGCGGAAGCGCCAGATCGAAGATGGTGCGTCTTGCATACATGACGCAGCCGGGCAGTCCCAGGATCGGGATCTCCCTGCCGTCCTCTTTCTTTTTATAAGCCAGCATGAACATCGCGCCCGGCAGCACCGGCGCGCCGTAGGTGATCACTTCATCCGATGCATTTCTGACAGCGAGAGGGGTCCGGTCGTCCGGATCCACGCTCATGCCACCCGTGCAGACGACCATATCCGCGCCCCGGCTGATCCATTCACGGATCGCCTCTGCCGTCATTTCCGCCTTATCGTCGCTGAGCGTATTGCCCAGCACTTCAATCCCCTGTTCTTCCAGCTTTGCTTTCACCACAGGCGTAAATTTATCCTCGATCCGGCCACGGTATACCTCGCTTCCCGTGGTCACGATCCCGGCTTTCATTTTCCGGAAGGGCAGGATCCGAAAAACGGGGTCTGTCCCGCAGATTTCTTTTACCCGGTTCATCTTCTCCTCTTCGATCACCAGCGGCACCACGCGCATGCCTGCGATCCGGTCGCCTTTTTTCACCGGGAAGTTTCCGTGACGGGAGGCCAGCACCATCTGTCCCAGAGCGTTCACCGCATTCAGCTTCTCCCGGTCGATCTTCAGGAGTCCGTCAACTTCTGCCGTCAGTTCGATCTTCCCCTCTTTCGGTTCGGAAGCCTTCATGTAGCTGCCCTGACACACCTGCCGCAGGATCTCAGCCGCGTCATTTTCATGGAGCATGCCTTCCTGCTTCTCCCATACATAGAGATGTTCTTTTCCCACGGAAAGCAGCACCGGGATGTCTGCTTCCGTCACCACGTGGCCCTTGCGGAAGACTGCGTCCTTCACCACACCCGGTATGATCTGTGTGATATCGTGGCAGAGGACGCTTCCCACCGCGTCCTCGGTTCTGATAAGTTTCATCCGATCTCCTCCAGTTCTTTCATCCACACGGCTGCGCAGGCATCGCTGGGCATCCGCCAGTCGCCTCTCGGGGACAGCGCCACCGTACCGATCTTCGGGCCGTCCGGCAGGCAGGAGCGTTTGAACTGCTGGGAGAAGAATCTCCGACAGAAGGTCTTCAGCCATTTCAGGATCGTCTCCCGGTCATACTCGCCGTCAAATGTCCGCTCCGCCAGGCGGAAGATCTTGGCCGGCTCATATCCGAACCGGAGCATATAATAGAGGAAGAAATCATGAAGCTCATAGGGCCCCACCAGATCTTCCGTCTTCTGGGCGATATCCCCGTCCTTTGGCGGGAGCAGTTCCGGACTCACCGGCGTATCGAGCACGTCATAGAGCACTGCCTTCAGTTTCTCGTCCGCCGTGTCGTCCGCGGCATATTTTACCAGATGGCGCACCAGCGTCTTCGGTACGGACGCATTGACGCCGTACATGGACATATGGTCGCCGTTGTAGGTTGCCCAGCCAAGCGCCAGCTCCGACATATCGCCGGTGCCGATGACCATGCCCCCCGTGCGGTTGGCGATGTCCATGAGCACCTGGGTGCGTTCCCTGGCCTGGGAATTTTCATACGTCACATCATGGTTTTCCGGATCCTGTCCGATATCCCGGAAATGGATATTAACTGCATCGGCAATGGGCACTTCGATGAACGTCGCCCCGGTCTTCCTAGCCATATCGCAGGCATTATTGTAGGTGCGGTCCGTCGTCCCGAAGCAGGGCATGGTCACCGCGATGATATCTTTCTTGTCCCGGCCGAGCATGTCGAACGCCTTCGCGGTCACCAGCAGGGCCAGGGTAGAATCAAGTCCTCCGGAGATGCCGACCACGGCTGTCTTTGCATGGGTGTGCGCCAGACGTTTCTTCAGACCCATGGCCTGGATCGTCAGGATCTCCTCGCAGCGCTCCGCGCGGGTCCGCTCGTCTTCCGGCACGAAAGGTTTCTTCGGGAAAGTTCTTGTCAGTTCTGTATCCTCATGGCTGACCGTGAAGGGGATCTGACTCAGCACCCGCCCTGCAGATGCCTTGAACGTCGTATTTTTGCGGCGCTCGCTGACGATCCGCTGGATATCCAGCTCCGAATAAATGATCTCATTGTGGTAGCGTTTCGCCTGCTTCAGGATCGCGCCGTTCTCCGCAATGATGTTGTGGCCGCCGAAGACCACATCCGTCGTGGACTCACCCTCGCCTGCATTGGCGTAGATATACCCCGCGATCAGGCGCGCCGACTGGCCGGCGATCAACTCCCGCCGGTAGGCGTCCTTGCCGATGGTCTCGTCGCTGGCCGAACAGTTCACGATCACGGTCGCGCCCTCAATGGCCGCCTCAATGCTGGGCGGCACCGGAGACCATACGTCCTCGCAGATCTCCGCGGACACGATCAGCTCCTCCATCTCTTCATCCTTAAAAAGAAGCTGGGGGCCGAACGGCACCTGATGACCGTTGAAACGGATATAGCCGGACATGTCCGGTCCCGGCGTGAACTGGCGCATCTCATAGAACTCCGCATAGTTCGGAAGAAATGTCTTCGTCGTAAAACCGAGCACCCGTCCGCGGTTCATGGCCGCCGCCACATTGTAAAGCTTGCCGCTCACGCACAGCGGCGCGCCCACAAACGCCAGGATGTCCTTATCCGCCGTAAACTCCGCGATCTTCACCAGCGCGTCCTTTGCCGCCTTCAGGAGTGCATCCTGCGTAAACAGATCCCCGCACGTATACCCGGTCACGCACAGTTCCGGGAATACGAGGATCTTCGCCTTCTTCTCACACGCCTCGCCGATCGCCTCACAGATCTTCTCCGTATTGAATTCCACATCCGCAACCCGGATATCCGGCGTAGCCGCCGCAACCTTTACAAACCCGTGTCTCATATTTCCCTCCATCCGGGACGTAGTAAAATTCAATTTTACTACGTCCCTATTCACACTTTTTTCACATTTTTATCATTATCTTGCTGCTTTTTTCAACAGTCCCCGCAATTCTTCTACCGTATAATTGTACGCCGTATTGCAGAAATGGCATTTTACTTCGATGTCTTTCCCGTCGTCGATCATAGCCTGGATCTCTTTTTTCCCCACGCTGATGATGGCTTTTTCGATCCGCTCTTTGGAGCAGTTGCAGGAAAATTTCGCCGGCATGGTATCTGTGATCTCAAGATCCAGCCCGTCCAGCACTTTGGCGAGCATTTCTTCCGGGGTGTGGCCGTTATCCAGCATGGAGGTCACGGACTGGATATTTTTGATGTTTTCTTCCAGCCGGTTCAGGACCGCATCCTCGATAAACGGCATGACCTGCACGATGAACCCGCCCGCGCAGCGGACCGTATTGTCTCCTTCCATAAGTACGCCAAGCCCCACAGAGGAGGGAACCTGCTCTGAGGTCGCGAAGTAATAGGTCAGGTCTTCCGCGATCTCCCCGGTCTGCAGGATCGTCTGCCCGGAGTAGGGTTCTTTCAGGCCCATGTCTTTGATCACGGTCATCACGCCCTGCCCCAGTGCGCCGCCCACATCCAGCTTGCCGTTCTTCGGCGGGAGCATGACTTCCGGGTCAAATGCATAGCCTTTCACGTTTCCCTGGCTGTCCGCCGTCACGGTCAGCCCCCGGATCGGACCGGAGCATTTGATCTGGATGGTCAGCATATCGGTCGCATTTTTCATCATGCTGCCCATCATCACGCCGCCGGTCAGCAGCCTTCCCAGGGCCGCCGTCGCCACCGGACTCGTACCGTGCCGCTGCCGGGCCTCCTCCACCAGTTCTGTTGTCACCGCCGCAAACGCGCGGATCTGCGTATTCGCAGCCGCCGCTCTTACAATATAATCACTCATTTTCCATTCTCCTGTTCTCTCTATATCTATACCTGTTTCCCGGACTCCCGTGCGGTCAAACAGATGCGCTCGCTGTCATCCGCCGCCGCGCCTTCCGTGTCCATGTCCCGGGCGTCCAGAAAAATCAGCCCCGCTTCTTTAAGCAGTCCTTTTATCTCCTCCAGCGTGTAGCCTCTCTGATAGTGGGTTTCCCGGTATTTCCGGTACAGTTCCTCCGGTCCATGGCCGGGTTCCCGGATAAATAAAGTCAGATCGTATTCATTGATCCGCTCGTCTTCATAATAATAATTATCCCAGATAAAACTGCATTCTCCCCGGTCCTCCGCGATCGTACAGTCGCCCATGACGTCCCGGTACTTATGGACGGTATTAAAATCAAAAATAAAAATGCCGCCGGGATCCAGGTAATTGTTGACCAGCCGGAACACCTCGAGAAGGTCCGCCGGATCCGTCATATAATTCACGGAATCACAGACGCTCAGCACCGCCCGCACCGTGCCGTACAGTTCGAACGCCCGCATATCCTGCAGGAGATAAAGGATATCGTGCCCGGACGCTTCCTTCTTCTCCATGGCGATCTCCAGCATATCCGCGGAATTATCCACGCCGATCATATCGTAGCCGAATCCCGCGAAAAGTTCCGTCATGGTCCCGGTGCCGCACCCCAGATCCAGCAGGATCCCGTCATTTATGTCATTTTCACACAGAATGCGGTGTATATATCCGCCCCACTCTTCATAGGGGACATTATCCATGAAGGTATCATATACCTCCGCAAAACTTGTATACGCTTCCACTCAAAGCTGCCTCCTGCGTTTGGTTTCCGATAGAAGTGTAACACATTTCCACATAATGCGCACCTGAAAATGCATCACTCGTTCAGATTTTCCCGGATCTTCCGGAGAGATCCTGCAAGGGCGAGGAGTTCCACGTCCGTCATGCCGCCGCACAGGACCTGCTCCAATTCTGCGAATCCGGCATCCACCTTTTCCGCTGTCTCCCGGCCCGCATCCGTCAGTCCGACCCGGTAGGACCGGCGGCTTCGGGGATCCCGCTCCCGCCGGATCAGGCCTTTCTCCTCCAGCCGGTCCAGCGTCCGGGACATGGTGGTCACATCCATCAGGCAGGCGTCCGCGAGCTCCCGCTGAGTCACATTGCCGGCCGCCGCAAGGGAAGAGAGGATCCTTGCCTGACCCTGACCCGGCGTCAGGCCGATCTCCAGGAGAAATCTCTGGACTCTGGTGCGCTTCTGCTGCTCGATCTCAAATAATGTCTTCCTGATCTGCACCTTAATATCCGTTTCCTGTCGTATTTCCATCGCAATGCTCCTCCTACTCCAGTTCATACATGCCCGTATAGAGCTGATAATATCTGCCTCTCTGATCCAGCAGTTCTTCATGGCTGCCCCGCTCGATGACCGTCCCGTGCTCCAGCACCAGGATCGCCTTGGAATTGCGCACGGTTGAAAGCCGGTGGGCGATCACGAAGACCATTCTTCCTTCCATCAGGGCATCCATGCCCTTCTCGATCAGCCGCTCGGTCCGCGTATCCACCGAGGAGGTGGCCTCGTCAAGGATCAGAACCGGCGCCTGCGCTGCGGCCGCCCGGGCGATGGCCAGGAGCTGCCGCTGGCCCTGGGACAGATTGCTGCCGTCGCTGTACAGCATAGTCTCATATCCGTCCGGCAGCCTCCGGATAAAAGAATCCGCGCTGGCCAGCTTCGCCGCGGCCACAACTTCCTCATCCGTCGCCTCCGGCCGGCCGTAGCGGATATTGTCGGCAATGGTCCCCGTAAAAAGATGAGTGTCCTGGATCACCATGCCGAGGGACCGGCGCAGATCGTCCTTCCGGATCCGCCGGATATCGATCCCGTCATAGAGGATGCGCCCGCTCCTGATCTCATAAAACCGGTTGATGAGATTGATGATCGTCGTCTTGCCTGCGCCCGTGGAGCCCACAAAGGCAATCTTCTGCCCCGGCTTCGCGTACAGGCTGATGCCGTCCAGCACGTTCTGTCCCGGCACATAGCCGAAGACCACATTTTCAAACCGGACATCCCCCTTAAGAGGCGTGAGCGTCCCGTCTTCTTCTTTCCATGCCCAGCCGCTTCCGCCGTCTGCCGTCCCGCTCTCCTGCCCGGCCGTTCCGCCCGGCGTCCGCACCAGCGTCACGGTCCCTTCATCGGGTTCCGGCTCCTCGTGCATCATTTCAAAAATGCGTTCCGCGCCGGCCAGTGCCGACAGGATGAAGTTCACCTGCTGGGTAAACTGATTGAGCGGCATGGCGCTCTGGCGCACGTAGACCAGATAGGCCGCCAGGCTTCCAAGATCCATCATCCCGGCAATGGCAAGGAGCGCGCCCGCGCAGGCCGACACCGCATAGCATCCGTAGGACAGGCTGACGATGCAGGGGATCATCATGGAAGAATAGGCAAGCGCCTTTGTCGACGCCGTGCGGAGTTTCCCGTTCTTCTCCCGGAAGACTTTCATATCCTCTTCCTCATGGTTAAAGATCTTCTCGACCTTCTGCCCGGCCACCATCTCTTCCGTAAAACCGTTGATATCAGCCAGGCATGCCTGCTGCCGGTCAAAATATTCTTTGCTCCGCTTCCCGTTCCATTTGATGAACCAGAACATGATCAGCAGAAATACGATCACGATCAGCGCCATCCGCACGTTCAGCACGATCAGCATCACCACCGTGCCGGTAAGCGTCAGGGCGCTCTGGATCACCATGGTAAAGCTGTTATTGAGCGCCTCCTGGATCGTATCCACGTCATTGGTAAAACGGCTCATCAGCTCCCCGTGGGTATTTGCGTCGAAATATTTAAGCGGCAGGGTCTGCACATGGGCGAACAGATCCCGGCGGATATCCCCCACCACTTTCTGGGACGTCTTCACCATCAGCCGGTTGTACCAGAATGTAGACAGGGCGCCGCACAGATACATGCCGCCCATGAAGAGAAGCGCCAGGATCAGCCCCCGGACGTCCCCCGGCAGGATATAGTCATTGATCACCGGTTTGAGCAGATAGGTTCCCGTTACATTGGCGCCCGTGCTGATGCACACGAGCACCGCCACCAGCAGCATGAGCCACCGGTGACAGCCCATATAGCGGAGCAGTTCCCGCAGCGCCCGGCGGGTATCTTTCGGCCGTTTGTATCCCGTATATCTCGCCATTACAGATCCGCTCCTTCCTTCTGAGATTCATAGATTTCCTGATAGATCCAGTTATCCCGCAGCAGTTCTTCATGGGTTCCCATGCCCCGGATCTTCCCGTCGTCCAGCACAAGGATCTGGTCGGCATGCCGCACCGAAGAAATGCGCTGGGCAATGATGATCTTCGTCATATCCGACAGCTTCCGCTCCAGCTGCTCCCGGATCCGCGCTTCCGTCGCCGTATCCACCGCACTGGTGGAGTCATCCAGGATCAGCACCTTCGGTTTCTTCAGAATGGCACGGGCGATGCAGAGCCGCTGCTTCTGGCCGCCGGAGACATTGACGCCGCCCTGCCCCATTTCCGTATCATAGCCGTTCTCCAGCCGGCCGATGAATTCATCCGCGCCGGCGATCCGGCAGGCCTCTTCGATCTCCTCCTGAGAAGCATCCTTATCTCCCCACAGAAGGTTCTCCTTCAGCGTACCCGAGAAGAGCGTATTCTTCTGCAGCACCATGGAGACCGCGTCCCGCAGATGCCGGAGGGGATACCGCTCCACCGGCACCCCGTCGATCAGAAGTTCCCCGGATGTAATGTCATAAAGCCTTGGGATGAGCTGCACCAGTGTCGTCTTGGCGGAGCCGGTCTGCCCCACGATCCCCACCGTCTGACCGGCCCGGATATGGAATGTGATATCAGAGAGCACCGGCTCTGCCGCTTCTTCCTTATATTTAAAATACACGTGGCGGAACTCGATCTCGCCCCGTTCCACTTCGATATCCTCCGCCTGGTCCTCCGTAATGTCGATCTCCTCGTCCAGCACTTCGATGATCCTTCTGCCCGAGGCAAGCGAGCGGGTCAACATGAGGAAGATATTGGAGATCATCATCAGGGAATTCAGGATCTGGAGCACATAGCTCAGAAATCCGGTCAGCGCGCCCACCTGCATGGACCCCGTCCGGATCATGCCGCCCCCGAACCAGAGGATGCCCAGGATCGTCCCGTACATCACGAACTGCATGGCCGCCATGTTGGTGGTGGCGATCCGGAAGGCACGCTCGGACTGGGTCTGGAGATTGGTGTTGACCTCCCCGAATTTGCCGATCTCATAGTCCCCGCGCACATAGGCCTTGACGACCCGGATCGCGGTCAGGTTCTCCTGGATGATCCGGTTCACCAGATCAATGGCCTCCTGCATCTTTCCGTAGAGCGGCCGCACCTTCCGGATGATCAGGAAGAGGCAGAGGGCCAGCGTGGGCAGCGCCACCAGAAAGACCAGGGCCAGCCTTGAATTGATGGAAAATGCCACCGCCGTAGCCGCCACCAGCATGACCGGGCCTCTGCACGCCGGCCGCATGCCGCTGGAGATACTGTTCTGGATATTGGTCACATCGCTGGTCATCCGGGTGACAAGGGAGGACAGCTGGAAATGATCCACATTCGCAAAGGAAAACTGCTGCAGCTTCGCATACTCCGCCTCCCTTAAATTCGCGCCCAGCCCCTGGCCCGCCAGGGCGGCGAACTGCGCGCTCCCGATCCCCAGGCCCAGGGCCAGCGCCGCACAGACGAGCATCAGCCCGCTCTGCCGGAAGATGTAGGCCTGGTCCCTGGCCGCCACGCCGATATCCACGATATCCGCCATGATCAGCGGGATGATCAGCTCAAAGAGCGATTCCGCCGTAATGCACAGGACAGCCAGGATCAGGTATTTCCGGTACGATCCGATATAGGAAAAAATACGCCTCAGCATTTCAGATATCACCTCTTAATTATTGTATCTGCAACTATTGTATGTGCAATTTTAAGATGCGTCAAACATTTTATGATAAAATTCATCAAATTCTTCTTCCCTTTAATGTGGTCAAGTGATATAATAGCTAAGACTGCGTTAAGAAGTCGTTAAAATTCAGAAAGGAATGAAAAGACATGGACAACAAAAACGAGTTCAAGCCGTATATCCCGGCGGACAAGATCGTCCCGGAATTTACGGTAACCTCTGCTGTGATCGGTTGTCTTCTCGCCATTGTATTCGGCGCTGCCAATGCATACCTGGGACTGTTAGTCGGAATGACCATCTCCGCTTCCATCCCGGCGGCCGTTATCTCCATGGGTATCATCCGTGTGATCCTCAGAAGAGATTCCATCCTTGAGAACAACCTTGTACAGACGATCGGTTCTGCCGGTGAGTCTCTTGCAGCAGGTGCGATCTTCACACTTCCGGCACTGTTCCTGTGGGCAGAGGAAGGCAAGATCGAATTCCCAAGCATTGTAACAATTTTCTTCATCGCACTGTTCGGCGGTCTCCTCGGAGTCTGCTTCATGGTGCCGCTGCGCCAGGCGCTCATCGTAGAAGAGCACGGCACACTGCCGTTCCCGGAAGGAACTGCATGTGCGGAAGTCCTTCTGGCAGGTGAGGAAGGCGGCAGCAAGGCCGGTTCTGTATTCACGGGACTTGGCATCGCTGCATTTTACAAATTCATCGCTGACGGACTGAAACTTTTCCCCAGCGAGATCGGATACGCATTCCAGGGTTATGCCGGATCTCAGATCGGTATCCAGGTGCTCCCGTCACTGGCTGGTGTGGGCTTCATCTGCGGACCGAAGATCTCCAGCTACATGCTGGCCGGCGGTACCTTAAGCTGGTTCGTGCTCATGCCGGCCATCGCACTGTTCGGCGGTGACGCAACGATCTACCCGGGCACAGCCCCGATCAGCGAGATGCTCGCAGCTGACGGCCCGTCCGCCCTGTGGAGCAACTATATCAAATACATCGGCGCCGGCGCCGTTGCTGCCGGCGGTATGATCAGCCTTGTAAAGACATTCCCGCTGATCGTCCGCACATTCAAGCAGGCAATGGCCAGCCTCAGCAAGAAGCACACACAGAAGAACGCCCTGCGTACACAGCAGGATCTTCCGATGTCATTCCTGCTTGTGATCCTTGCAGCGATCGTGATCCTGATCTGGCTGCTCCCGGCATTCCCGGTTAATCCGTTCGGCTCCCTGATCATCGTGATCTTCGGATTCTTCTTTGCTTCCGTATCTTCACGTATGGTCGGCCTGATCGGTTCTTCCAACAACCCGGTATCCGGTATGGCTATCGCCACACTGATCATCGCCACACTGCTCCTGAAAGCTACAGGAACAGACGGCACGACAGGTATGGTGGGCGCCATCGCCATCGGCGGCGTGATCTGTATCGTAGCGGCCATCGCCGGCGATACATCACAGGACCTGAAGACCGGTTTCATCGTAGGCGCTACGCCGAAGAAACAGCAGCTCGGTGAGATGCTCGGCGTTGTAGTTTCCGCGGCAGCGGTCGGCTTCGTACTCTACCTCCTCAATGAGGCATGGGGGTACGGAAGCGAGCAGCTCCCGGCAGCTCAGGCTACCATGATGAAGATGCTCGTCGAGGGTATCATGAACGCTGAGCTTCCGTGGGCGCTGATCTTCATCGGTGTCTTCGTGGCTGTTATGGCTGAGATCCTGAAAGTGCCGGTTATGCCGTTCGCAGTTGGTATGTACCTGCCGTTCAGCTTAAGTGCAGGCATCATGGCCGGCGGTGTTGTACGTTTCATCGTTGAGAAGATCAAAGGCTCAGACGAAGAGAAGAAAGAGCGCGGCGACAGAGGCGTTCTCTTTACATCCGGTCTGATCGCCGGCGAAGGCATCATGGGTATCGTGCTGGCAGTACTTGCCGTACTGAAAGTGGATTCCGTGATCAACCTGAGCGAGAAATTCGGTTTCACGACTCCGCAGCCGGTAAGCCTTATCGTCTTCATTCTGCTGCTGATCTATCTGTACACACGCTGCATGAAGAAAGACAGGAAATAAAACCTTATAAAAAAGTGAAAGATGCAGCCTGCTCCTGCAGGCTGTTTCTTTCTATCATCTGGTAGAGAAATATGAAGAAAAAAGACAGCAAAAATTATCTTGATTATGTCCCGGTTAAAAATCCGGAAGTTGAATATGAGACAGGCGATGACGGCATCGTGACCGTTTATATCGAATGGAAAGGGTTCTATCACCGGATCGCCCAGAAGTTCTTCAAGCGTCCCCGCGTAAGCGATGTAAAGCTTGACGGCTACGGGAGCTTCGTGTGGCTCGCCATCGACGATGTAAAAGATGTGCACCAGCTCTCAAAGGAACTGGACGCGAAATATCCGAAGATGGAGAAATCCCGCTCAAG
>CALWDN010000051.1 GCA_944376685.1 uncultured Mediterraneibacter sp. | reverse complement strand
TGGAGCATGTGTCTGGCAATGCCAATGAAAATCAATAAGATCGACGGCTCATCCGCAGAATGCGAGGCCGGCGGACTAACGCAGAACATCCGCATCGATTTCATCAAAGATCCAAAACCCGGAGACTACGTCATGGTTCATGCCGGATTCGCCATTGAACGGATGACGGAAGAAGAAGCGCTGGAAAATATGGAGCTTCTGGAGGAACTGAAAAATGCTTTATGACCGCTGGTTCAAAAATCCTGAAGATGTACCGCTGATCCTGGAAAAGATCCGAAAATACAGCGACCGGACCGGGCCCGTCCGTCTGATGGAAGTCTGCGGGACCCACACCATGTCCATCGCAAAAAGCGGGATCCGCAGCATCCTTCCTGAAAACGTACAGCTGCTCTCCGGGCCCGGATGCCCGGTCTGCGTCACCCCGGCAAATATGATCGATATGGTGCTGAACCTCTCACAGCAGCCCGGCATCCTCATCACAAGCTACGGCGACCTGCTGCGCGTCCCGGGCTCAAAGCACGGGGACAGCCTGCTCTCCCGACGTGCGCTTGGCGGAAAAGTGGAGTCCGTCTATTCACCCATGGATGCGCTCCGCATCGCGGAAGAACATCCGGATACGGAAGTCATTTTCCTCGGCGTCGGATTTGAGACAACCGCGCCCGGCACAGCGGCCTGCATCCGGGAAGCGGCCGCCCGGAATGTGGAAAATTTCTCCGTCCTGTCTCTTCTGAAACGGACGGAGCCGGCCATCCGGTCCCTGATCGAAGCGGATGATTTCGCCGTAGACGGATTCCTGTGCCCCGGCCATGTAGCGGCGGTCACCGGCGCGGACGGTTTCCGCTTTCTCCCGGAAGATTACCGTCTTCCGGGCGTTGTGGCCGGCTTCGAACCGGCGGATCTTCTCTATTCCATCCTGACGCTGACAGAGATGATCTCCTCCGGGAAAACGGATCTTAAAAATGAATACACACGCCTGGTCCGCCCCGGCGGCAATCCCGCGGCGCTGGCACTCATTGACCAGGTGTTTGAGCCCGCTCCGTCCGACTGGCGCGGACTCGGTCTGATCGAAAACAGCGGCTGTACCATCCGGAAAGAATATGAAAAATGGGACGCCGCAAAGAAATTTGCCCTGCAGCCTTCTGAACCGGAAGATATTCCAGGCTGCCGCTGCGCGCAGATCATCCGGGGCGTCATGCGGCCGGCACAGTGCCCTCTCTTCAAAACAGCCTGTACCCCCGGCAATCCGGTGGGCCCCTGCATGGTCTCCGGCGAAGGCGCGTGCGCCGCAGCATATCAATACGGCGAATGAATATCCGCCACGGCTCTGCCATCAGCTGCTGCAGGCCGCAAAGCAAAACGAAAACAAGGAAAATAAGGTGAAATAAATGGATGAGAAAATCACACTTGACTACGGAAGCGGCGGACTGAAAACTTCAGAACTGATCGGATCCATCCTGCTTCCCGCATTTAAAAACGACGCCCTCTCCCGGCTCGGGGACGGCGCCGTTCTTCCCGGCAATGATAAACTTGTATTCTCGACAGACAGCTTCGTTGTCTCCCCCTGGCGTTTCCCCGGCGGGGACATCGGAAAGCTTTCTGTCTGCGGTACTGTCAACGATGTATGCATGGCCGGCGGTGATCCGAAATATTTAAGCCTCTCTTTCATCATAGAGGAAGGCTTCTCTTTTCAGGATTTTAAAGACATCGTCTCATCTGTCGCTGAAGAAGCCCGCGCCTGCGGCGTGTCTATCGTCACCGGCGACACCAAAGTCGTAGACGCCGGAAAAGGCGACGGCATCTATATCAATACTGCCGGCATCGGATTCCAACGCACAGACCTTCCCGGAAAAGATGCGATCCGCCCGGGAGACGCCGTACTTGTAAGCGGAACCATCGGCTGCCACGGCGCCGCCGTCATGATGGCCCGTTCCGGACTGATCGAAGAAAACAGCCCCCTGCGCTCCGACTGCGCCCCGCTCCATGAGATCAGCGCTGCCGCACTTGCTGCCGCCGCACAGGATATCCGTGTGCTGCGCGATCCAACCAGAGGCGGCGTTGCCACCACGCTGAACGAATTCACCGAAGACATGCCTTTCTCCATCGAACTTGACGGATCCGCCCTGCCCGTTGATCCCGCCGTAGAAGCCGCCTGCGATATGCTGGGGCTCGATCCCCTCTACTGCGCCTGCGAAGGACGGATGCTCATTATCTGCAGCCCCGGCTCCGCCGACCAGATCCTGGCGGCGATCCGCACCGTCCCAGGCGGAAAAAATGCTGCCCGGATCGGCACCGTCACAGAAGACATGCCTGGGAAAGTCCTTCTCCGGACCCCCATCGGCGGCCGCCGCATTCTCTCCAAACTCACCGGCATCCAACTCCCGAGGATATGTTAACAGTCTGCCATGCAGTAAGAATTGATGGTATTGGATATACAAGCTTGCTTGTATATATCCAATGACAGCAATTCTGCTATATGGCGGATGCCATACAGTGAGAATACACCCGCAGGGTGGATTCGAACTGCTGCATGGCAGACGGACGGCTTATAAATCCCATGCGGTGGGATTATGGGCGGACGTCATGCAAGTTTACTCCCCCTTGCTTATTTCTTCTGCCATCTCCGTTTCAAGACCCAGAAGTTCCGCTGCCTCTTCGATCGTCCTGCCGTCTCCTGTCAGCTTATCGATAACTTTTTTCAGCGCAAAACGTTCGCCTTTTTCATATCCGTGCTTCTCACCCATTTCATATCCGTGCTTCTCGCCTTTTTCATATCCGCTTTCATATCCGCTTTCATATCCGTATTTCCTGGCAGTCTTCATCATCATGTTGTGATCGCGTATCGCTTTCTGCCGGAGTTCGTATTCCATCCGCATCTGTTCGTCATGGCTGAGTTTTTTCAGTTCATTATACGCTTCCTCAATGTATTCATCTTTCTTTGCCATGTCCTCAAATTCCTCCCTGTTCTTCCCACCGAGGAACCGCATCCAGCGGATGATGCCTTTTTCATTCAGATCTTCCGGCGGAAGCTTTTGCAGCTCCAGGACATACATTTCCATCAGGTCGGTATACTGTTCCCCTGTTTCCACGTCACAGAAGGCAAGTTTTCTGAAGCATTTCTTATCCTGCGAAAAATGGATAAAGTCGAGGATCCCGACATGGATGCAGCGGTGCAGCCGGTCATATTCTTCCCCCTCCCTGATCTGTCCGCTGTAGATCTTACTGAGGTAAAACAGGACCCGGTTGATCCAGCATTCGAAATATGACACCTGCAGCTCCATGTTCATCTTTGTCTCATCCTCAAGTTCCACCAGGACGTCCAGAATCCCAAGCTTGTCGTCTTCACTTTCCTTCCGGAGTTCGGTCGGGATGAGGGTCGTATCCCGGATCTCCTCAGGCTTCTTTCCAAGTACTGCTGCAATAAATCCTTTCCGCACCTTCGGATTTCTCATCAGCTCTTTGAAACAGAAATCCACCGTGGGAAGCATTATAAAATTGTCATTGTTCTGTTTTGCTTTTTCCATCTGGTTCTTCTCCTTATTTTATCATGTTGTTTCTCCTTAAGGAATACCTGTTTGTACATTTTGGAAAGCCGGCCGGACAGGCCTGTTGAAATCTGCAGATTTACAGAACCCGCGAGCGGGTACTGAATTGAGTCAAATATTTGAGTGTGTCCACAATACCACGTTTTATATGTCAATACAATCACATTAATGCAAAAAAACAGGTTATCAACAAACTTACAGAAGTTGTAAAAAGTTATACTCCCGATGTTGATAACCCGATCATTAATAAGGGACTGCCGCACCATTGCAGCAGTCCCTTATTATTTTAATCATAATACTAAATCTTTCCAGCACCTGCTGAACACCATCATTCATTCAGGATGATCACGGCACGGTTTTCCGCCTGCTCGATCCGCTGCGGTTCTGCGCCGATCTTCCTGATATTCCAGTTCAACTTTTCTGATACATCTACCGTAATCTCACTGCCCTCGCGCTTTGCAGTGATCACCGCGGCGTTCTCTCCTTCCACCGTCGGGAGCAGGCAGCGGTACTCCGCGCCGTCTTCAAATTCCGGTACCAGGATCGTAAACCCGTCCGTATAATCATAATCCGGGACATCATCCCTGTTCCCCGTCACAATAATGTAATTCTCTCTCACAAAAAGCGGAAGAGACATATAATCATAGGTTTCTTTCTTCCAGCAGCCACCCTGTTCCGTTTTCCCGCTCAGCAGATGGGTCCATCTGCCCTCCGGCATGTAATATTCCACTTCGCCATCCGGCCTGAATACCGGTGCAACCAGCAGACTGTCGCCCAGCATATACTGAAGGTCCAGATAACGGCAGGCCCTGTCCTCCGGAAATTCCAGCACCATGGCACGCAGCATCGGGATCCCTTTTTCATGTGATTCCACAGCTTTTTCAAACAGGTAAGGCATCAGCCTGCATTTCAGCTTGACAAAATATCTGAGTACGTCACAGGACTCTTCGTCAAAGAGCCACGGCACTCTGTATGACTTTCCGCCGTGCAGGCGGCTGTGTGATGACAGCAGGCCGAAGGCGCTCCATCTCTTATACAGATCCGGTGTCGCACACTGCTCAAAACCGCTCATATCATGGCTCCAGAAGCCAAAGCCGCCCATTCCGACCGACAGGCCGCCCCGCAGTGTCTCTGCCATGGACAGATAGTTTGCCGTACAGTCGCCGCCCCAGTGCACCGGGAACTGCTGGCATCCCGCCGTACCCGAGCGTGCGAAGACCGCCGCTCTGCCTTTGCCCATCTTGCGCTCCAGAAGCGTAAATACTGCACGGTTGTAAAGATACGAATAATAATTGTGCATTTTTACCGGATCAGAGCCGTCATGATATACGATATCTTTTACAGGGATCCGTTCGCCGAAATCCGGTTTGAAACTGTCAACTCCAAGATCGATCAGGTATTCCAGTTTATCCTGATACCACTTCTCTGCATCCGGATTGGTAAAATCAACGATCCCCATACCGGCCTGCCACATATCCGTCTGCCAGATGCTTCCGTCTTTTCTGCGGATCAGATATCCGTTCCCGGCCGCCTCATCAAACAGTTTTGAATTCTGCGCGATAAACGGATTGATCCACACGCACAGCTTCAGCCCCCGTTTATGATAACGCTCAAGCATTGCTTTCGGATCGGGAAATACGTCTTCATTCCATGCAAAATTACACCATTCATACCCGTGCATCCAGAAGCTGTCAAAATGGAACACACGAAGCGGGATATCCCGGTCCTTCATCTCGTCCAGGAATGACGTAACGATCTCTTCATCATAATCCGTGGAAAATGAAGTTGTCAGCCACAGCCCGAACGTCCATGCCGGCGGAAGCGCCGGTCTTCCGGTCAGTGCGGTATACCCGGAGATCGCATCCTTAGGCTCATTTCCGCCGATCACATAATACGCAAGGGATTCCCCCTCTGCGGAAAACTGCACACATTCCACCTTTTCGCTTGCGATCTCAAATGATATGTCGCCCGCATTGTCAACAAAAATGCCATAGCCTTTGCTGCTCACATAGAACGGGATATTCTTGTAGGCGATCTCGCTGGCTGTGCCGCCGTCTTCGTTCCACATGTCAACAACCTGGCCGTTTTTTACAAAAGGTGTGAAGCGTTCGCCAAGCCCGTATATCTGCTCGTCCACCTCAAGCGCCAGCTGTTCTGTCATATAAGTCCTGCCGGTCTCGCGGTTTGCCATGCGGGCCATGTTTCTGTATCCGCTCTGCGTAAGCGTCCTTCCTTCGTAACGGTAATCCACATGCCATGCGCCGGGGGCCTTGGAGACAACCGCCTCCATCTTTCCTGACCGGTATATGAGCTGTTCATCTTCATCGATGATCTCAACCTCTGTCCCGGACCGGTCCACTTCAAAAAAAGGCCCTTTGCACACCCTGCCCTTAAAATGGGTGATTTCTGTTCTGATTATATTTTCCCGCGGACTTGTAAAGGCCACCGTGATTATCGGGGCATTGACAGTATCGCCTTTTCCGGCGATATGCATTCCCGGTGCGTATACATACAGCGTATCACCGTCAATCCGGTGATATCCGTACTCTACCGCATAGATCGGATCGATCTCTTTTCTTATCAGCCAGTATCCGTTTGTAAATTTCATACCATTATATTACCTCCACTTTCAATTCTCCGTACCCGTTATGTCCCTGACAGACCCGCCGGCCAGCAATTCTCCCGGAAATACGACCGTCTGGCGCGTCTCGTCTCCATTGATCTCATCGAGCAGAAGTTCAAATGTTTTTTTAAGCATATCATTAATAGGCTGGGAAATCGTCGTGATCGGCGGATTATAAAACCGGCCGATCTCCAGCCCGTCATATCCGGCGACAGAATAATCGCCGGGAACTGTTTTCCCTGTTTCACAGATTGCTTTGCACGCGCCGATGGCTGCGTAGTCTGAACAGGCGTAGATCGCAGTGAAATCCGTGTTGTCCGCCAACAGTTCCTTTGTCACCGCGTAACCGCTGGAAATAGAAAACTCCCATGTATTTTCCGACATGCGCCGCACAAGGCGGTTGTCACGCCCGATCCCATTGTCCTTCAGCGCACGGAAATAACCTTTTGCCCTGAGGTGTCCGATACTACGCTCACTCTCCGGTGTTGTGATCAGCGCGATCTTACGGTGTCCCATCCTGCACAGATAATCCACGATCCGGTAGCTCTCCATCTCATCATCTACATATACGGATGAACACATACCCGAGATGCGTGGAGACGGGGATACCGTCATCATGATGTACGGGATTTCGATCTGTTTGAGTTTTTCCACGGAATGGTCAAACATTCCCCCAAGGAAAATGATCCCCTTCAGCCGCTTTTCCTTAACCAGCTCAATCGCAATATCCACTTCATCTTCCTCAGGGTATACCTGACGGAGATAAAGTGAATACTGCGTATACTTAATATACCGCTCGCCCTGTGTCACCATGTCTGTAATAAAAACATTATAGATACCTCTGATCAGCACTGCTATCGTATTGGACTCGTGCCGTTTTAGATTCCGCGCACTGTTATTGGGGATGTAGTTGTATTCCCTGATAGCAGCCTGTATCTTTTCTTTTGTCTCACGGTTTATGTCCGGATGGTCATTCATCGCACGCGACACCGTACTCACACCGACTCCGCATATACGCGCAATGTCTTTTATCGTAGTAACTGCAGCCATGTCCTCCACTACCTCATTTCATCACGTTTCAGATTATTTTCATGATAATAATTTTGACATACAAAGCAATAAACGGACTGTGAAATCAACCTTTTACGGCACCTGCCGTAACACCTTTTATAATGTGTTTCTGACACAGAAGATAGAATACGATGATCGGGATCATCGCCAGTACGAGCATGGCCATCATCGCGCCCATATCGATCGAACCGTATCCGCCCTGCAGATACTGGATCGCGATCGGGATCGTCATGTAATCCGTTCCGAGAAGCAGGTATGGAAGAAGATAATCGTTCCAGATCCACATCGCATTCAGGATCGCGATCGTGATCGCGGTAGGCTTCAGCATCGGGAATACCACAAGGAAGAACATTTTGATCGGGCTGCTCCCGTCGATCATTGCAGCCTCTTCCATCTCGATCGGCACAGCCTTCACAAATCCGCAGAACATAAACACGGAAAGCCCCGCTCCGAATCCGAGGTATACGACCAGGATGCCGACCGGATTATCCAGCCTGAGTATATTCGCGATCTTTGACATCGGGAACATGACCATCTGAAAAGGCACGATCATGGCAAATGCAAACATGTAGTAAAGCATTTTGGTCCACCACGTTTTAACACGCGTAATGTACCATGCGATCATTGACGTAAAGAAAACGATCACAAGCACGGAAAACACCGTGATGAACAGAGAATAGCAGAAAGCACTTGGCAGTCCGGTCTTGGAAACGCCGTCGATATAATTGGTAAGCCCTGCAAACGTCTCTCCATCCGGCAGCGCAAACGGCGCGTCGCTGATATAGAACTTCCCTTTAAAAGAGTTCATCAGGACAACAAAGATCGGCATGAGGAACACAAGCGACAGGATGGCCAATACAACGATCATTACAGCCTGCGTCGACTTGCTGACCTCAAGAGCCGGGGCTTCGTTTCTGTTTTTCTTCGCTTTCATCAGTTCTCCACCTCCTTACGGCGTGTGAAATACAGCTGCGTCAGCGCAACCACTGCAACGATAACAAAGAATACAACCGCTTTGGCCTGGCCGACTCCCTCCCAGCCGTTCCGGCCGTAGAATGTATCGAAAATATCCAGTGCAAGCATCGAGGAGGATCTTCCCGGCGCTCCGGCTGTCAGTGCCAGGTTCTGGTCAAACAGTTTGAAAGAGTTCGTCAGCACCAGGAACAGGCAGATCGTAACGGACGGCATGACGAGCGGTATGGTCACCCGGAAAAGCGTCTGGACTTTATTGGCGCCGTCGATCTTGGCCGCCTCGATGATATCAGAAGAAATATTCTGGATGCCCGCCACATAAATGATCATCATGTATCCGATCATCTGCCAGTTCATCAGAACGATCAGGCCCCAGAATCCGTATTTTGCATCCAGCGACAATGTCGCTCCGAATTTATACAGAACACCATTGATGATGAGCTGCCAGATATAACCAAGTACGATGCCGCCGATCAGGTTCGGCATAAAGAACACTGTACGGAACAGATTTGTCCCTTTGATCCCCTTTGTCAGCGCCAGCGCCAGAAAAAAGGCGAGGATGTTGATGCTGAGCACAGAAACGATCGTGAATTTAACTGTAAAGATCAGGGCATTCAGGAAATTCTCATCCTGAAATGCTTTCAGATAATTTTCGATCCCGACAAATTCCGCATCCGTAACTGTCGTAAATTCACAGAATGAAAGATAACATCCCATGAGGAATGGCAGTAAAAATGAGATAAAAAATGCCAGCAGCGTCGGAAGTGCGAAAACCGGAAAATATTTTTTGATTGCTTTTTGCATGACGTTCTCCTTTCTGTCATGATTACAAAAGGGGAGAGATCTTGCCCCTCCCCTTTTTCCGCGTCATCTGGATGTGCTTACTCCTGAAGCGCCGCCTTTTCAGATGCCCAGTCTTCCACAACAAGCTCTTTTACTTCATCCCAGGTTTTTGTTCCCTGTGCGTACTCAAGAAGAGCTGCCCCGTAATTATCTTTAAACGTCTGGCTCGGGAATGTCGTGTATACCCAGCCGATGCTTTCGATCTCTGTGTCATTCATGCTCTGCATTACAAGCTGTGCGAGCGGATCGTCCGGAGCTTCTGTCTCGCCGAATGAATCAAACGGAGCGATGAAGCCAAGATCCTTGATCACATGTTCTTTGCCTGCATCAGATGTGAATACCCAGTCGATGAAATCAAGCGTCGCCTGCTGGTCAGCTTCGCTCGCCTGGGAGCTCAGGCACCAGAAGCCCTCTGTTCCGATACACAATCCCTGGTTCTCTTCACCTTCAACGCCTGTATAGATCGGAAGGAATTTAATGTTTTCTTCCGTTACAGTGTTTCCGTCAACGCCTTTGATCTGATTCCATGCCCAGTTTCCGTTCTGGATCATCGCAACGTTGCCAAGCGCAAATTCCGCCATGGAATCGTCTACAGATTTTGATCCGAGGAGTTTCGGGTCTGTGCAGGAATTATTGATGAACAGGTCGAATATATTCTTGAAGTTATCGGAATATGTAAACTCAAGATTCTCTTTATCCTGTACACCGTCATCTTTATATTCATAGTATACAGGCACGTTCATCGTCTGAGTCTGCCATCTCCAGTCCTCACCGGCCTTAAGAGATGTGGAGCCGAATACGCCTTCAATGCCAAGTTCATCTTTCTTGGCCGTCATGTCTTCCACAACTGCCTTCAGTGTGTCAAAGTTCTTGATTTCTTCAGCTGAACTGATGTCAACAGCTTTGTCCGGAAGCGCGAAGTATTTCTGCATGATCGCGTCATTGTACAGGATTCCGTATCCCTCAACTACGTACGGCAGTCCGTATACGCCTTCGCCATTTTCATCAGTTATCGCGATATCCTTCATTACAAGATGGCTGTAGATATCTGTGTCGCTCCAGTCTGCACAGTAGTCTTTCCATGTCTGATAGCCGATCTGACCATTGATCTGGAATAATGTCGGCGCGTCTTTCTTAGCCATTTCAGATTTCAGCTGCTGCTCATATGTACCTGCCGCCGCTGTCTGGACCTTTACTTCCACGCCGGTCTCTTCCGTATACTCTGCAGCGATCTGCTCCCATACCTCAGCTACTTCAGGTTTGAAGTTCATAAAATAAACCTGGCCTTCACCGCTGTCGCTCTCACCGCCTCCGCCGCAGCCCGCGGCAAGCCCCATGGCCATCGCAGCCACCAGCGCTACTGAAATTACCTTTTTTGTTTTCATAATGATCCTCCTTTCAGTTAAACGTTACCGGTAACGTTTCCAGAACTATGAATACAATACCACACTTCAGCGTACGTTTCAATAAAACTGTGCATTCCTTTATTATTTTTGTATGTTTTATATATTTTATATCTGCTGTTTTTATCTACTCTGCACAATATTTTACGTGTAGAAACGTCTCCTCCATTTTCTGTGCTATAATTATTCATTGTAATTTGTTATTCGATTCTGAGACGGAGGGATCAATCATGTCAGAAACACATACGGCACTGAAGATCATCCTGAGCGCGGACAGCACCTGTGATCTTGACGAAGACCTAAAAAAACGTTATAACGTCCACTACTTCCCGCTTCACATCAACCTGGACGGAAAAGATTATCTTGACAATATCGATATCACACCGGAAGAGATCTATAAGGCATACTATGACCGCAAAATCCTTCCAAAAACCGCCGCGGTCAATGTGCAAGAGTACATCGACCATTTCCGCCCGTGGGTTGAAGACGGTTATGAAGTCATCCATGTCAATCTCGGACATGCCCTGTCCAGTTCTTATCAGAACTGCTGCCTGGCAGCCCGGGAACTGGGCCATGTCCATGTCATAGACAGCTGCAACCTCTCCACCGGCACCGGACTGACCGTGGTGGCCGCCGGAAAGTTACTCCAGGAAGCAGAAGAAGTCATTTCGGAACCGGGCGCCGGCAGACCGGACACCGGACAGATCGCCGCAGCCATTGCGGAAAAGCTCCGTGAAGGAACCGGCAGGCGCCACGGCAGTTTCATCCTTGATACGCTCACATTTTTGAGCGCAGGCGGGCGCTGTTCGGCTGTAGCTGCTTTCGGAGCCAATATGCTGAAACTCAAGCCATGCATCCAGGTGGACAACCACGACGGAAGTATGGCTGTCGGGAAGAAATACCGCGGCGCGCTGGATAAAGTACTTGTGAAATATGTAAAAGACGAGCTGGCAAAATATCCTGACATCGATCCTGATCTTCTTTTCATCACCCACTCCGGCATCCCGCAGGACTACATCGACCTGGTGCACAGGACCGTGGAAGAGACCATGGCTTTCAAAGAGATCCATATCACGAAGGCAAGCTGTACCATCTCATGCCACTGCGGGCCGAATACACTTGGAATATTATTTGAAACAAAATCATAATGCGGCAGAGCCAGGGCTCTGCCATACAGGGAGTATCAGACATGAATGCAAGACCTGCCTTCCATGGAAGCGACATTGAGAAAATATGCGAATACTATCATTTAAATAAAAATGAGATCATAAGGTTCGGAGCCAACGTCAACCCGCTTGGTCTCTCCGAAAACGTAAAGGCCGACATTGCCGTGCATCTGGATCTGCTGTCGTCCTATCCGGACCGGGAATATACATCCCTCCGGGAGACTATTTCAGAATACTGCGGCGTCCCTGCAGGATTCATCCTTCCCGGGAACGGATCCAGCGAACTGATCGCGCTGCTCATCGATGCACGCGCCCCGAAGCGGACCCTCATCCTGGGACCTACCTATTCCGAATATTCCCGGGAGCTTGCCCTCTCCGGCAGCACACAGGAATATTATCACCTGAAAGAAGCGCAGGATTTCCGGCTCGATGTAGCAGATCTGTGCCGCACACTGTCGGAAGGATATGATTTCCTGATCATCTGCAACCCGAACAATCCAACGTCATCCGCCATCCTTCATGACGATATGGAAAAGCTGCTCACCTTCTGTACAGAACATGATATCTTCGTAATGATCGATGAAACCTATGCAGAGTTTGCTCCGGACGTCAGCGCAGCAACTGCCGTGCCATTCACAAAACGCTTCCAGAACCTCATGATCCTGCGCGGCGTGTCCAAGTTCTTCGCGGCGCCTGGAATGCGGTTCGGATACGGTATTACCGGCAATATGGATTTCCTGAAAAAAATGAAAGAAAAACAGATCCCCTGGTCACTGAACAGCATCGGCGCATTCGCCGGAGAGAGAATGTTCAAAGACCAGGATTACATCCGCCGGACAAGAGAACTCATCCTTTCAGAGCGCAGCCGGATGTACCGTGCAGTATCGGAAATGCCGGGTTATAAAGCATACGAACCCTATGCCAATTTCATTCTCCTGAAGATCCTGAAAGAGGGCGTTACATCTGCAGATATTTTCGAACGCTGCATCCGGAAAGGACTCATGATCCGGGACTGCGCTTCATTCCAGTGCCTGGAGGGCGAATACATCCGGTTCTGCATCATGATGCCGGAAGATAATACGAGACTTTTGCATGAATTATCGATTTAGGGACAGGGCAAAACGCAGTTTGGGACGTAGTAAAATTGAATTTTACTACGTCCCAAACTGGAATTTGCCCTGTCCCTTTTTAACTGATCTCCGCTCCTGCCGGCATGTCTTTCTCCGGCACCATGAGCGACAGATTGCCGTCCGCGTTCTCCGCACACAGCAGCATGCCTTCGGAGAGCACACCTGCCAGCTTCGCCGGTTTTAAGTTTACCAGCACCATGACTTTTTTGCCCACCATTTCTTCCGGTGTGTAATGCGCCTTGATTCCGGACACGATCTGTTTTACCTGGCTTCCGATCTTTACCTGGGAGCAGAGAAGTTTTCTGGACTTCTTTACTTCCTCGCAGGCGATGATCTCGCCCACCTGGAACTGCATCGCCCCGAACTGGTCGAATGTGATCTCTTCTTTCGGCTCAATATCGATGACAGCCGCCTCTTCCGCCGCAGCCTCTCCCTCTCCGCCGTCTTTCGCTTCCTCTGCCTGCGGATGGAGCTCTTCCACCTTCTTCATTACTTCGTCAGGGTCCAGTCTCTGGAAGAGGATCTCCGGCTTGTCGGTCACATGGCCGCCGCCCAGCTGCTCCAGGATCTTTCTGCTCGTTGACGGCATGAAGGATCCAAGAAGCTCTGCACCCGCAGAGATGCCCTGGATCAGGTTCCACAGCACGGTCTCCAGACGGTCTTTCTTCGACTCATCTTTTGCCAGCGCCCACGGCATGGTCTCATCGATGTATTTGTTGCAGCGTTTGAAGAGATTGAAGATCTCCGTGATGGCGTCCGCCACGCGAAGTCCGTCCATCTTCACTTCCACTGCCTTCGGCGTATTTTCGATCACGGCTTTCAGGTCTGCGTCCACATCTTCTGTCACACCTTTGTCCGTCACGGTTCCGCCAAAATATTTATTGGTCATGGAAACGGTCCGGTTCACCAGGTTGCCCAGTGTATTCGCCAGGTCAGAGTTCAGACGCTCCACCATCAGCTCCCAGGTGATCACGCCGTCGTTCTCAAACGGCATCTCATGCAGCACGAAATAGCGCACCGCATCCACGCCGAAGAAATCAACCAGTTCATCCGCATAGAGCACATTTCCCTTGGACTTGCTCATCTTGCCGTCCCCCTGCAGGAGCCACGGATGTCCGAATACCTGCTTCGGCAGCGGCAGCCCCAGCGCCATCAGGAAGATCGGCCAGTAAATGGTATGGAAGCGGATGATGTCTTTTCCGATCAGATGCAGATCCGCCGGCCACAGCTTCTCAAACTGCTCCGTGCTGTTTCCATCCGCATCATAGCCGATGCCGGTGATGTAGTTGGTCAGTGCGTCCAGCCACACATAGGTCACATGCTTCGGATCAAAATCCACCGGAACGCCCCATTTAAATGACGTTCTGGACACGCACAGGTCCTGCAGCCCCGGAAGAAGGAAGTTGTTCATCATCTCATTCTTTCTGGAAACCGGCTGGATGAACTCCGGGTGCTCGTTGATATATTCGATCAGGCGGTCTGCATATTTACTCATTTTAAAGAAATATGCCTCCTCCTTCGCCGGCTGCACCTCACGGCCGCAGTCCGGGCACTTGCCGTCCACAAGCTGGGATTCTGTGAAAAATGACTCGCAGGGCGTACAGTACAGCCCTTCATAATAACCTTTGTAAATATCCCCCTGCTCGTACAGTTTTTTGAAGATCTTCTGTACCTGTCTCTCATGGTCTTCATCCGTTGTACGGATAAATTTGTCATAAGACGTGTCCATCAGATCCCAGATCCTTTTGATCTCGGCGGAAACATTGTCCACAAATTC
>CALWDN010000050.1 GCA_944376685.1 uncultured Mediterraneibacter sp. | reverse complement strand
CATAGGCAGTCCTAAACTTCTCTTTACCTCTGCAATATAAGCGGTATGAACCTTAAAACCATACTTTTCAAGAATATATTCCTTGATTCTCTTGTAGGTAACACGTTCTTTTGGCTTATATTGCTCCGCTCTCTGGACAATTTTATCCACTGGAATCTTGCCTTCGCCCTTGCCAAACTCCACGTCAATGTGGATATAACTATCTGGTTTTTTGTGGGATAAAAGAACTACCGTCTCCACATGAACACTCATCGGAAACTGATCTACAGGCCGCACTTTTACCAGTTCGTATCCATTGGCGCACAGGATCTTCAGATCCCGGGCCAGCGTAGCCGGATCGCAGCTTACATACACCACTTTCTCCGGCGCCATCTTCACAATGGTATCCAGAAGCTTCCCGTCACAGCCTTTTCTGGGCGGATCGACCACGATCACATCCGCATGGGTCTCTGCGCTGCCCTCTGCGCGCTTCTGTTCGCAGAACGCCGGCAGCACTTCCTCAGCTTTCCCGACGAAGAATTCTGCATTTTTGATCCCATTGATCTCCGCATTCCGGCGGGCATCTTCAATGGCCTGGGGCACGATCTCCACCCCGTACACTTTTCCCGCTTTCTGCGCGAGGAAGAGCGAGATGGTCCCGATCCCGCAGTAGAGGTCCCAGACGGTCTCCCCGCCTTTTAAGTCCGCGTATTCCAGGGCAAGGGAATACAGCTTCTCCGTCTGCACCGGATTCACCTGGTAAAAAGACAGCGGCGAGATCTGATATCTGATCTTTCCGATATAATCCGTGATATAACCTTTTCCCCAGAGAACACGGTATGTCTCTCCCATGATCACATTGTCCCGGCGGGTATTCTCGCTGACTGAGACGCCGGTCATCCCCGGGATGGCCTGAAGCTTCCGGATCAGTTCGTCCGCGTGAGGGATGTCCGTTCCGTTTATGACCAGACATACCATGATCTCCTTCGTCACGAATCCGTAGCGGATCAGGGCATGACGGATCAGCCCGTCCCCGGTCTTCTCGTTATAGGACGGGATCTGATATTTCTTCATAAACGCCAGGATGATCTCCAGGATCTCCCGGTTCACCGGCACGCCAAGCGCACAGTCTGTATTGGCTATGATGTCGTGGGTCCTCCCGGCGTAAAATCCGGTGACCGGATTGCCTTCCCTGTCCGTCCCGAAGGGGAACTGGGCTTTGTTGCGGTAGCCGAAGGGATCGTCCATGCCGACAACGGGCTCCATCACCCGCCCGATCTGTTCCGGATCAAAATCCCCGATCCGCACCAGGTCGTCATACACTTTTTTCTGCTTGAATTCCAGCTGCCGTTCGTAGGACATCTCCTGGATCTGGCAGCCGCCGCACTGACGCGCAAACCGGCACCTTGGCTCCACCCGGTGCGGGGACGGATCGATGACCCGCATCAGCCGGCCGTATCCGTAATTCTTCTTCGCCTTTATAACTTTTACTTCCACTCTGTCACCGATCACAGCGTCTTTAACAAAGAGGGTGTAGCCGTCGAGTTTTCCAATGCCCTCGCCGCCTACACCGATATCAGTGATCTCTATGACTGCCGTATCATTTTTCTGCATCATACGCTCCTGCCGTTATATTTCTGAAGTCCTGCGCAGATTGGACTCAAAAAGCTTATTGTATCCGAGCCATTCTGTCCCGGTCTTTCCTTTGAAGATCTCGGTCAGTGTCTGCATCTTCGCATCCGCATTGTCCGCCAGATTCAACGCCATGGCCTCCGCCAGCGCCGGCTTCTTCGGGGAGCCGTACTCCAGTTCACCGTGATGGGCGATGATGCAGTGCTTCAGCTCGCCCGCAAGCTTCGGCGGAAAATCCGGGATCGTGCGCAGCGCTTCGTCCACCATCTCCACCCCGATCACGATATGGCCGATCAGCTGCCCCTCGTCCGTGTAATCATTGTCCGGGAACGAGGAAAGCTCCCTCGTCTTGCCGATATCATGGCAGATCGCCGCCGTGATCAGCAGGTCTTTATTCAGGATCGGATAGGCCGCGGCAAAATAATCGCACATGTGGACGACGCTGAGCGTATGCTCCAGAAGTCCTCCGGAAAAGCTGTGGTGGACCGTCTTCGCCGCGGAATGTCCCTTAAATCTTTTTGCAAACCCTTCGTCTTTTACAAAGAAGTATTCCAGGAGCCGTTTCAGGTGCGGATTGGCGATCCTGCTGATATAGCCCAGCAGCCCTGCATACATCTTTTCCACATTTTTATCCGTGGTGGGCATATAGTCCGCCGGATCATATTCCCCCTCCTGCGCCCGCCGGATCTGTTTGATGTTAAGCTGGAGATTGCCGTTGTAGCTGATCACGTCTCCGTACACTTCGATGAAGTCCTTCTCATCATACTCCGCGATCCCCTGGGAATTCGGATCCCACACCTTGCCGTCCAGGATCCCGGTCTTGTCCTGCAGGAGCAGGTTGTCATACGGTTTCCCGTTCCGCGTCTCCGCGGATCGCTTCCCTTTGCACAGATATATATTCCTGATCGTCTCGCCTTCGTGAAGCCCGTTAATATATCTCATAAATAATCCTCTTTCTGTCTTTATTCTCTGCTGCCGACGGTCACAGTGAAATCAACGTCCACATAGCCGTCCGCACCCCGCCGCTGTCCCCTGATCTTTATCATGTCTCCCTTTTTTGACTTAAGGACCGCGCTCTGATAACTGCCGAGGCTTGCCACTTTTTCCCTGGCCGCCTCACAGATGATGTCGCCGCTCTGGATCCCGGCCTCCATGGCCGGCGACTCCGGATCCACGTCCACCACATAAATGCCTGCCGGCATTCCCTGCTCCTGCAGATCCGCGGTAACAGTCGTCCCGTAAATGCCGATATAGGGCACGCTCTCATCATTTGCCAGGATTTCGATCACTGATTTCAGGTCGGATATTGCAAATGCATTGGCCGTACCGCTGCCCGCATCTTCCCACACTGACGGGGATATCATTCCGATGACTTCTCCGTCCAGATTAAAAAGTATGCCGGTCCCGCCTTCATTCACAGGAATATCTGTCGCTATGATATCACAGTCACGGTCAAAAAATGTCTCTTTATAATCAATGGAACTGACAATGCCGCAGGAAACCCCGTCTCCATACCCGAACATATCTCCGATGGCCATCACGGCGCTGCCCTGCCTGGTCTGGTTGGAGTTGCCCAGTACGGATACTTTGATGCTGCTCCATGTGCTGTCCTCAATATCTGCCCTCGGCACACTGAACACTGCAAGCCCGCTGTTTAAATCCCGCCGTTTCAGCGAGGCCGCGTAAGTACCCGAATCCTGAAATGTCACGGTCCAGGCCTCTGCATCCCCGCTTACGGAACTGTCCGCAAGTATGAGGAGCTCCTGCCCGTTGTCCGCCATGATCACGCCTGCTGCGCCGGCGCTGATCCCCGTCATCCGTTCATCCCAGCTTCCGTTTTCGGAAACAGGCTGAACATAGGCCGTGCCGCGCTTTGCCTCCTGCGCCCTTTCATTTAACGACGCCATGATTTCTTCATAACTCTCCGCATCAAGAACAGGATCGGCCGGTTCCGTCTCTGCTTCTTCCGTGGCTTCATCCTGCTCTTCATCCTCCGGGATGGACACCGTCTCCAGATCCCCTCTGAAAACATCCTGCATCCACGGTTTAAGCGCAAAAAAACCAAGACAGGCAAACGCTCCGAGGACCACTCCGTAAATGGCGATCCTGGCGATCTGGCGCGCGAGCTGCTGCCTGCTGACCGGCTTCGGTTTTATCGTTTCCTGCAGGAAAGAATACTTCTTTTCTTCCGGTTCCTCATCCGGACTCAGATTCTGGTCTTTCTCGTTCGGCATGGGCATATTTCCTCCAAATTCTAGTATAACCGATTCACAATAATAGTTCAATCACCTGGAAAGGACTTTTCTTTATCGGCAATATAGGGTAAACTAATAACATGCAGAAGCCAGACTTAAACAGAGGGATTTTATGAATCAGAAGACACTTGCAAAACTTGAATTTGACAAAATAACCACACGTCTCGAAGAAGAGGCGGGATCATTCAGGGGAAAGCAGCTCTGCCGCCGCCTGAAGCCGATGACAGATACAGATAAGATCGATACTTACCAGGAGCAGACCGCTGCAGCCTACACCCGCATCGTACGCAAGGGCCGCATCTCACTTTCTGACGCCGCCCCCGTAGAGGAATCCATGAAGCGCCTGGAGATCGGCGGCGCTTTAAGCATCCCCGAACTGCTGCGCATCGGGCGCCTCCTCGCCACAGCGGCCAGGGCACGGTCTTACGGCCGCCGGGACACACAGGAAGACGAAGCCGACTACCTGGATGCATACTTTGACCAGCTGGACCCGTTGACTCCGCTCGCCGGTGAGATCGAACGCTGCATCGTCTCAGAAGACGAAATGAGCGATGACGCCAGCAGCACGCTGAAGCATATCCGGCGCAGCATAAACGGCATAAATGACCGGATCCACAGTACGCTGAACGGCCTGGTAAACGGGGCCATGCGCACTTACCTCCAGGACGCCATCATTACCATGCGGGGCGACCGCTACTGCATCCCGGTCAAAGCCGAATACCGCTCCCAGGTGCAGGGGCTGATCCACGACCAGTCTTCCACCGGATCCACCTTGTTCATCGAGCCGATGGCCGTCGTAAAACTGAACAATGACCTGAAAGAACTTTACGCCAAAGAACAGGAAGAGATCCAGGTGATCCTGGCGCGGCTGAGTGAAGAAGCCGCGCAGTATATCGAAGAGATCCGCGCCAACTACCGGGCGCTCACAGACCTGGATTTTATATTTGCCCGGGGCGCGCTGGCCCTGTCCATGCGCGGGAGCCGTCCCATCCTGAACCGGGAGGGCCGCATCCACATCCGGGAAGGCCGGCATCCGCTGCTTGACCAGAAAAAGGTCGTTCCGATCACGGTGAGGCTGGGCGATGACTTCGACCTGCTGATCGTGACCGGTCCCAACACCGGCGGCAAGACCGTCTCTCTGAAAACCGTCGGGCTGCTCACCCTGATGGGCCAGTCCGGGCTGCACATTCCGGCCGGCGACCGCTCAGAACTGGCGGTATTTGACCAGGTTTATGCAGACATCGGAGACGAGCAGAGCATCGAACAGAGCCTGAGTACATTCTCCGCCCACATGACGAATATCGTCTCTTTCCTGAAAAAAGCGGATGAGCGTTCCCTGGTGCTCTTTGACGAGCTGGGCGCCGGAACCGATCCCACCGAAGGGGCCGCACTGGCAGCCTCCATCCTCTCCTATCTGCATGGAAGGGGGATCCGCACCATGGCGACCACCCATTACAGTGAACTGAAAGTCTATGCGCTCTCAACGCCCGGCGTTGAAAACGCCTGCTGTGAATTCGATGTGGAAAGCCTCCGGCCGACCTACCGACTGCTCATCGGCATCCCCGGCAAGAGCAACGCCTTTGCCATATCCGGGAAGCTGGGGCTTCCGGATTTTATTATCGACGACGCCCGCAAACGCCTGAGCGAACAGGATGTTTCTTTTGAAGATCTGCTGACAGACCTGGAAGAGAGCCGCCGGACCATCGAGAAGGAGCAGGCGCAGATCGAGGCGTTCCGCCGCGAGGCCGAGGACCTGAAAGCCCGCGCGCAGCAGCGTCAGGAAAAGCTTGACGAACAGCGGGACCGCATTATCCGCGAGGCGAACGAGAAGGCGAACGCCATCCTTCGGGAAGCGAAGGAAGTAGCCGACGAAACGATCCGCAACTTCCACAAATTCGGAAAAGAAAACATTTCCGCCGCAGAGATGGAAAAAGAAAGAGACCGGCTCCGCCAGAAGATCAACGACACGGCAGCCGCCTCTTCCCTGCCCGCCCGCAAAAATAAAAAGGCACATAAGGCAGATGAGTTTAAACTCGGCGAGACCGTGCGAGTCCTGAGCATGAACCTGACCGGCACGGTCCAGTCCCTTCCGGATCCCCGCGGCAATGTCACGGTCCAGATGGGCATCCTCCGCTCCCAGGTCAACATTTCCGACCTGGAGATCGTGGAGGAACCGTCGTCCTATTCACCCAAAAAGCTGACCCGCACCTCCAAAGGCCGGATCAGCATGAACAAATCCCTGTCCGTGAGCCCTGAGATCAACCTGCTCGGGCGGACCGTAGACGAGGCAGTCGCCGAACTGGACAAATATCTGGACGACGCGCTCCTCTCCCACCTGAACACCGTCCGTGTGGTACACGGGAAAGGCACCGGGGCGCTCCGCAAAGGGATCCATGAATACCTGCGGCGGCAGAAGCACGTTAAATCCTATCACCTTGCCGAATTCGGCGAGGGCGACGCAGGCGTCACTATTGTGGAACTCAGATAACCTGTATAACACACCAGAAGGAGGACCTGAACATGACAGGCAAACAGAAGATCCTGATCGTAGACGATGATGAAAATATTGCAGAACTGATCTCGCTCTATCTTACGAAAGAATGTTTTGACACAAAAATCGTATATAACGGGGAAGACGCACTGGCGGCATTTGAGACTTATCAGCCGAACCTGATCCTTCTCGACCTGATGCTCCCGGGCATCGACGGATACCAGGTCTGCCGCGAAGTCCGCGCCCGCTCCTCCGTGCCCGTCATCATGCTCTCCGCCAAGGGTGAAGTTTTCGATAAAGTACTCGGCCTGGAACTCGGCGCCGACGATTATATCATGAAGCCGTTTGACTCCAAAGAAATGGTCGCCCGCGTCCGCGCCGTCCTTCGCAGATACAATCCCGCCAAACCAGAGGAGGCCGATAAAAACCGCACAAAATCCGTACAGTACGACGGGCTGGAGATCAACCTCACCAATTACTCCGTGGTCTGCGACGGCCGCCAGGTGGAGATGCCTCCGAAAGAGCTGGAGCTCCTCTACTGCCTTGCGTCGTCTCCGAATCAGGTATTTACCCGCGAGCAGCTCCTTGACAGGATCTGGGGCTATGAATACGTAGGGGACACCCGGACCGTGGATGTACATATCAAACGCCTGCGGGAGAAGATCAAGGATCATCCGCACTGGAAGCTGGGCACCGTATGGGGCATCGGATATAAATTTGAGACAAAATAACAGAAAGAACAGGACATGGAACCATGAAAAGCATCCTTCATCTGAAATTCACAGCGCTGTACATCATTTTCGGGTTTCTCTGCCTTTTTACCACCGCAACACTCACCACGCAGCTTATCACGAACCGCCTCATAGAGGATACGTCAAAGACGCTGTACCGTGAAGCCACCCTGATCGCCGGGGACTATCTCCCGTCATATTTTTCAGATGATTCCTCTCTCTATGCCGTACAGGCACAGCTTGCCGCAATGCGGCTTTACCTCGAATCATCCCTGTGGTTTGTGGACGCTTCAGGCGCCATGATCACTTCTTCCAACCTGGAAGGCACCTCCTCACCGGACCAGATCGACGGATTCAATCCGGCGGAGATCGGCGGGAATCAGTACATTTCCGGAACTTACCACGGCTACTTCACCGAGGAAGTCATCACCGTTATGGCTCCGGTTACGGAAGGCTTCTCCACAAAAGGGTATCTCCTGATACATGCGCCGGTATCGGCGATCGAAGAGCGCTGCCGTCCCGTCATGGTCCCGGTATATATCACGCTGGCCGTGATCCTCGGGCTGTCGCTTATCTTTCTCCTCGGCTTCCACTGCTTCGTATACCGGCCGCTGCGGCAGATCTCAGAAGCAGCCCGCCAGTATGCCCTTGGGAACCTGACTTACGAGACGCCTGTCAGCACCCATGATGAAATGGGCTATCTGTCGGCTTCCCTGAATTACATGGCTGCACAGCTGAAAGACATGGACGATTACCAGAAAAAGATCGTCGCCAATGTCTCCCATGATTTCCGTTCACCCCTCACCTCCATCAAGGGGTATCTGGAAGCTATGGCCGACGGGACGATCCCTCCGGAACTGTACGAAAAATATATCGGGATCATTCTCTTTGAAACCGAACGGCTCACCGACCTTACGCGGGACCTGCTGACGCTGAACGAATTTGACACAAAAGAGCTGCTTCTCGACAAGCAGGAGTTCGACATCCAGGATACGATCAAAGGCACGGCCGCCTCTTTCGAATCCGTATGTACGCCGAGGCACATCACCATCGAGCTGATCATGATGCCGGGGCCGGTCACCGTATACGCCGACAGGCGCAAGATCCAGCAGGTCCTCTATAACCTGATCGACAACGCCATCAAATTCAGCGAAGCGGAATCCGCCGTTACAATAGAAGTGAACGCAAAAAACGAAAAAGCTTTTGTGTCTGTAAAAGACCAGGGGATCGGCATCCCCAAAAAAGACCTGAATAAAATATGGGAGCGGTTCTACAAATCCGATCTTTCCAGAGGGAAAGACAAAAAAGGGACAGGCCTTGGCCTGTCCATTGTAAAAGAAGTGATCCAGGCCCACGATGAACACATCAATGTGATCAGCACCGAGGGCGTAGGGACCGAATTTATCTTTTCTCTTCCCCGCGTCCTGTAGGGCCTATTCATAAAGCATGGCCTGTATATTCTGGTCCTCCAGATTCGACAGGTCGGCCCACGTGTACCCTGTATCGACAACAGCCTCATTCCCGATCTCCAGGACAGTCCGCGCAGCAGCGACAACGGTGGCATAGCCCATGCCGAACGGATTCTGGACCACAAGTCCGTCTATGCTGCCGTCTTTAAGCGCCTCGATCTGCTCTTTTCCGGCATCGAACCCCATTACGCTGACCGAATCTTCCATTTCAAGGGCCTTCACAGCCTGTGCCGCAAGAAGGACTGATTCGTCATTAACCCCGAAGCAGCCTTTAAGCTCCGGATGCTTTCCCAGGTAATAGGCCGCCGCATCCACATCGCTCATGCCGGCAGCGAGCGCATCAATATCTTCAAGCCTGGTCCTGGCTTCATCTGATATCGAGCTCTCTGCGTTATCCTGTTCCGCTTCATCTGATGTTTCCGTCCCGTTTTCGAGCCCCGACGCCGCTTCACTCCACTGTGCGAGTTCTTCGGCTGACACGCCCAGCTCTTCTGCAGCCGCCTGGCGTTTAAGCTGATCCATGCGGTCCAGATAGATCGTCTCTACAACCGCAACCCCCGGATGCCCTGACTGGATCTCCTCCAGGAACGCACCCGCCCTGTCTCCGGCATTTCCCGATACAGAGTCATGTACAAAAAGCGCAACCTCTCCGCTGTCCCCGATCGCTTCACACAGTTTCGAAGCTCCCGTCTTCGCCGCGGCGGCATTGTCTGTCATGCATGTGCACTGGATCCCCTGATAGCTGTTGCCCGAATCAAACGCCACGATCTGAATGCCGTTTCCCACAGCCAGGTCGAACTGGACCGCCGATGCGTTCTCGTCTATGCTTGCAATGGCGATCACATCCGGATAACGGGACATCTCCTCATCCAGTATATTTACCTGTTCGTCTATATCTTCCCCATCCGCCGGGGCATTGTAAAGGACTTTGACCTCATCGGCGCCGCTGTAGCCCAGATATTCGTTTATATCCTCTGCCGCCTGCTCAACGCCCGCCTTCACCTGCTGCCAGTATGCCGTGTCACCGGCTTTTCCGATCACCGATATGTAGGTGCCCGGCTCCAGCTTAAGGTCATCTATATTTGTATAAACAGAAGGGCTCACCGCATCCAGATTCGCCTGCCATTCCGGGCGGTCCGGCGTTTCTCCCGTAAAGACATCCTCTTCTTTTCCCGCGCCGCACCCGCATACTGACAATACCATGCAGGCGGCAAGCACGCCGCATGCTGCTGATCTCTTTCCCATAACTTTCCTCCGTTTCAGAAATCCTTCCCATTATTTCTATATCATACACCAATATCTGCAAAATGGAAGTGATTTTTTTCTGAATTTTTTATCAAGTATTAAATTTAAAACATCTAAATCCCTTGTATATTCATTTTTATTGTATTAAAATGAGGAATAGCAAAAGCATATGTGCTTCTGCGGAAATCATAAAAGGAGGGTACATAGACTATGGCACACGTAATCAGTGACGAATGCGTAATGTGTGGTTCTTGCGAAGGCGAATGTCCGGTAGGCGCTATCTCCGAAGGCGATGGCAAATACGAGATTGATGCGGATTCCTGCATCGACTGCGGCGCATGCGAAGCAGCATGTCCGACAGGCGCTATTTCAGCAGAGTAATTATATATCGCAAAGTGATCACAGGCAGAACACCGTTCCCCGTCGGAACGGTGTTTTTTTGTCATAATTTTGCGAACGATTCCTGAAGTTGAGCCTGTCCGTGCGTGCTATAATACTCTTAAAGCTGATATCAAGGAGGTATAAATATTAATGGGTGAAGTCAGATTTATGATTTCCGAAGCTGCCAAACAGGTTAATGTGGAATCCCACGTCCTGAGATACTGGGAGGAAGAACTTGGCCTGAAGATCGGCCGGACGGAAATGGGACACCGGTATTATACAGATGATGACATAAAGCTCTTTTGCTGCATTAAGAAATTAAAAGACGAAGGGATGCCGCTCAGGGACCTGAAGCCGCTGGCTGCGGAGCTCAGGGAGACGCGTCTGAAGCTTAAATCTGAAGATGTTCAGAAAACCAGCCCCCCGCCGGAGCCCGCACAGGAGAAAGCCGATCAGATACGCGCACTGTTCGGCGATCTGTTCCGTGAGATCCTTTCAGAAAACAACATCATACTGAAAAACGACATCAGCAGCCTTGTAACTGCCGATGTCGTCCATGAGGTCGATTTTCTCCTTCAGGCGAAAGAGCGCCAGCAGGAAGAGCACTTCCGGAAGCTGGACAGCCTGATCCGCCAGCAGCAGACGCACCGGAAAGAGTCCGCCAGGAATGCCGCCATGAAGCTGAAAAAGCTTTTTATGCCGTCCTGACGCCCGGTTACTGCTGCCGCAGTTCATTTCCGAAACGGGTATACTGCGGCATCCATGCCAGGCGGACGGTGCCGATCGGGCCGTTCCTCTGCTTGGCGATGATGATTTCCGCAATGTTTTTATCTTCAGTATCCGGATTATAATAATCGTCCCTGTATATAAACATACATACATCCGCGTCCTGCTCGATGGCTCCGGATTCACGGAGGTCTGAGAGCATGGGGCGCTTGTCCGTGCGCTGCTCTACCGCACGGCTCAGCTGTGAAAGTGCGACGACCGGCACGTTCAGTTCTCTTGCCAGCCCTTTCAGTGAACGGGAAATCTCGGAAATCTCCTGCTGACGGCTTTCATTTCTCCTGCCGCCGCTTCCGCTCATAAGCTGGAGATAGTCGATGATCACAAGGTCCAGTCCGTGTTCGAGCTTATATTTCCTGCATTTTGACCGCATCTCCGAGATCGAGATGCCGGATGTGTCGTCAATGATCATCCGGGAATTGCCGATCGTGCCGGCCCCTTCGATCAGTTTCTCCCAATCCGTATCAGACAGATTCCCGGTCCTTAAAAGCTGGGCGTCCACATGGGATTCCAGGGAGAACAGACGGTTGACAAGCTGTTCTTTGGACATCTCAAGGCTGAAGATGGCAACCGACTTATTCTGCCGGAACGCCACATGCTGGGCGATATTCAGCACAAAAGCCGTCTTTCCCATAGACGGGCGGGCCGCGATCAGCACAAGGTCAGAGGGCTGTAGCCCTGACAGCTTATAATCCAGGTCAATAAATCCGGTCGGGATGCCGGTGACATTTCCCTTTGTCTTTGACGCCCGCTCGATCACATCCAGCGCATTGAGGACGACATCGCGGATCGGCACATACTCCTGGGAGTTGCCCCGCTCCACCAGCTCAAACACCTGCTTCTCCGTTGTGTCAAGGATTTCGTCCAGCGGCTGATTTTCCAGATAACAGCTGTTGGCGATCTCCTCGTTGATCCGGATCAGCCTGCGCAGGATGGATTTTTCCCTCACGATATCCGCATGCGCCTTCACATTGGCCGAAGTCTGGGTATCCGCAAGGAGCTCCCGCACGTACTCCATGCTGCTGACCTCCGGCGGGACATTCTTCTCTTTCAGATATTCCTGGATCGTGATCAGATCCACAGGCCTGCCCGCCTTGAACAGATCCACTATAGCGTCAAACAGGATGCCGTACGCCGTCTGGTAAAAATCTTCGCCTGAAAGTATCTCAGACGCAGACGCCACTGCATCCTTGTTCATCAACATAGCACCCAGCACCGCCTGCTCCGCTTTGATGCTGTGGGGCGGTATGCGTTTCATTGCAGCTTCTACATCCATTGACCCCTGTCTCCTTACGCCTCTTCTTTTACGACGACTTTCAGGTCGGCTGTCACTTCAGGGTGCAGCTTTACTGTCACCATGTGAGTTCCAAGCGTCTTGATCGTCTCTTTGAGCTGGATCTTTTTCTTATCCACGTCCAGGTTCATCTGGTCCTTCACTGCGGCCGCGATCTCCTTGCTGGAGACAGAACCGAATGTCCGGCCGCCTTCCCCGACTTTGATGGCCAGCTCTACTTTTCCCGCGGAAAGCTCCGCCGCCAGCTCCTTCGCCGCCTCAAGATTCTCCTGGGCCACCTTCTTCTCATTATTCTTCTGGAGCTTCAGGTCATTGAGGTTCTTCGGCGTTGCTTCCGCGCCGAGTTTTTTCGGCAGGATAAAGTTCCTGGCATATCCGTCATTCACATTTACGATCTCTCCCTTTTTCCCGAGAGATTTTACATCCTGTAATAAGATCACTTTCATTTTATATATCTCCTTCCTCGATCATCTGGTCGATCGTCGCCTTCAGCGCCTTGATCGCCTCTTCCATATTCGTGTGGTCAAACTGGGCCCCCGCCGAATTGATATGTCCGCCGCCGCCCAGCTTCTCGGCTATGATCTGCACATTTACCTCATCAATCGACCGGGCGCTCATGTAGATCCTGCCATTGTATACCGTAAGGACGAAAGACGCCTTGATCCCGCTGATATCCAGCAGCTCATTGGCCGCCTGCGCAGCCAGCACGGTCGGGCTGTCGATGTCGCCGGGGCATTCCGCAATGGCAAATTCCTTTCTGTATACTTCCGCCATCCGCACTGCTTCCGCCTTGGCACGGTATGATTCCATATCGTCACGGAACATTTTGCGGACACGGGTGATATCTGCGCCGCATCTTCTCAGGAACGCTGCGGCCTCAAAAGTACGCACACCCGTCCGGTTCATAAAGTTCCTCGTATCGATCATGATGCCCGCATACAGACACTCCGCCTCGATCACCGGGATCTTGATATTATCTGAAATGTACTGCAGAACTTCCGCCACCATCTCACAGGTGGATGAAGAGTACGGTTCCACATAAGAAAGAACAGCATTTTCTATGATATTGCTGCCCTGACGGTGATGGTCGAGCACCGCGATCATCAGCGGACGCTTCAAAAGTTCCGGACACTCTGTCATCTGCGGTTTGTTCGTATCCACAACGATCACCATGGTATTGTCCGTAATATAATCAAGCACCTGATCCGATGTCAGGAAAATATCGTCCTCATAAGCCGGACTCTCTGCGATCTCATCATAGAGCGGACGCACAGATTCCGTCACCGTATTGACCACGATATGGACTTTTTTCTCCAGGTTGACTGCCGCCCGGTATATACCCATGCAGGCGCCAAACGAGTCAGGATCCGCGATCTTATGCCCCATCACGATCACCTGATCTTTTGTAGCGATAAATTCTCTTAAAGCCTCCGCTTTTACACGGGCTTTCACACGCGTATTCTTGGACGTCTGCTCTTTCTTGCCGCCAAAATACGTAATGCCGTTGCAGTCCTTGATCACCGCCTGGTCGCCGCCGCGGGCAAGAGCCAGATCGATCGCTACTCGGGCAAACTGATAGCTCAGCGCATAAGTCGCCGTATTCAGGCCGAGGCCGATACTGAGCGTCGCAGAACGGGCATTTCCGATATTAACCTGCTTCACTTCTTCCAGGATGGAAAATTTATCTTCTGCGATCTTCCGGTAACTTGATTTCTTAAGGACAACAAAATATTTGTCCTTCTCCATCTTCTTGACAATGCCGTCCACGTCATTGATATATTTATTGATCTTACGGTCAATGAGCGCCACAAGAAGCGACTGGCGGACTTCCTCCACGCTTTCCATCACTTCATCGTAATTGTCAATATAGATCAGACCCGCGATCATCCGCTGGTCTTCATTTTCACGGATATATTCATTCAGCTCCGTTACATCCTGCAGTGATACCGCGATAAAGAACTCTTCTTCCTCGGGGATCTGAAGCAGTTCTTCTTTCCTGCTGAATCCCTGGAGCGATACGCGGCGCAGTTCTGCCTGGTAGTCCCGCTCATGACAGGAAACTTCCATTTCCACATGCTCCATATCATCCTTCGGATATACGCCCGGATGGAGCTGCGGGAGCAGCCGGTGCAGGTATTTCTCCTTCCGCTGCCCTTCCATCAGCGCGTCAAACGCTTTATTCGCCCACAGGATGCGGCCGTCTTCCAGCGCAATGGCATAAGGAACCGTCAGTTCCTTCAGAAGCGTATTCTCAATTCCTTTATACTGAGCCGAGAACTGAATCAGATCCGCAAGGATCAGCGACCGGTTGTAAAAATACAGTCCGCCCGCGATCCCGAGATAGATCAGGATGAAAATGGTCATAATAAATCCGGCCTTCTTATCGATCACAAAGACCCAGATATCCATCGCCGCAAGCAGGACCGCCATGATCAGCGGCCAGCTCATATACATCCGGAGCTGTCCTTTCAGACGCATTCTGTTTTTCTTCTTCATATAAATCACCTCATCCGCACCCGGAAACGGATGCGCATAACGTTTCCTGTTCCATACTAACGATTTATTATACCATTTCTTCCGGGAATTTACCACTGTTGAATTAGGGACAGGGCAAAACGCAGTTTGGGACGTAGTAAAATTGAATTTTACTACGTCCCAAACTGGAATTTGCCCTGT
>CALWDN010000049.1 GCA_944376685.1 uncultured Mediterraneibacter sp. | reverse complement strand
CTCCGACGTCCGCAGCCGTCGTGTAGATGCCGCCGCCTGCACGGGCGAACAGCGCCATCGAGGACGCGCCCATTCCGAATGTGAGCATCGTACTTGTGATATCTTCGATCGAAAGCTTAAATACCAGCTTCAGCAGCAGGTACCAGATGGAAATATCAAGAAGCCCCAGTCCGACTACTGTGAATCCCATAACAGATCCTGCTGAAAACGCTACGTTCAGTCCTCTGTTCAGGCTTTTCTGGCATGCAGCCGCGGTCCTTGCATTCGCTCTTGTTGCGATCTGCATTCCCACAAATCCAGACAGGCCGGAGAAGAAACCGCCTGTTACAAATGCGAACGGAACGAACCAGGTCAGAAGCCCCAGTGCCGCCATTACAAATAAGATGACGAACATGATCGCGAAAAATCCGATCAGGATCTTGTACTGCCTGCGCAGATACGCCATCGCTCCTTTGTGGATCGATGCGGAGATCTTTTTCATCGTATCGTTTCCTTCCGGGAAGCGCAGGACCTTTGCCGCCCTGCTTCCAACAAATAAAAGGGCGATGATGGATCCGCATAATGTCAGTAGTGCCAGTAGATTGTCCATTTTAAAACCTCTCCTTCCTTATTCGGTCTGTATGTGCTTTATTATAGCACTGGCTTATGTATATTTTATAAATATTTTATGAATAAATATCCGGATCAGAACTCAAATACAGCAACGCCGTACGCCGGGAGCGGATAAGCGATGGAATAGGGCTTGCCGTCGCATTCCTGTTTTACCGGTTTGTAGACGAGCGGACGCTCCGCGCCGGAGCCGCCATACTGCTTGTCATCGCTGTTGAGCACCAGTTTGAGCTGTTTTCTCCTGGTCACGCCCACGCGGTAATCCGGACGCTCCATCGGCGTGAAGTTGCACACGAAAAGCAGGTTCTTCTTATTGTCCTTTGAATGGCGCTCGAAGCTGTAGATGCTGCGGAAAATATCATCCGCATTGATCCACTCGAAGCCCGCCGGATCGGAATCCATCTCGTAAAGCGCTTTATTCTTCTTATACAAATGAAGCAGATCGCGGTACCAGTTCTGGATCGCCTGATGCTCCGGCTCCGCCAGCAGGAACCAGTCGAGCTCGCGCTCCTCGCTCCACTCTCTGAGCTGCGCGAATTCCTGTCCCATGAAGAGCAGCTTCTTGCCCGGATGTCCGGTCATAAATGCGTATCCGGCTTTCAGGTTCGCATATTTATCAAATCCAAGCCCCGGCATCTTGTTGAGCATGGAGCATTTCAGATGTACCACCTCATCATGCGAGAGAACCAGGATGTAATTCTCGCTGTATGCGTAGGAACTTGCAAATGTCATCATGTGGTGGGCGTTCTTTCTGAAATACGGATCCAGCTTCATGTACTCTGTGAAGTCGTGCATCCACCCCATGTTCCACTTCAGGCTGAAGCCCAGCCCGTCGTCTTCCGGCGCCCCGGTCACCTTCGGCCATGCCGTGGACTCTTCCGCGATCATCACCGCGCCTTTGTTCCTGCCCAGGACGACAGAATTCAGATGCTTGAAGAATTCGATTGCTTCCAGGTTCTCATTTCCGCCGTATTTATTGGCCACCCACTGGCCGTCCTGCTTGCCGTAGTCCAGATACAGCATGGAAGCCACCGCATCCACGCGCAGGCCGTCCACATGGAAGTGCTCGATCCAGAACAGCGCATTGGCGATCAGGAAGTTCTTTACTTCCGCTTTGCCATAGTCAAAGATCTTCGTACCCCAGTCCGGATGTTCGCCCATTCTCGGGTCTGCATACTCAAAGGTCGGCGTGCCGTCGAAATCCGCCAGTCCGTGCGCGTCTCTCGGGAAATGCGCCGGCACCCAGTCAAGGATAACGCCGATATTGTTGCGGTGCAGCTCATTAACAAGATAAGCAAAGTCATCCGGCGTTCCGTACCGTGACGTCGGTGCGTAATATCCGGTCACCTGATAGCCCCAGGATCCGTCGAACGGATGCTCTGCGATGCCCATCAGCTCTATATGTGTGTAGCCCATATCTTTCACATACTTCACGATCGCATCCGCGAACTCACGGTATGTATAGAAGCCCTCATCCTCGCGTCCCGGATGGCGCATCCACGATCCCATATGCACCTCATAGATAGACATCGGGTTCACCTTGTGATCCCATGTCTCCCGGCGTTTCATCCATGTGCCGTCCGTCCATTTCAGATTGGAGATATCCGTCACGCGGGAAGCCGTGCCCGGCCGCAGCTCCGCATAGTTTGCAAACGGGTCTGCCTTGAAGATGCGTTTGCCCTGCTGGGTCTCGATGCAGAACTTGTACATATCGCCCTCCTGTACCCCCGGCACAAAACAGGTGTAGATCCCGAGCGGTTCCTGGCGTTCCATATAGTTGGCCTCAAAATCCCAGCCGTTGAAATCCCCCACAACGGCAACTCTGCGGGCATGCGGGGCCCACACAGCAAAATAAACGCCCTCTTTGCCTTTACAGACAACTCTGTGGGCGCCCATCTTCTGATAGATCTCATAATGGTTGCCCTGTCCGAACAGATACTGATCCAGTTCGCCGATCTCAAAGGGCTCCATTTTTTTCTTTGTACTTTTTCCCGTTTTCATAAAAGCCACCTCGTCGCTCTTTTTTCTTTAATATCTACATTATACTTGAAACTGTCAGAAAAGTGAAGCGAAAAAAGGACAGCCGGCAGGATAATTCCCACCGGCTGCCCGAAATGTATCTCATATTTCACGGATCAGATATTAAAGTCTTTTTCTGAAAGGAAGATCCGGTCCGCATCGTCCGTATTCCTGCCGAATACGCGCTTCACCAGCTTCTTGGCCGAAGCCTTCTGGGAGTGCTGGATCGCCTCGTCCATGATCTCTTTCACTTCTGCGACGGTGACCGCATGGTCCTCTCTCTGCATTGAATCGATCCTGCTGTACAGAGCCAGGATGCCCATCTCATCAATCCGGTATCCGTTCTCCTGTGCATAAGTCTGGCCGAATGTAACCAGCTCATCATTAATAAAGATCGGCACCTCCAGACGGGATGTGAACTTTCTCCTGAACTCGCGGTTGGAAGACAGCAGGCGGTCGATCGGCTTCCTCTGTTCCTCAAGCACGATCAGCAGTTCTCCTGTATCTTTCTCCATCGCTTTATTCAGCCGCGCCACCGTCTTTTCATTCATCTTGCCGGCCTTCTCAATAATGAGCGCGCCGCCGTAAAGCTTCTCAAAGATATCGCTGATCTTCTTCTTGTTCAGCGAATCGCCTGTAACGATCGCGACCTTGCCCTGGCGGATGTTCCGCTGCTTCTGGATGGCCTTCACAACGTCGACGGCCAGGACAGTTTTTCCGTTTCCTTTATTTCCAACGATCAGCAGGTTGCCTGTCCGGGATGTTCCCTGGCGGTTCGTACAGTTCTTATCCTGCTCCAGCACATCCACGAGCTGTTCGCTCATGCCGCGCACCGGCACGAAATAGGAGAACAGCTTCTTCTGCTCTTCCGTCAGGCCGGCTCTTGTTCCGATCCCGCTCTGAACACCGAGATCATAACGGCCATGCACGATGAATCCCGTATCAGACATGGAAAGCGCATCTGAGATCTCATCCAGCGGAAGTGGCGCCGTTTTGCCGGTAGCGATCATCTTCGCCGTCTCCTTCCGGCTCAGCGGAGTCGTTGCGGAGAGGATATCCATATTGTCATCTTCCTCATCCGGGATCTCTCTGTCATCGATCTCGCCGGCATCTTTCTGATCTGCGCTGAACTCATCTTCCCAATCCGGGAGCTCATCATCTTCCTCTACGTACTCTTCTACGTACTCTTCTTCCTCTTCATCCCCGGGATATTCGTCGATCTCTTCAAATCCTGCTTCTTCATCGTCCAGGTAGTCTTCAGCTTCCTCAAACTCCTCGAACTCTTCGGCCTCTTCGAATTCTTCAGCCTCTTCGTCGTCCAGGTAGTCTTCAGCTTCTTCAAACTCCTCAAACTCTTCGGCCTCTCCGAATTCTTCAGCCTCTTCGCCGTCCAGATAGTCCTCAGCTTCCTCAAACTCCTCGAACTCTTCGGCCTCTCCGAATTCTTCGGCCTCTTCGTCATCCAGATAGTCCTCAGCTTCCTCAGGCTCTTCAAACTCTTCGGCCTCTTCGAATTCTTCAGCCTCTTCGTCGTCCAGATAGTCCTCAGCTTCCTCGAACTCTTCAGCTTCTTCATCATCCAGGCGGAGAGCGTCTGCCACTTCCCCCATATTTTCATGAGGCTCTTCCACCTTTTCTTTTACCACCGGTTCCGGTCTGGCTTCCTCTTCCTCCGGGATCACGCCCTCGATCTCATCGATCATCCGCTGGATATCCGGCGGGAGGATCGGCTCATATCTTTTTGTTTTCTGTTCTTCCATGTTCTCCCCTTCTGTTTCCCCTTTTTTAATCGGCTCTTCCGCATCTGCTTCTTCTGCAAATACTTCTTCTACAGCCGCTTCTTCTGCGACCGCCTCTTCTAAAGGCATTTCTTCTGCAGCGTCTTCATCATTCTCGTCCACAGCCTCCCCTGCTGCTTCCGGAATGTCTTCTTCAAATTCATCCTCTTCCGTCAGCGGTTCGCCGGCGTCCGGATCCGGGACGTCATCCCAGCCCGCAAGGATGTCCTCGAGGTTCATCTGTCCGTCGATCTGATCGTCCGGCTGATCATCTGCCTGCTCCGGAATGATCTCCTTCATCGCCCCTTTGGACGATGCCGCAGTTCTGCTTTTTACTTCCGAGATCTTTTGCACCATAGCGGCATCCGCCACGGATTCGATCTCATTCATCGCCTGCTCAAGATCTTCAAGTTCCGGCTCATCCGCATCCTTTTTCTCTTCTTTTTTCTCATCCGCTTCAGGATGAAGAAGCTTCCGGAGCGCTTCATCCAGCGGCATCGTATCACCTATCTTCTTTTTATGTGCAGCTGCAGCAACGCCGGCTGCTGCCATACCTGCCGCCGCGCCTGCAGCCGCCGCAGCATCCGTGCCCTGCTCCCGGACCTTTCCGGATCCATCCGCCTGGGACGCAGCCTCTGCCTCTCCGTCAGCATCATCTGCCGTCATACCGGCATCTTCTTCATCCGCTTTTGCTTCCGCATAAGCAACGATATCCGGCATCTCTTCTGTCTCGCCGCTCAGTTTTTCGTAGCGCTTGTCATACTTCTCCTGCTGGGACGGCGTCAAAGGCTTGTACTGCATTTTCAGTTCCATCGCCTTGTAAACATACTGCCCCTCGCTGAACCAGAGGATCAGGTCATCGCATTCCTCCAGGCATTCCGCCGTCATGCCCGCTTCCTGATACAGCTTTGCAAGCTCGTACGCCCACTCTTCAATATACTCGGATTTCTTATACTCCTCCAGCGCCTCGATCTGCTGCTCAACCGGCGCCTTCTGCGCACGCAGGATCTGATACCTGAGGATATACTGGTTCGGATCCTTCGGCGCCGCCTGGATGAAGTCGTCATAATAGTCTATGGCCTCATCCACATTTCCGGTCTTCAGCGCCAGCGTGCAGAGTTTGCTGATGATCTTCCTGCTCCCTTCCGCACGGCGGTAAGCAAGATTAAGCACCTGATAACTCTTATCGTATTCTCTGTTTTTCTCATATATCTCGCTGACGCTTGCAAGCATAGACGAATTGCGGACCCGTTTCCAGTCGATCGCATCCGCGATTTCCGCCGCCTGTCTGTATGCGCCTTCACGCATGAATTCAAGCATCTGCTCTGTTTTTACTTTATACTCGTACTTATCCACCGCATTTCACCTCATTGAAAAAATAGTTTCACAGCAGGCTTCTGCAGTTCACACACTGAACGCAGAATAACATTTTAACCAGTTTATCACATGAGATGCATTCTGTCAAAAAAATGCATCCTCAATTGACATTGAAGATGCATTTCCATCTGATATTCAATTATATATTTTTATATAAAATCGGAGGAAATAAATTATTTCGGTTCCTGTGAGACCTTCGCCTCTTGTTATACTTCCGTTGTATAACGATTATGATTCATAGCAGCATCCCTGCGATAAGCGCTTCAGGTACTATTTTATACTTCCGAAGAGTCATCCTGGTTATTATTCCTATAATTGTTCCCTTTATAATATCCTGCCGGATAAGATAACAGCCTACTTAATTATTACTTCTATAGCCAGCGCCCTTTTCTATAAAATATATATTCTACTCAATGTTTCTTTACACATCTTTCGAAATTCTGCTATATGTGGTATCTATATTCAATACGTCTGCAAATGTTAAATCTTAATGATCTTCATCCGGTTTTCTATGCTCTCCGATCTTCTTTTTCTTCTTCTAAACTATCTCCGGATCCATCATTTAAAGTGTTTAGCAAAGGTCTCTTACATCACAGGAACTTTCATTTGCCGTACCACTGACATATTGATTAAAAACTGAATTAATACTGTCCATGGGATTAACCCTCCTGATGTATCTTTATTATTAATCCTTTAAGAAGAATTGTTCTCTTTGGATGTACTTATGATAGCATCGGAGTTTATATTTGTCAATACATTTTAACATTTTATTTTAAATAAATTTATCATTTTATTTATTTTGTTTGAATTTTCTGATAATTATATATTATCCTGGTAGTTATCTCGCACTAACTGCACTACATTTATGGGTTATATTGAAAGCAAGCTGCACGGTATATCTATTTGTATCTTCAAATGTGTACAATTTCCGTTGTCAACTCCATCTTGTTCTCCTCCGGTTCTGATTATACACGATTTTACCTTTCTGAAAATGCTTCTTAAGAATTCTTTAGATTCTCTTGCGCCGGTTTTTAAGAAATCTATTCTACACTTGGCTTGTTGAAAGGGGGAGTTCACCTGATGAAAACGACTGCAAAATGGCTGTATCCGGCCTCGTTTATCGTTCTTTTTATTATTCTTGTTCCGGCTGTCATCCCGGACGGGGCTGTATACGGTTCCAACACGGACTGGCTGAGCCAGCACGTTACTCTGGCGGAGACGATCCGCACCGCCTGCCTGGAGCAGCACACGCTGCTGCCGGACTGGATCGGGCTTGGCGGCGGCTCCAACGGTTATCAGTTCGCCTATTACGGATTCCTGCGGCCGGATCTGCTGATCGGATGCCTGCTGCCGCAGATCCCGATGGTGCAGATCCTTATCGGATACATGCTGTTTGTCTATCTCTGTTCCGTACTGCTCTGCTATGCCTGGCTGCGTTCGGAAGCATTTTCGCCTGCGGCCGCCTGGTTCGGAAGCATCCTTTTCATGACAGCGGGATGCCTCTTCCACATGCACCGGCAGATTATGTTTGTCAACTATCTGCCCTTCCTTCTCCTGGCGTTCCTCTGTGTAAAAAGCAGGCGCTGGAAGTGGCTCCCGCTCTGCATGCTGATGATCTGTCTGTCCAGCTTTTACTTTGCCCCCGCTGCATTCGCCGCCATCGCATGGTACTGGTACAGGAGTGAGGCGCTGTCATCCGGTCCATCCTGCAGTTCGCCCGCAGGATTTCTCCGCGGAATGTTCCTGAAACGGTTCCTTCCCTCCGTCCTGCTGGCTGCCGGTATGTCGGCCGCTCTCCTGCTGCCGGTCGGAATGGTCCTGCTGGAGCACGGAAGAAGCGGCGGCGGATTCAGTCTCCGCACGGTTCTCGAACTGTTTGCCCCCAACCCGGTCTTCAACAATATCCTGTTCAATGAATATGGGATGGGGCTGACGCTGATCTGCCTCTACGCAATCCTTGCCGGACTGCGGATCCGGAACATGCGTCCGGACAGCATCCTTTTTCTTCTCTTCGGCCTGTTCGGGATCTTCTCCTATCTCCTGAACGGAACGCTCTACGCACGGCCGAAGATCCTGATCCCGTTTATGCCCCTCGTGATCCTGCACTGCCTGCGGGTCATGAGACAGATGTATGCTGACCACCTTCCCCGTCTTCCGCTCTGGCCTTTTGCCGTTCTGATCCCGGTCAGCCTTTTATGGTTCAGCCAGCCCCAGTTCCCGTGGATCATGGCAGAACTCGGGATCCTCCTCGGTCTGTGTATGATCGCGCGTTTTCGAAAAGTGGTGCAGACAAAAAGCGTCCTGCCCTGCATTCTTATGCTTCTTATATCCCCGGTCGGGATGTACTTTGCCACGGCCGGCACAGAAGACTGGGTAAATAAGACCGGGATTTCCGCCGGTTTCTCCGCAGAAGATCTTGCAGACTGCAGGATAGACCCGCGCTGGCATTTTGACAGTCTGATCAGCCCCCTGGTCAGCGGGAATGAATACAATACCGGACTGACCCGCAGCACCATGTACTCTTCCATAACGAACAGCGCCTGCTCAGAACTGTATTATGACATCCTTATGACCCCGATCCGCATCAATAACCGGGTGGCAGTCCTGACTTCAGACAATCCGTTCATGCTCCGGCTTCTCGGCGCCCGCTTTCTGGAAACTCCGGCAGATGAGATCCCCGCAGGCTATAAAGAAGTACTGCGCTCCGGGGACACCGTTCTGGCAGAAAATGAACACACGCTTCCGTCTGTCTACTTTACAAACGAAACCATCTCCCGGGAAGCTTTTGAAACGCTGGACGACTACAAAAAACTGGATGTGCTTACCCGCAGAACCATTGTGGATGATCCCGGCGCCGCTGTTTCCAATGCTTCCGGAATTCCGGAAAGCGGCATGCAGACCTGGGAACCGGTTCTCCGTCTGGCCGGAGAAGGATCTTTGCCGGAGGGGCTCTCCGTCACCCGGGCGGAAAACGGCTGGGAGATCCGGGCAGATAAGACCTGCTCCCTGTCCCTTGCCATTGACAATCCTGTTCCGGGCCGCATCCTCCTCTGTGAATTCCAGGTCCGGAATCACACAACCGGAGCGGTGATCCTTGATATCAACCGGATACGGAATAAACTCTCCGGGCGCTTCGCTCCCTATCCGAACGGCAATGACTGTTTTCACTATCAGTTTTCCACAGACTCGCCGGAAGGGGTGGACCGGCTGGATATTACGTTTTCCAAAGGGCATTATGAACTGACGGATTTCCAGTGGCACATTTACGATCAGACGCTGCTCAGAGAGCAGACGGTCGTGCCTATTTCCCGGGACGGGACCATAACCGCAGAATCCGATGGATATCTGGCAACATCTGTACCGATGCAGAATGGCCTGGAGATCCTTGTGGACGGAAAACCGGCGGACCTGGCGGAGATCAACACCGCCTTTGCCGGCGTCCGGCTGGAGAAGGGGACCCATACGATTGACTTCCGGTTTACCCCGCCGGGGAAATCCGCAGGCTGCCTGATCAGCTGCATTTCCGTTGCCATTTACATCATCTGGCTGGCTGCATCCTTTATCAGACGTGAATTGTTCACTTATCTGATCAGCGGCGGGATCACCACGGCGGTCAATTACATCCTCTATGCCGCTCTGCTCGCCCTTCAGCTTCCCCTGCTCGCCGCCAACAGCGCGGCATGGGCCGGAGCCGTACTCACTGCCTACGCGCTGAACCGCTGCCTTGTCTTCCATTCACGGAAGCCGGTGGTCGGTGAACTGGCGTCATTCGCAGCACTGCGCCTGGTCACGCTGCTTGCGGAAAACGCGCTGCTATGGCTCCTGGTCATCCGTCTGAGCGCTCCGGCGTTCCCGGCCAAGCTTCTGGTCAGCGTGATCACAGTTGTTGGGAATTATGTGCTATGTAAATTCGGGATCTTCAGAAAGGAGACAGTTTCTCATGGATAAGATCAGCATTATCGTACCCTGTTATAATGAAGAAGACGCACTGCCGGAATTTTACCGGGCTGCATCTGACGCCGTCCGGGATATTGACGGCGCGGAATATGAATTTATCTTTGTGGACGACGGGAGTACAGACCACACACCCGATATCCTGGAAAGCCTGAGCCTGTCCGACGACCACTGCCGCTCCCTGTCTTTTTCAAGAAATTTCGGCAAAGAGGCCGCCATGTATGCCGGACTCCAGAATGCATCCGGCGATTACTGCGTGTTCATGGACGCGGATCTCCAGCATCCGCCCGGACTTCTGAAAGAAATGTACCGCGTACTGAAGACGGAAGGATACGACTGCTGCGCCGGGCTGCGGGAAGACCGTACGGGGGAGAGCCGGCTGCGCGGCATCCTGTCCCGCACATTTTACAGGATCATCCGCAGGACCTGCCATCTGGATATGGGCGACGGCAAAGGCGACTTCCGCATGATGAACCGGGCCGTGGCCGATGCCATCCTGAAGCTTCCGGAATACAACCGCTACATGAAAGGGATCTTCTCTTTTGTCGGATTTGAGACAAAATGGATCCCGTTCCATGACGCCGGGCGCACGGCCGGAGCGACAAAATGGTCATTTTCTTCTCTGTTCCGCTATGCAGTGGACGGGATCCTGTCGTTTTCGTCCGCCCCGGCCGCGCTCTCAGGCATGACCGGCGCTCTGCTGATCATCATCGCCGTGATCACAGGGATCTGGGGACTGGCTGCAGAGGGCGGCCTGTCCGGGATCCCTCTGCTCGTCTGCCTGATCCTGCTGCTCAACGGCATCCAGATGCTGTTTATTTCCATCGTGGGACAGTACGCGGCAAGAGACTATATGGAGAGCAAGCACCGCCCCATCTATATCGTAAAAAAGAGGAGAGGATTTTCATGATCCTCTCCTGATGATGCAATATCCTAAAGCACGATGTCATCTACTTTCTTAAAATCTGCCAATCTGAAAGATTCAATTGTGTTCGCAGAAATGAGATAAAACTTCTCGCCCGCATACATCCCGCGCACGCTTCCCGTCCAGTTGAGCGTCCTCGAGAACACTTCGCGGAAACCGTCCTCTTCATCATAGGTAAAGATTGTATACACGGTGGAGTCGCCGTAGGACAGAAAGCCGAACAGATTCTTTCCCACATCCACGAACACCGCCTTGTAATCATATCCCACATCAGTCCCGTACATGTCTTCCAGGATATATTGATTCTCTTCCTTTACATCCGACGGATCGGAAATGTCGAACATGGACAGCTTCACGCCCCCCGTCGCCACGCTCTCCTCGTCCACATCCATGCCGATCCCCAGCAGCTTCCCTTCCCCGTAGGGATGAAGATATTCTGAGAATCCCGGAATCTTCAGTTCCCCGATGATCTTCGGGTTATGCGGGTCCGAGAGATCCGCCGAGAAGAGCGGATCGGTCTCACGGAAGGTGACGAAATATCCGATATCGCCCATCAGCCTTGCGGAATATACCCGCTCGTCCGGCGCCAGGTCACGGATCTCCCCGGTCACGTTCAGATCGCTGTCCAGGATATAAAGCGAATTTGTATCCACATTGCGGACTTCTGTCTCTACTCCGCGGAACATATCCGCCAGATCCGTCAGGAAGCTTCCCTCCGTCCCGTTCACAGACGTGACGGTCGTCACCAGCCGGAGGTGCCCGTCGTACTCGTCGATGCTGAAGGAATCATTGAGAATCCCGTCCACTTTAGTCTGCGCCGTTCCCGTCAGCACGCCGTTTTCATAGGCGATCCTGCGGATGGACGTCTGCGTCACATTTGCATCATTATTATTGTAATATGACTCGGTCACGTAAATATTTTCCGTGCTCACATAGCACTCGCCGGCCGTACCGAAGACCGCCTTGCTGTCTGTCTTTTCCTTCGGGTCATCCAGCGAAAATGCAGTGATCACCGTGTAGTCGTTTCCCATTTTCCGCTGCGGCATGTAGATATCCGATACCGGCATGATCTCGCCCTGTATCTCCGGGATGTACGTCCGGGGCTCCGGCCTGCTGATGTCATAGGGCAGGCTGTAATCACTCAGCACATAGACGTATCCGTCTTTCACCCGCATGGTGTTGTAATATCCGCTCTGGGAGAGCGTTGAGATCTTCTCCGGATCCGCCGGGTCGCTGATGTCATAGACGTCCGTGCATGTATACTGCCGGTATGTTCCGTCATACCCGGTCTTCCCGTCGTCGTACTCTTCCCTTGTATACAGTATGAGCAGACGCTCATCCGCCGCGTAAAGTTCTGTCACATAACAATCCTCATCCATCTCGATCTGCGCCAGATGCTCCATCTCATCTGATGTGATATCCACGATCTCAACGGTCTCTCCGTTCACAAGATAAATATTTTCCCCGTCCGTCTTGACGATGTCCGCCTCTCCAACGCCCTCGGTCCGGACGTTTGTGTCGGAATAGCTTCCGGATTTACCGGACGTCCCTGTCGCCGCAGCTGACGAACTCTCCTGAGACGCAGCGCTGTCCTCCACCGCACCGAAAAATCCGCCGTCGCTATGGGTCGCAGCCAGTTTCTCCTCCGTATCTCTCTGAGCCTGGATATAACCGTAGATTTCATTATAATCCTCAGCTGCCGCCAGTTCGTCCGCCTGCTCCGCCACGCCGGACATTGCACTCCCCATATCGTCTCGCGGATGTCCTGTCAGATATGCCGCTGACAGTCCGATGACCACGCAGGCACAGGCGGCCGCGGCTGCCCCGCCGTATATCCGCACATATTTACGGCGTTTTTTCTTCACCCGCTCTTCCAGCATCCGCTCAACCGAATCCGGCTCCAGTGCCGGCGGCACCGGGATGTCATCCGCCATTTTCCGGAGATCATCGATCAGATCCTGGTCTGTCATTTTATTATGAAGGTTTTTCTCATCCATAGCCATCCTCCTTTCTCCGCGCTCTGTCACACTGTGCTCCCCAGGCTGACGCGCATTTTCTCCAACGCACGCTTCTTCCTGGAACGCACAGAGGACGCATTCTTGTTCAGCATTTCCGCGATCTCCTCACTGCGGTAACCGCCGAAGACCGAGAACGCCACGATCATCCGCTCCTCCTCATCAAGCAGTTCCAGCGCCCGCCGGATATCCTCCCGCTGCGCGTAATCCGGTTCTGCGCCGGCCGCCACTCCTGGGTATGTATCTGCGTCATCTGTGATCTTCCGCTCCCTGCTTCGCTTCATCAGCGCGCGCCTGCATTCATTGTTCAGGATCGTGAAGATCCAGCTCTTAAAAGACGACTCTTTCCGGAGCGAAGAAATATTTTCATACGCCGCGATCACGGCTTCGCTCACTGCGTCCTCCGCCTCCTGCGGATGCCGGAGCATGCAGAGGGCGAACCGGTAGAGATCTCTGTATATTTCTGAATAAAGACGGGCAAAAGCTTTTGCATCGCCCCGTCTGGCCCGCCGGATCAGATCCCGCTCCGGAGCATTATCATAATCGTACATCTGCACCCCTCCTCCCGTGCTGTGCACTTATGTCTGTAAATAGAAACTGATATCAGTGAATTCGATTCTTTTATATATAAGAGTATTATAAAAGGATTTTTGTTGCATGCCAGAATTATTTTTTTCACAGGAAATTGCTTTCCTATGAAATAAAATTTCCGGCCGTACATTTCTTTGTCATGTACGGCCGGAATCTGTAATTCCAAGAACCAGACGGTTCCTATCCTTTATTCTTCATATTCGATGATATATGCCACTTTCCCGCTCATAAGGTCCGGATAAAAGCCTGCCATATCATTGCTGGAATCATTCATGTACCATGTACCGGACACATAAAAGAGGCTTATCACATTTTCAGCGATCTCTCCGCCCGCCCCTGATCCTGTGTCCCGGAAGCTCGGCTCATTCTCATACCAGTAAGAGCCAAGCCACGAGTCACTGTCATTGAGACAGTCTCCCAGAAACTGGTCCTTTGTGTTGACCCAGTAGTATTCTGTGCCCCCGTCATCTCTTCTTCCGCCCAGATAGAACTGATATTTGGTATATCCTCCGCTGTTCAGCATATCCGTTATATACTGATACTCTTCCCGGGAGCTGATCCTGGCCAGATAACCGCCGCGCTCAATACTCTGCGCGAACGCCTCATCCCATGTGACATCTCCCGTTACGATCTCATACCTGTGGATGCCCGGATCATCCGTTTCCGGCTCTGCATACAGGATCTCCTCCGGCAGGAACATGATCTTAGAATCTTCTTTCCACATCCGGCCGTCCACGGTCATATTCCGCCCCGCATATGTATCATCCACCAGCGCCTGGGAATCCGTATCCACCGTAATATCCGAGACGTTCTCCACAACCTCATCGCTCTGCTGGTCTCTGTCGTAGAGATAGATCGTCTGCGGCGAATCAAATACAAATATCAATGCGCCGTCCTTTTCCTCGATCAGGCCGGATATTTCAACGGTATCCGAGTCATATGCATTGATCGTAACATTGGAAAGATCCGGTTCTTCCGGGACATCCTCAATGATTCCCTCTGTATCCTCCGGCCCTGTATCCTCCGGCTCCGCATCTTCCTGTACCCGCTCCTCTCCCACTGCGAGGATATTCCGGATATGTGCGCCGATCTCATCCCGTTTCAGCAGGATGATCCCGGCTGCTGCCACAGCGAGCACTGCCGCCACTGCCGCAATGATAACGACCGGCAGAAGTCTGGAACCACCGTTCTTTTTCACTTCCGTCGTATCGTTTTCTGTTTTCGGCGCAGTGCTCTCTGTTCTCGGCTCCTGGCTGTCCGCCGGCCGGACATCCTGCGGTTCTGTGCGGGATTTTTCCGGTCCGGCTGTCGTCTGCCGCGCCCCGCATTTCGCACAGAAAACTGCCCCGGGTTCTAACTCAGCGCCGCATTTATAACAAAACGCTTTCCTGCCCTCAAGTTTTGCTCCGCATTTTTCACAGAACTTTGCCCCCGGTATACATTCCGCCCCGCATACCGGGCATATCATCTTATTATTCTGCCCTTCCATTGCGATCCCCCCATCTGACAGATCTTTTCTTGTATCTTACAAAAGAGCAGGACGCTTGTCAACTTCTCAGGTTTTACCGATGGATTTCCTGTGAAAATAAAAAACCCGGGAATTGTCTTCCCGGGTTTTTTAAAAGGCGCAGATCGGATTTGAACCGGTGATCAGGGAGTTGCAGTCCCACGCCTTACCACTTGGCTACTGCGCCTGAGTACGAGCACTTAGTGCCTGTCTTTCAGGCACTAAGTGCAATGACCCCGACGGGAATCGAACCCGTGTTACCGCCGTGAAAGGGCGATGTCTTAACCGCTTGACCACGGGGCCATT
>CALWDN010000048.1 GCA_944376685.1 uncultured Mediterraneibacter sp. | reverse complement strand
GAGCGCCGGCCGTTCATCCGCCTTATGCTCCCGGGGTTCGCCCTCGATATTGATGGGCAGGTCCGGCCCTGTCTCCGGATGGTCCGGGCGCTCTTCAGGCGGGGCGGACGCATCCCCGCCGTCTCCCTGCGCCTTCACCGCGCGGAGCGCCCGCCGGGCAGGCCGCGCCTCCTGCCTGTCCTGCCGGTCCGCCTTCTCTGCCTTCTCCGCTTTCTCCTGACGGCCGCGCTTTGGCGCCTCTTCCGCCCGGGCGGCCTCCTGGACGGCATTCCCGGCCTGCTTCGGCCCGTCCGGGGCGATCACGTCGATGGATTCACGCTCCCGCACATTCTGCCGGTGCATGCGGAACGTACATATATTTTCCAGATAATCCGTCATATACATCTTCACCGCACGGATCTTGTACGGCTCGTCCGTCAGGCGCATGACCACGGACAGGAGCACCATCTCCGCAAGCCCTGCGGCAATATATTGGTAAACGGGTTCGGTGAACCCGGAATGAAGATAAACCGCCGACGCGCCGAGCGCGGCCAGTATCCCCGCAAACCAGACAGACAGGATCTCGATCTGCCTCCATGTATGTATGCGGAACAGGAATCCACGGTATTCATATATATATTTCTCTACAAATGCGTCTGCGTTTTCCACGGAATCGCGGATCATGCATGCATGTTCGTATTTTGACCTTACAAGCTTTATCAGTCTGTGCGTGCTCTTCGGCATATTCCCTGCCGCCTTCACGAGCCGGTGAAGGGTGAGCTGATTGACGGCCTTGGCCAGTATGCCCAGCATGCCGACCGCCGCCATGAGATACGCGATAACGCCGGTATCTGCTGCCAGTCTTTCTAACATGGCAAATCCCTCCTGTTTCATTATTCTCCCACAATCTCCCCTGTCCTGCGACGGTTCCTGTTGTGTCTGGGGTCATTATAGTCTATCGCCGCCCGCTTGTCCCCATAAACCGTTCTGCACATTTCTACACGCCCGTGTCGAAACCGCGTCGCATAAACGCAGGACGCATCGGCCGGGCGGAAACGCCGTCACATCGGCCCGAAATGTGGCATACGAAAATTGCATTTCACCCGGCCATCTGCTATAATCCATGCAGGATCCGCCAGCGGGTCCCGAAAATCCGGCATACGGACAGATCACAGAATACAGGAGGAACAATCATGGAATATACACCGAAGGGCGTCTGCTCACAGAAGATCAATTTTGACATCATCGACCACAAAGTAAAGAACGTATCCTTCCGCGGCGGCTGCAACGGCAACCTGCAGGGGATCTCCCGCCTGATCGACGGGATGGATGTGGATGAGGCGATCTCGCGCCTGGACGGGATCCGGTGCGGATTCAAATCGACGTCATGTCCGGACCAGCTTGCGAAGGCGTTAAAAGAGGCAGCCGGCGAATAGCACATTTGTTGTCAGCCATTTTTTCTCTTTTTACAGGAAAAATTTCAAGGGCGGTTATGACTCAAACAAGTCACAACTGCCCTTGTTTTGGACTATCTATTTTCCGATACCCCATGATTATATATGGATTTATCCACTGTATTTTCTCCTGAGGCTGTAAATGGCTGTGCCGGTCAGGGCAGCACCCGCTACAATCAGCATTGCCATCCAAAAAGCGATATTGCTGTCGTCGCCTGTCTGAGGGGAACTGGTATCGGTATCCGGGTTGTCCTTCAGCGGCTCGGAAGGCGTTTCACCCGGTTTTGAAGGCTCAGACGGATCTCCGGTCGTACCCGTTGCAGGAATCTCTACCGCTGCTTTTTCATAGCCACAGACGGTGCATTCCTCGTGCTTGGAGCCTTTCTCGGTTGTAGTTGCTTCTTTGTCGATTACCCACGCAAAAGTGTGGGCGGCTTCGTTCATTTTGTCCCCGCAGTTTACGCATTCATTCCAATGACCGCTCCCATCCGATTTCCATGCGGTTCCGGCGGTATGGCTGGTTGCTGTCCCGTTCGTAAAGGTCTCTGTTCCAGCCGCTCCGCATGCACAGGAGTAATAATATTTTGCCGGATCCGTACAGTTAGCTGCTGACGCAAGGTAGGTGTCGGAAACGACCTGCTGATCGTAGGTATGCGCCGCATACCCTTCCTTTTGGCTGTTGTCCGTAACCGGGCAGCCGTCCGCTGTGCATTCATGCCAGTGGTAGCCGCCGTCGCTGCTCCACTTGTTGTGTGTACTACGACTTTTTCCCAAACAATACCTTCAGCAGCATCGCCGCTTCCTCATCGCCATCCATTGCATCCCGGTAGAGATTCTGGCGCTCCTGATCCAGCAGCACGACTTCATACTGCGCCGCCTGATTTCCCCCGCCGGCCGCTTTGACAAACAACATACGGGCAGTGTCATAAGACCTGGAAACCCCTTTCCCGTCATAATACATTTCCCCTATATGATACTGGGACCATGAATATCCCTGCTCCGCTGCTTTGGAAAACCAGTTCAGCGCCTTCTTGTAATCAGTAGCCACTCCCTGTCCATTCAGATACATTACGCCCAGCTTGTCCATGGCTTCCAAAAGCCCTCCTTCTGCGGCGTCAGTAATAAGGTCTACCGCCATTTCCGCATCCGGTTCCATGTCAATCCCCGAGAGATACGCCAGTCCGATCAGGAAATTATGCTCCGGCGAATCTTCGGTTTTTCCACTCACGAACTGTTTCATGGACGCTTCCAGCACTTTTGCAAACTTTTCCTGGTCATGGCAGTCGACGAGATCCATCATTCCCGGGAAAAGCTGCCGGATCATCTCCGGATCCGTGGGCAGCAGCTCAGCCGGTATGACGCTTTTCCCCTGCGCCAGCGCCTCCGGGTATTCGTGCTCCACCACATAATTATCCTTTTCCGTGATATTGGGCGTGACCGCCAGGACCACCAGCGCGCTTTTAACCATCGCGTCCACGATATTCTGACTCCAGGATTCTCCCGGAACAAGATATTCATCATACCAGATCGCCATCTTCCTGCAGAACGGGATCCTGTGTATGAGGTTCATCAGTTCTTTTACATAAACCCGGTCCTTCTTCCGGTAACTCAGGAAAATATACGCGTCAAATGCAGCCCGGATCTGTCGGGCCAGCTCGTCCCCCACCAGAATATGGGACAGATAATCCGACAGCTTTTTTTCGTATGGTCTTTCCGTATCGTCTGTGGAACAGCGGTTCAGGACCTGGATCTGCCCATACCCCTCTTTGATCTGGTCAAGCCTTGCCGCAAATTTTGCTTCCAGTCCCGGCTCAACAGCGATCGGCAGGACAGGGATATGCCGTTCCATGGCAAAACCATATTCCCGGTTTATGGAGCGGCTCTCTTCTTCAAGATAGCGGGTTGTCAGCGGTATCACAAAAAGCTGCATGGAACCAAGCAGTTCCTCCAGCTCCGCTTCATTCGCCGGGCTTTCCACTTCCGGCCCATAATAAACAGCACAGTTCCGGGTGCGAAAAATATCCCCGCAGATGACATCAAAATAATCATCAAAATCATCTGGATGACATGAAAAATAAACTCTCGGGATACCATGTGCCGTTCCCTTTTCACGTGTTCTGACTGATAAAACAGACATTCCTCATCTCTCCTTTATCTGGATTCGTTTCCTCTATGTAGAAAGTGTAGCACGCCCCTGTTTATCAGACAATCTGTTTCCTCTACAAAATGAACATAAAAATTAAGCCCTGAGAGCAGCTGCCTTATGTACGCCTGTATATTGTGGTGTTTTCCGGAACAGGTTTCTCAAATATTAATAATCTGATTTATAGTTTCCGTGGCACACTCAGGCAGCTGCTCTCAGGGCTTAATAGTTGACTTTATTCAGTTGATGTTAAATGGCTGGAAGAAGGATTCCATTTGTAAATGATGCTGTCTCATCATAGGGATACTGGTCTCCGCCGATATGGATCGCACGGACCCGGTAGTAATATCCTGGTTCGACAGTTACGGCTGCATCTGTTGACATGAAGTAGTCATCAAACGCTTCTGCCGACCAGTAATATATCTGCCCCCAAGAATCCGTTTCTTCATCATACTGATCAACATATACGATAGTTTTGAGGTAATCCACTTTCTGATTAGCTGTCGTAGAAGCGTAAGCATATATCCTTGTCAGTCCGGCATTGGAGATCGTACACTCCCCGGTCATCAGATACTCGCCTCTGGCTCCATGCGGAACAGATGTCCCGGTAGAACTGTCTTCCGTAGTCAGATAAGACCCATCCACCATCTTTAATTCATTTTCCTCTGCGTTCGCCACACCTGCAAAGATTGTACATAAAACAGCGATGCTGCAGAGCATAGATAAGATCCGTTTTTTCATCTTTTGTCATTCCTTTTTTTACAAACTTCATGCCCCTCTATATATATAAACAAATGAACTTCAAAAAACTTACGCTAGTTATTTATAAAATTCCAAATTTTTTATTATTTTCTCAAATTCGTTCTTCTCCATGATCCCGATCATCTGATATCGCACGTCATGATATTGAAATTCTGCTACATATCTGTGCTCTTCCTTATTAGGTACTTCATATTCTTTTATATCGACATGCGCATCATTCTCCAGCACAATTTCATACTCATCAATTAATTGATCTATTTCAATCTGTCCATATGATGAATCTGCATCATTCATGTACATACTGTACTGGATTATCTGGCCGTCATAATCATATAAAAGAACAGCCCGGCTTAATTCTTCTGTTAATTCATATTCTATTAAACGCATTTTCTTTGGCACATACCCTAAATGCACTGGCGATATCCCCAGTTCCCGCCTGATCTGATTAAACACTTCTATTTCATCTATATCTTCAGTTTTCTGAGATTCCATATTTTCAACATCAACATGTGATGATTGCTCTCCACCGGCTATACCGTCCATCAGCACCTTCCAGTACGACTTGCTCCCCGTCCCGGTTATGACGCTTCCGAATATGAGAATGAGCATCGCGGCCACTGCCAGAAGGATCCGCCTCTTCTTCCTGCTGCGGCGGATGGTCTTTTGGAATCTTTTATCATATTCATAATCCTGGATCTTGTTGAACAGGGACGCCTCCAGGTCGTCGGACACCGTAATGTCGTCCAGGTCATGCCTGTTCCGGATCTCTTCGTCTGTTTTCCGTGCTTCTTTATCTATTTCATTTTTCAGTGACAGCTTCTTAAGTTCTTTCATTCTCCGCACCTTTTCTGCAGTATCTTTACGTAGTATCTTTTTCTTGACTTTTTATCAAATAAGGTTAAGATGAAATTAGTTTTTATCTTATGTTTATTTTCGGAGGACACAGTTTATATGAAACGGATCATCTTAACCGGCGGCGGGACCGCCGGACATGTCACCCCTAATATCGCCCTTCTCCCTAGGCTGATCGAGCTTGGCTATGACATCCACTATATCGGCTCTTACAATGGCATCGAGAAGGATCTCATCGAGCCTTTCGGAGTCCCTTATCACGGCATCTCATCGGGCAAGCTGCGCCGCTACTTCAGCGCCAGGAACTTCACGGACCCGTTCCGCGTCGTTAAAGGATTCGGCGAAGCGCGCAAGCTGATCAAAGAACTGAAGCCGGATGTGATCTTCTCCAAAGGCGGCTTTGTCTCTGTGCCGGTCGTTCTCGCCGGAAAGCGGTGCAAAGTGCCGGTGATCATCCACGAATCAGACATGACGCCCGGCCTGGCGAATAAGATCGCCATCCCTTCCGCGTCCAAGGTCTGCTGCAACTTCCCGGAGACGCTGGAATATCTCCCGGAAGGGAAAGCCGTGCTTACCGGTTCGCCCATCCGTCAGGAGCTCCTGTCCGGCAACAAGATCGCGGCCCTCGATATGTGCGGGTTCACCGCTGACAAGCCGGTCATCCTTGTGATCGGCGGAAGCCTCGGATCTGTTGTTGTAAATAATGCCGTACGCGGAAGCCTTCCGCAGCTTCTGGAACACTTCCAGGTGATCCATCTCTGCGGCAAAGACAAGACCGATGAATCCCTTGCCGGGACGAAAGGCTACTGCCAGTTCGAGTACGTCAGGGAAGAGCTCAGGGATATCTTCGCGCTCGCGGACCTGGTGATCTCCCGGGCCGGCGCCAACGCCATCTGCGAACTGCTGGCGCTCCGCAAGCCCAACCTTCTCATCCCGCTTTCGGCCAAAGCAAGCCGCGGCGACCAGCTGCTGAACGCGCGCTCTTTTGAACGCCAGGGATTCAGCATGGTGCTTGAAGAGGAAGACCTCACGCCGGAGTCGCTGCTGGACGCAGTGCTCGACCTCTATGAGAACCGCGGTACATTCATCGACGCCATGAGAGATTCCGACCAGCAGGATTCCATCGATACGATCATCGGGCTGATCGAGGAGGCGGCAGCGGACTGAACCGCCGCCCCGGACTCAGAGATATAAATCTGCTGATAATATTTGCAGGCATCCGGATTTTCCCTGATGCCTGCTTTTTTTGTCAATCCATCTCTTCGTATTCCGCGCCGTAGGTTTTCCTGATCCAGTTCCTTGCCCTGTGGAGCATCGCGTGCAAGGTCCCGAGACGGATCCCCATCATCGCCGCTGCCGCTTCCTGCGGGATATCCATGTAGTAAACCAGAAGGACCGCCTCATACCATCTTGGATTCTTTTCCCGCAGCCCGGCAATTATCTTCCGGTGGAGCCTGCTCTTTTCTCTCGAGGCAAACTCTTCCTCCGTGCTTTTCGCGGCCGGTTCTTCGATCCCGCTTTCCTCATCGTCCAGTTCCAGGACTTCCCGTCCGCTCCTGGTACGGTAATTGATCGCTGCATTCTTCGCCGCCGTATACAGCCACGCGTAGACATTGCCGTTCTTCAGCCTGTCGAAATTCGTGTACAATTTCAGAAATGTATCCTGAGTTATGTCTTCCGCCGCATCGTAATCATTGCCTGAATATATGTATGCCGCTTTCAGGACGAGATTCTTATATTCCTCATAAATCTCGTTAAATTCACGATTACCTGTCAACATAATAACTCCGGTTTATTTTATTTTTTCCAGTATCTCGTTCTTTACTTCATCCGTGAGCTCGCCCATATGCCATCCGAGTCCGACGCTGTCCCCCTCGTACCTCGGGATCAGGTGGATGTGGAAATGAAATACCGTTTGTCCGGCACATGGTTCATTATTCTGCACGATGTTATAGCCGTCGCATCCGAGCACATCCGTCATCTTCTTTACCATCTTCTGTGCGAGCCTGGCCGCCTTTGCAAGGAGCTCCCCGTCAATATCATACAGGTTTCTGTAGTGCTCCTTCGGAAGGATGAGCGCATGTCCTTTTGATGCCGGTCCGAGATCAAGGATCACCCGGAAGTCGTCATCTTCATAAAGTGTGGCGGACGGGATCTCTCCTGCCGCGATCTTACAGAATATGCAGTCTTTGTCTTTCATGTTCGTTTCCTCTTTTCACAGATTATTTCTGAATAGTAGTATAGACTATTTTCTGTGAAATGAGAAGATATGTTGTCGAAATGTGTCCTATGGATTTTATTGAACCGGCTTCTCCGCCATGCTAGACTGAAGGCAGGACAAAAAGCATATCACAAAGAAACGGGGGATCGCTGTGCTTGAAAATATAGATATCAATAAAATGAACCGGCTGATGGAGGAGAATGCGAACGCCCGGGAGATCATCCCGCGGCTGCTTGAAAACCACCACACTTCCGTCTCCATGATCGCCCATGAGATACGCAATCCGCTGACGCTCGTATCCTCATCGCTGCAGCTGATGGAAATCCGCCATCCGGAAGTAAAGGACTTCTATAACTGGGAACAGACGATGGAGGACGTCCGGTTTATGTGCAGCCTGCTGGACGAACTGTCCTCATTCAACAACAGCAGCGACCTGCATCATTCCGTCTTTTCCATCGGCAGGCTGATGCAGAATATCGCGGTCTCTTTCGCCATATCGCTGGACGCCGGAGAAAGCGGCGTCGAGTTTGTCTCCAGGATCGACCCCGGGCTCGGGGATTTCACAGGCGACAAAGTGAAACTGGAACAGCTTGTCCTCAACCTGCTCAGGAACGCGAAAGACGCGGTCGGAGATTCCGGCTCCATCCGTTTCTCGGCAGAACGGGAAAACGACCGGATCGTCATCACCTGCCGCGATAACGGGTGCGGCATCCCCGCAGACCGGATCAGCGCCATCTTCGATCCTTTTGTCACTTATAAGGAGAACGGGACCGGGCTCGGCCTTGCCGCGGCAAAAAAGATCGCCGAAGCGCACGGCGGCACGATCACGGTACGCTCTGTCCCGGATAAGGAAACCGTATTCACCGTCTCTCTGCCTGTCTGAATCAGTACGGCTGCCGCGGGTCCGGATCTGTACCGGACGGCCTTCTCCTGTACAGGACGGCTGCCAGCAGAAAACCGGTGACGATCCCGCCGATATGGGCCAGGTTGTCTACGCCGGTGCTTGTAAACCCGAAATACAGGCTCAGCGCCGCCATGAAGAGCATCCCCCTGCCGGTAAGCCGCCCCAGCCGGCCGCGGTTTATGATGACCACGTACAGGAGCGCCCCCATCAGGCCGAAGATCGCGCCTGACGCGCCTGCGGATACGACATTTTCCCCGGATGCCCTGTTAAAGAAAAGAGACAGCAGGTTTCCCGCCAGGCCGCTCCCAAAGTATATGGCAAGGAACCGGGCCTTCCCGGTCACAGCCTCCAGGTTCCACCCAAGCGCGCCCAGAAGCACCATGTTGTTGAGCAGATGCTCGATCCCGAAGTGCAGGAAGAGGCAGGTGAACAGCCGGTAATATTCCCGCCCCCGGATCACATACTCTTCATACATGGCTCCGTGGCGCAGCATAAAAGCCGGGTCCTCTGTATCCCCGAACAGGGACAGGACCAGGAACACTGCGGCGTTTACAGCGATCAGGGCGGCTGTACATATTGCTTCCGGTTTTCGTCTCATGCCATCCTTCCTCCCGGTTTTTGATTGTTCTATTATAAGATATGCCGGGTTGTCTGTCTACCGCCCCGCTTCTTTCCCGTCGTCCATTTCCGTGATCAGGTCCTGCCATTCCCCCCATCTTCCCGTCCGTATCCGGGATACCGTCCGCTTTATGAACCCTTTTTTCTTCTCCCTGTCCGGTGCGCTCTCCGACCCATCCGCAGGATAGGACGCTTCCGCGTTTTCTCTCACCACCTCCGGCGGAGTTTCTGCCGTGCTGCCGTATTGTTTCTTCTCTCTTAGCATCTGCTCCCTCCGGTAAGTTTTTTCCTCCTCCCGGCATTCCTCCAGGATCTTTTTCAGCTCATAGCTTTCTTTCATGGTCTCCTTGTGGAGCTTATATACGAGGAATATCCCTTCTGTATCGTGATAATCCAGATGGCCGGTGAAATATTCCGTCAGCTGATGGAATGACCGGCACACCGGGACGCGGTAATCCCCGGCGGACGCCGGGAGATAACAGAACCCGTACTTCCCCCCATGGGTGTAGATCAGCTCCGGCGTCAGCATCAGGCCGTCCGGGCTCAGCATATGGTCCGCAAGCGCTTCCACCGTGCGGACCAGCGCTTCGATCACGCCCTCCACGTCCTGCTTTTTCATCCCCTGATGTTCGAATTTCTTCGCCACGCTGATCCCGCTGCTGACGCGCCACGTATAGCGGCTGCTCCCGTCCCGCCCGCTTCCTTTGACGCCAAGCAGGCCGGGGATCTCTGTATTCCTCAGCATGCGCATCTGATAGCTGTCTTCATAGGGGACCGGCAGATCCGCGTGGATATCCGTATATTCCCATCCGTTCTCATATGTAATCTTCACTTATCCCACCTCTGCTGTTATCCTCAGGTTTTTCTCCGGCTCTGCGATCCTCGCCTTCTGGCACACGGACAGCTCCATGATGCTCTTCGCCGCCGACGCGCAGACTGTGACCTCCCGGTCCGTCTGTGATACAGACACTTCCGCATCGGTCATGTAGATCAGCTTCCCGTCCGTCCTGTCCCCGAAAAAGGCTTCCAGGTCATAGTCCGCCCCCTCCCGCCTCGACGCCTGGGCGCCCAGGACCGCTGTCTCTGCCGCGGCGGCATTCATCACCGCCTTGTCGTGATAATAAAAGACCGTGTGTACGATCAGCACGAACAGCCCCAGGAACAGCGGGATGATATAAGACATCTCGACCACGGCGCTTCCGCGAAGCCCGCCGGTCCGCTTCTTTTTTCTCTCAGTACATTCCAAAGATCATCCCTCCCGTATATGCGATCGCCAGAAAGGGAACAAAGGGGAACGCCGTCTTCCGGCCGAACGTACTCTCGACCAGCATCACCGCGGAAAACACGGCCGCCAGGAGGAACGCCGCCGTCAAGAGCGACAGGATGTCCCAGAATCCGAGGAAGCTCCCCATGATAAGGATCAGCAGGCTGTCCCCGTACCCGAACGCCTCCCCGGTCACTTTGCTGGTCACAAAAAATACAAGCCCCACGCCTCCGCCGGTGAGAAGCAGCAGGGGATGGATCTGGCGGGCGGCGAATATCCCGGCCGCCACGAGAAGGAACCCGGACAGGAGAAACGCAAGGTTCAGCCGTTTCCTCCGGATATCCATTACCGTCAGTACACACAGGTATAACGCGAACAAGATCCTGCATATGAGCCAGCTGTGCGCTGCCGCAAGCCGGATCAGCTGGTCTGGCCTGAACATCTGCTGCATCCCTCCATTCCTGATACTTCCGATCTCCCGACCGCCTGTATCGAGCGCTTCAGCCCGCTGCAGCCAAGAGAATTGTGATATTTTGAACCGTCTTCCGTAATGTAGACCCCGGTCATTGCCTCTCCGAAGACGCATTTGTCGCACGCATGGTATCGGCTTCCGTCTGCATTGCGCATCTGGTCCAGTTCTTCCGCCGGCACGAACCGGATCGACAACTGCAGGTGGGAACAGCGGTAATCCTCGTGATAGACTTCCCGGTTGTCCGTAACGTATACGATCCTGCCGTCTCCGCCGCCGGTTCCGTCTTCGCCGTAAGAGGCGCCCGTCCAGGCGCTTACCGTAAATGTCTCCTCAAGCTCTGCCTCCGGCTCTCCGAACAACGGGAGCGGCAGCTGCACCGGATACTCCACTGTGATCTCCATGTCCCCTGTGGCGGGCGAGACATGGGATTTCCAGCAGGAAATCCCGGAGGTCCCGCCGCTTATGAGGCTGCGCGAGATCCGTTCCTCCCCGATCAGGGACACGATGTCCGACTTCAGCCGGATGGTGTTGAGCACCGGGATGACCGCCGTGTCCTCGGCCGCGCTTTTGGCCGCACTGACCGATGCGTTAAGCATGCTGACCCGGATGCTCTGGATCTCGATCATCCAGATCAGGCATACAGCCGCGAAGAGAAACAGCGGGATCCCGACAGACGCTTCCACGGTCACGCTTCCTTTCCCGATCCCCGGTGCAGATGCCCTTTCCTTTAATCGTGGGGATGTCTTGCCCTTATTCGTTTTTGGTGTCATCGCAGTCAATTTTCCTTTCCGTAAAGATAAGATACTCGTGGTAAAACCGCATGAGGGGTGCGGAGAAAGATGAAAGGGCATCTGCACCGGGGACCGGGCTTCAGCAGTATCCGAAGTACAGCGGGAACGTATAAGTAATGCCGCCCGCAGTCTGCGAGGTATTCAGAAGCTCCATCTTCGTGACACACTGATCCGCCCGGAGGACGGACAGCCCGTGTTCTGAAGCCAGGTTTTCTTCCACCCGGTCGACCGTGCGCATGGTCACCTCATCCGTATTCCCGAAGAACAGGAAGATCCTCAGGTAATCCTCATAGGATATGCCGCCCGCCGCATCTTCTCCCGACAGGCCGTCCGCCCCGCTTCCAAGCGTCAGCAGGGAAGCTAATGAGACCTGCCAGGTATCTGCGCTTTTCATGAGCGCCGCCCTCTTTCCACCAAGGAGCGTCCGTATGTCAACGATGCTCTCGCCCGCCGCCCACGCCACCAGGATGAGCTGCTCGATCACCTCCGTCCCCTCAGGGATAAGGAGCGCGGCGGCGATCACGGCTGCCAGCGCCGTGGCTTCGCCCCGTTTCGCCGAGTCCCCCAGGAGATAGATGTAATTCATCGCCATGCGGATGAAGAAGATCTTCAGCAGCACTGCCTCCAGGTTCTCCCGGTCAGAAGCCTTCCCGCCCAGGATGTATTCCGCTTCATAGGACAGGGTCCTTCCGGGGCTTCCCTCCTCTCTCTCCTGTGCGGAAACCGCATTGCCAAATGTCTTCAGGACATATTCATTAAACAGCAGCTTTTCCTCAAGCCCGTCCATGCCCTGCCGGTGCGGGAATGTCCCGGACCCGGATGCAAGGCTCCGCACGGATGCCTGCCCCGCCTGTTCGATCTCAAGGCCGGACAGTTCCATTTCTTCCGGCATGACCAGTGAGAGCACGCCGGATTTCTCGATCTGTTCCAGGCAGCCGAAGGGGTTGCCCTCCGGCAGAGACGCCTGGTCCTCCGGTACATCCTGCCCTTCTTCCGGTGCGTCCTGCCCTCCTTCCGGACGGGCTTCCCCGGCCGTCCAGGCCTGGGACAGATCTGCCCGCAGTTCTTCAAGATCCGCCATAACCGACTCTTCCTGCGCCTTCATCTCTTCGCCCCGGATGCACTCTTCCTCCCACTGTCCGGTCAGCCCTGTAAAGTCCCGGATCAGGGAGACGCCGTATCTCGTCTCCATATACTCCAGCACCTGCTCCCTGAACGCCTGGCCGCTGCCGTCTGTTAAGAACTGGACGCCTGTGATCTCATGGCTGATCTCCGGGCTTCCGTAGTAATGAAGCCTGCCGGTGATCTGCTCCTCGCTGAACGGGCCGCTTCCGAAGCTGCCGTCGAACGCAAACACATGGTAATCCTCAAACAGCGCCTTCTGATATCCGCCGAACAGGGAGAACACCGCCCTGTCAGCCGTGACCCGGCTCATACCCGCAGACGTCCGGATCAGCGATATTTCCAGGATGCCCAGCACAAAAGACACGAGGAGCACGAATACCATGCTCAGGAAAGCCGTGATCTCCCCTTTTCTCATATCAGATCCCCGAACTCTCAGATATGATCTTCTCAAAGATCGTATTGATCAGGCTGATCAGCTGGTTTTTAAAGATCAGGAGCAGCGCGATCACGATCACGAGGATCAGCACCAGCTCGATCACCGTGATGCCGGACAGGCTCTTCCCGCACACCTTCTCTTTTAACCCTGTCCTGAATCCGTTCCATTTCTGCCTGAGATTTGCGCTAAGTTTCTTCATATGTACAGTCCTCCTTTTTTCTAAATCTGTATGGAGAAGAACGCCGGCACGGTCACAATGGCGAACACGATGGCCAGCATCATAAATAATGGGATCATCAGCTTCGTCCCGGCCTCTTCCCCGAGTTTCTTCGCCAGCTTCTTCCGGTCTTCAAAAGCATCCGCCGCCTCCCGCTCCAGGATATCCGTAAGCCCTTTCGATCCCTTCCGCAGGTTCTGGGAAAGCAGCATGCCGAACCTGCGGTATGACGGCTCCCGGCAGCGGACGCCGAAGTCCTCATAACATTCTCCCTCCGGCATCCCGCCCCTGATCCGGTACATGGCTGCGGCCATCTCTTCATAAGCCCGCCGGCCCGGCTTTCCCGCGTTCCGGCGCGCATAATCCTGTACGATCAGCGCCCACGCCCGGCGCACCGTCATACCTGCGCGGACATAGAGGTTGAACTTGTTGACGATCTGCGGATAATCCAGCTGCATCTGCCGGCGTTCATTTTTCTCCTTCTCTTTCTTCTTCTGCCGGTCTGACACGAAGATCATGCAGGATGCGCCGAGTCCGAGCACCGCGATCCCGAGGGCCCTTTTCTCTTCCCCCGGCATCCAGCGCAGGGATTCCCCGCCCGCACTGTCCGGAAGGACCATGTACGCTTCGCTCCGGGTGTCCGCATCGGTCCGTTCCGTCTCTTTGCGGATGTCGCGGGCCAGCTGCTCCGGGCCGGATATTTCCGGCGGATAGACGCAGACGCCGAATCCGCAGTACTGCTTCCTGTCCCCGTATGTGAGCACCGCGGTCAGGTTTACGGCTGTCCCTTCTTCCGGAAGGTCCTCTCCGATGATGTTACCCTGGGGATCGATCACGTCATACCGGTCCATTTCCCAGGATACCCCGATATCCGTGCCCGGCACTTCGGTAATGAGCTCCAGATCCGCCCGGACCTCGTCCGGCCCCGGGTTCTCTCCCAGTATGAGCTCCTGGAGGCCGGCCTGCGCATCCTCAAACGCAGCGTCCAGTTCTTCTTCCGTATATTCCCGCCCGGACACGGTGACTTCGATCTCTTCTTCCATGCCGCCGGCCTGCACCCGCAGCTCCATCGTCTGATCTTCGCCCGCTTCCCCGCGCTCCAGGACCGGACGCCCGGACCCGTCTGTCTCCAGCGTACGTCCGTTGTCCCACTGGTAGAGCGCCGCCGCGAAAATGACCGACGCCAGAGCCGCAGCCGCAGCCTTTATACAGGCCGGATTGCCTGCTGCCCAGGCCCTCAGTTCCGTGAACTTCCGTTTTATGCCCATTCCTCATCTGCCTCCCGTCTCTTTCCTATACTTCGATCCGGATGATCCGCCTGCCCATCCGGTACGCCGCCGCATATATACACAGGCAGGCCGACATAACGCACACCCCTGCCGCCGATCCGTAAAGCGCATCCAGAAATTCTCCGAATGTGGCCTTCATATAGAGGATGATGGCAAACGGCACGACGCACATGATGTTAAACTCCAGCTTCTGTGACGCAGTCATGGTCCGGATCTCCTTCTCCGTATCGATCTTCCCGCTGATCAGCCGCACCGAATTCCGGATTATGGCGATACTGTCCCCGCCGCTCTTTTTCGCGGAAGCGAAGACATTGACAAAGTTTTCCACATCCTCCTGCCCGGTGCGCTGCGCGAACTGGTCAAGCACCGCGCCCGCCGCCATGTTCATGTCCAGCTGCCGGGCCATCAGGGCGTATTCCTTCCGGATCCTGGTCTCCGGCCCGTACACCGCCCGCAGGTCCCGGTCCGCCCCCCGGATGGAATTCTCCACGGAATACCCGGCCTTGAGGCCTGACGCGACCGCCTGGATGCTGTCCCGGAACTGCACCATGAATTCCTGCTCCTTCTTCTCTTCCAGATCCCGGATGCAGTCCTTCATGTAAAAGATCCCCGC